>JBHHYX010000229.1:0-8634 GCA_046757765.1 Acidobacteriota bacterium | reverse complement strand
TCAAGTCTTCCTACACACGCAAGCACCATTTGCCATTTGATAACCGAGGTCAAACAGTTTCCGTTATGGCGATAAAGGCCATTGGAACCGTAACTGAAAATCTGGGCGATGGCCGCAAGGTAAAAGTCGATTGGACCGGACTCGAAAAACCACGTGAATGGTATTTCTATACGCACAGGGGCACCGTCTGGAGGGTTTTACCTGGGGATTGGACGACGGACGCATTGATCAGTTTTACTTTTGAGGATAAGCCGCAAGATCTGAGACGGTTTAGAAACGCGCCTTATTGGCGGGAACGGTTCGGCGATGGAGTGGTTGACAAGCGACGATTCAACTGGACACGCTTCTATGAGGCCGTTGCGGATAAACTGCTTGGTTTCCGTGAAAAAAGAGGTGAGTTGGTTGCTGGGATCCATGCCATAGCCGCACGGGTGCATGGGCTCTCGAACCTAAAGGACCAATATGCGGATGGCTCGTCTGGCCCGCTGAAAGACATCTGTCCATTCACAACCATGGGAATCTTTAACCGTGGCATCACAGATGCCAACCGCAAAGCGATTGGCGCAGAGTTGGCAAAATTGCTGGGTGTAGACAAACCGATGCCGAAGTCTTTTGAAGGGATACCTGTTCTCAGCAACCAGAAGTCCTGGTTTTTTGGCTTCGAGAATAAGCGTCGCCCAGACGACATAGATGCGCTTTGGGAGATCTTTGAGGAAGCGATACGATTCGCTGACTCGGAATATGCTGACGTCCAGTCAGTATTCGTAAAAGCCTATGACAACGCGACACAAAGGTTTGGGGTAGGCTGGAATCTCACGATGGGTCTCTATTGGATTCGTCCTTGGAATTACCTGACGCTTGATAGTCAGTCCCAACGTTATATCAACAAGAAACTGGGAATTCAAATCGGTTTGAATGGTCCTAAGGGGCGTTGCAACGCAAACGACTACCTCACTGTGTTGGACACGATAGAAGCTCGTTTCCAGGAAGATGCTTATCCGGTTCACTCATTCCCTGAACTGTCACTGGCCGCGTGGCTTTTCAAAGATAGTGGAGCCGCGAGGCAATCCGACGCTGCCACCCAAGGTGATGACTCGGATCTCGAGCCGGAAGCAGAAATCACCGCAGCACCCATCGAACCCTATTCAGTAGACGACATCCTGGCGGACGGTTGCTTTTTAAAGCGTTCCCAACTGGAAAAACTTCTCGAACGTCTCCGGACGAAAAAGAACCTGATACTCCAAGGACCACCTGGCACTGGTAAGACCTGGCTCTCAAAACGCTTGGCCTTTGCCTTGATGGGGCAGCGAAACGATAGCAAGGTGCGGGCTGTGCAGTTTCACCCAAACTTATCATATGAGGATTTTGTACGTGGTTGGAGGCCTGCCGGTGACGGGAAGTTATCTCTGGTCGATGGTCCATTTATGGAGATGGTAAAGGCTGCATCCAAAGAACCCGCGATCAGGCACGTCATTGTCATTGAGGAGATTAACCGAGGGGCGGGCGCTGAAATACTGTCCAGGTGGCGGAGAAATGAAGATTGCCCTGTGTAACGAAATCTTGAGGGAGTTGGGGTTTGCCGCTCAGTGCGAGTATGCGGCCGCTCTCGGCTATGATGCCCTGGAGCTGGCGCCGTTCACTTTGGCGGCCAACCCCCATCTTCTGGACCGGTCGCTCCGGAGGGAATTGCGCCGAACGGCTCTGGCGTCGGGCCTGGAAATAGCCGGCCTCCACTGGCTTCTGGTCACTCCCCAAGGTCTCTCCATCACCAGTTCGGATGGGCGGGTGCGAAAAAAAACGATCGATGTCATTCGCGCTCTCATCGGGCTGTGCGCCGACCTGGGGGGCCGAGTCATGGTGCACGGATCGCCCCGGCAGCGCCAGATCGCCCGCGGTGACGATCCAGAAGAAGCCTGGCGGCGAGCCAAAGCCACTTTTGAGGCGATCGTGCCCGAGGCCGAATCTTCGGGGGTCATCTACTGCATTGAGCCCCTGCCTCCGGTCGAAACCAACTTTCTCAATAGCTTCGCCGATGCCGCCCGTCTGGTGGATGAGCTGAACAGCCCCTTTTTTCGAACCATGATCGACGCACGGGCGGCTTCTCTCTCGGAGACCGCTTCGGCGGCTGATCTGATTGAAACATGGATGCCCAGCGGTAAAATAGCCCACATCCATCTCAATGATCGAGACGGCCGGGGCCCGGGGCAGGGGCGGGACCGGTTTACACCAATCCTCCAAGCCCTTGTCAAGACTCACTATGAGGGCTTCGTTTCGGTTGAGCCCTTCGACTTCGTTCCCGACGCCAGGGCCACCGCCGCCCGAAACATCGGTTATTTGCGCGGTATCCTGGAGAGCCTGGGCCGGTAGTCCTCGCCCTGTGAGAACCGGAGACCGGGGAGAATACGGGTCTTCAACGGAGGAGTTGAGTTGCTTACCGCCGAATTCTGAGAATCTTGCTCTCAGATGGGCTGCAGGGACGACGTGCGCGCCGTTGCGCTGGCTCTGTCAACTGAACCGAAGCGTCAGCGCCCGGCCAATCCGGATGGCCACTCACTCACGTTCGTGGTTCAGTGACGCCTTGGCAATCCAGGCTCGACTTCGAAGACGGCGCCACCGGAGCCTGACGCCGTTACTTGGCGTAGTCGACACAGCGCATCTCGCGAATCACGGTGACTTTGATCTGTCCGGGGTACTCGAGCTCGCCCTCAATTTTCTTGGCGATGTCCTTGGCCAGCCAGAAGGCCCGTTCGTCGGAGACGTTACTGCTTTCCACCAGGATCCGAATCTCACGACCCGCCTGCAGTGCAAAGGCCTTGGCGACGCCGTTGAAGGATGCTGCCAGTTCCTCCAGTTTTTCCAGCCTCTTGATGTAATTCTCGAGGATTTCTCTGCGGGCGCCGGGCCGTGCGGCCGAGATGGCGTCGGCCGCCTGCACCAGAACGGCTTCGAGAGTACGAAACTCGACATCGAAATGGTGAGCTTCCATGGCGTGGATCACTTCGGGGCTCTCATGGCATTTTTTCGCCAGTTCCACTCCCAGCTGCAGGTGAGTGCCTTCCAGGTCCCGATCCACGGCTTTGCCCACGTCGTGGAGTAGCCCGGCGCGAGTGCAGACCTTCACGTCCAGCCCGATTTCCCGAGCCATTATCCCCGCCAGATAAGCGACCTCACGGCTGTGAGCCAGCACATTCTGACCGTAGCTGGTCCGAAACCTCAACCGGCCCAACATGCGGAGCAGTTCGCGATGGAGGTCGTGAATACCGAGTTCGAAGGCGGCCTGCTCTCCAATTTCCCGCAGCCGCGTCTCCATCTCCTTCTCAACCTTGGCGACCACTTCTTCGATGCGTGCCGGATGGATGCGCCCGTCCTTGATCAACTTCTCGATGGAAAGTTTTGCGATCTCGCGGCGTAGCGGGTCAAATCCGGAAAGGATAACCGCCTCCGGTGTATCATCCACGATCAGGTCGACTCCGGTCGCTTGCTCCAGCGCTCGGATATTGCGGCCTTCCCGTCCGATGATTCGCCCCTTCATGTCGTCCGAAGGGAGGTCAACCACGGAGACCGTCGACTCCACTACGTGTTCCGCGGCACAACGCTGAATCGCCTGGGTGACGATCTTGCGGGCTTCCATCTCCGATCTTGCCCGAGCCTGCTCTTCGATCCGCTTCCCCAACAGCGCGGCGTCGTGTCTGGCCTCTTCTTCAATCGATTTGACCAGGCCTCTCTTGGCCTCCTCGGCCGTCATACCGGCCACCGCCTCCAGCTGTCGTGTCCGCTCGTCGACCAGTTCACCGAGACTCTTTTCCGCTTCCGACAGTTCAAGCTCTCGATCCCGGAGTCGCCGTGAACGCTTGTTGAACTCTCCCTCCCTGCGGACCAGGATGGCTTCTTTTCTCTGCAGCTCGTCCCTGCCACGAGCCAAGTCCCGTTCCCGTGAGTCGGCCGCGTAAAGTCTTTTCCGGATCTTCTTCTCCTCCTCGGAACGCCAGCCCAGAATCTGGTCCTTGGCTTCGAGGAGTTTTTCCTTCTTGATCGCTTCCGCTTCCTTGCGGGCTTGAGCCTCGATGCCCTCGGCTCTCTTTTCAGCTTCTCTTACAGGTCGGTCGACCAGTCTCCTTTGCAGCAAGAGCCAGGCCCCAATCGCAGCCGCTAGAGTGAAAGCGAAAAGGAGAAGGGGAAGGTAATCTGACATACGATCGTCTCCCACAATGAGGAACTGTCCGAAAGGAAGGTGAGGGCGGAGGGGCCCCCGCTTTGTCGTGTGGCTCGCGAGATTGAACCTGCCTTGAGCAGGTGGGCATTCTACCTCTCACATCAGGCAATTCCGTCAAAGGAATCGCTCACCGCGAAAGGACCCGAATCTCCCTAGTAGATTGTGTTGGCTCAATTTCTACTTGCCAGCACGGGCATCGCAGGGGAAGTTGAGTGTATCGCACTCGGCCCAGGCTGGTCAAGGCGAGTCGCAACCCATTAGGGGTTTCAACATCCCGACCAT
Organism: Acidobacteriota bacterium; assembly: GCA_046757765.1. GTDB lineage: Bacteria > Acidobacteriota > UBA6911 > RPQK01 > JBHHYX01 > JBHHYX01. Next base: position 4,139 of record JBHHYX010000229.1, on the reverse strand, counting down.
TGCCTGAGTCTTGTCTGAGATCGTCCGTTCCAGACTGTTCAGTTTTCGCTCTGTGGCAAAGTACTCATCGCTAATGAGCAAGGCTGCCAGGACAGCTATTTTCAAAGTGTCCACCGAAGGTGTGCGCCGGGAGAGTTCCAGCATTCTCTGATCCACGTGTTGGGCCAGCTGCCTCACGACCTCCGGATCCCTAGCGCTACGCACTTGGTAAGTTTGGTTAAAGATCGTCACAGCTGTCGTTTGTTCCATATCAGGACCCATCACGCTATATTCTTTTCGCGGCTTAGATCGATTCCCGGACAGGTTCTTCCAGAACGGCAACCCTCTTGATCGCTCTTTCTACGTGGGAACGAATCTTCAGACGGTCGTTCTCGAACCGATTGATTAGCTCAGACTTCTCCTGATTCTCCCTCTTGAGTTCCTCCAGATCTCGTTCCAATTTAGAAGCTTCTTCTCTAAGACTCGCATTGTGGCTTTGAAGGGTCTGCAAGAGACGCACAGCTCGGATCACCAATTCCTCCAACTCGGCCAGATCTCTTGTAGACAAAAGTGTCACCTGCCCGGCCCCGATTGCTCACGCTCTATCCATCCGCGGGGCCGCCATTGCCGGCCGGACTGCATTGCCCTCGACCATTTTGGGTGGGCGTTCTGTCCGACCCTCGCCCCAACCTGGCCTTGCGATCCTTGCGCCGAAGGGCGCTCTCAGCTACTACGGCGGCAAATATGCCCGCGTCTACTGTGTTGCGTTCCGTCGGGTTCCTCGACGAACTGTCCAGTACGACTGCGGAGCCCTCGGTCGCGACGCCTTGTATCCACGCGCCTCTCCACCGCCTTGCTGCGATCGAGTGTGAGAAATCCGGGTTGGTGGTCCGGGTTCACTCCGCAACCCGCGACGATACAACCTCTTGACCCTTCTCATCTCCCAAGTCAGGTTAGATACTGATCTGGCAAGGGATAGGCACAACAAAGCCCTTTGCCAACTGGGAAGTGCTGGCTGGAATAAAAGGTATACCACTCGATCTGCCCGTAGCGACGGCCTAATCAGTGGCTGGATGCCTATAGTCCACATGTCTCATGAGCCGCCGATTGCGGCACTGACCGCGTTGCTCCGGTGGTGGCCGACTGCCGGGTACCGATTGCGGAGGCTCTCGGCCGCAACGCCTTGTCAACGCAACGCTTCCGGCGCCTCACCACAACCCCTCATGAGAAATTGCGGGCTGGTTTCATTCTAGCGAATTCAAGGACCTTGTCAACCAAAAAAAAGAAGGAACCGGTTTCCCGGTCCCGTCTCCACAGCTTCCGGCCTGTAGCCCGCACTTGTCACAAACGATCTATTGCGAAGCCGAATGCATCCACTCTGACCGCGTTACGCTTGGTCGACCCGCTTGACGTACTGCACACTACGCCTGTGGCCGCCTCGGCCGCAAGCCTTGTCAGGGGCGGCCTTTCGACTCCTCATCACTGCTAGTAGGCTGTGCGGAAATCCGGGCTAGGAGCTCGCCTGCCGGGCCTTTTCGGCCAGTCTGCTGAATCCCTGGCTGTCACGGACGGCAATCTCGGCCAGCATTTTGCGGTTCAGGTCGAGCCCGGCCTTCTTGAGACCATCGATGAGTTGACTGTAGGAAAGGCCGTTCTGGCGAGCGGCCGCGCTGATCCGGACAATCCAGAGACTTCGAAAGTTGCGTTTTTTTTGCCTCCGGTGGCGATAGGCGAAAGCAAGAGACCGCATGACCTGCTCTTTAGCGGCGCGATGGAGTTTACTCTTGGCGCCCCTGTATCCCCTGGCCAGACGAAGAATCTTCTTACGTCGTCGAATTCTGTTTGTTCCCCGCGTTACTCTTGGCATGATAGTGATCCACTTCCATGGAGGTTGGTCAGATTCGGAAGGCGGAGAAGCCAAGCCATCGAGGAAGTCTCGCTCTTTTTCGGACTCCTTTCAAGTCAGCTTTCCACTTCGCGCTACACGGCGATGAGAAAGTCCGCCTAACCCAGATTCAGCATGGCTTTCGCCCGCTTCTGGTCAGGGTCGGACAGGAGACTCCAGCGGTTCAGTCCACGTTTCCGCTTGGAGGATTTCTTGGTCAGTATGTGACTGTGATGGCTTCCCCTCTTCACGATTTTTCCGCTTCCAGTCACCTTGAACCGTTTGGCGGCCGCCCGCTTCGTCTTCAGTTTCATCCTGTTTCACTCCGGCTCTCGTTTGGTGTCTCATTGCGGCCACGGCCACCGCCGCCGCAACCTCGGTACACCCGGTTTCCGGCTTCCTCACCACTCCGAGGTCGATCTGCCGCACGACCACGGCCGCGGGGGCTCGGTCGCGACGCCCTGAATCCACGGGCATCTCCACCGTGTTCGCCACCCGAATGAGTGTGAGAATACCGAGCTAATTGGTTTTCCTCGGCGACAGGATCATGGTCATATTGTGCCCCTCCAGCCTGGGATGTCTTTCCACGCTGGCGAGGTCTTCGACTTCCGTGCGCAGGCGCTTGAGGATTTCCGCCCCAATTTCCGAATGGGTCACCTCTCGGCCTCGAAATATGACCGTGGCCTTGACCTTGTTTTCGCCCTTCAGGAACCGGATGACATGGTTTTTCTTGAATTCGTAGTCGTGCTCGTCAATCTTGGGTCGAAACTTCACCTCTTTGACCTGCGTAGTCTTCTGATGCTTCTTAGCCTCTTGAGCCCTCTTGCTCTGCTGGTACATGTACTTTCCATAGTCCATGATCCGGCAGACCGGAGGCCTGGCTGTGGGCGCCACCTCAACAAGATCCAGCCTTCGTTCCTCCGCCAGTCGAAGAGCTTGATGGGGGGGCATGACGCCCAACTGCGTCCCGTCTTCGTCAATCACCCGTATCTCGGAGGCCCTGATCCGTCGATTGACCCGTGTCCTGTTCGTACTTCTGCTGCTCCTACCACTCGGCTTCACTGATCTTTGATCCCCCGCTTGTAACCTGTCGCCTGTAGCCGGCCACTATGGCCTTCCAGCCTTTTGGTCGATCAGTGTCTTGACCGTTGCCACAAAGTCCGGCGCAGTCGCGGTTCCCAGATCGCCTTCGAACCGGTTTCGAACCGAGACCGTCTCTTGTTCTCTCTCTTTTTCTCCGACAATGAGCATATAAGGCGTCTTTTTGATTTGGGCATCTCGGATCTTGTAGCCGACCTTCTCGTTTCTGAGGTCGACTTCAACTCGAAGGGAGTTCTCCTGCAAGATCTGTTTGACCTTTCCGGCGTAGTCGTGGTGCCTTTCACTCACGGGAATCACCACCGCCTGAAGGGGAGCCAGCCAGATCGGAAAGGCCCCCCCGTAGTGCTCCACCAGGATTCCCATGAAGCGCTCCATCGATCCCAACAAAGCCCTATGAATCATGATCACATGATGCTCTTTCGAATCGGAACCGACGTAGGTCACATTGAAACGAGTGGGAAGACTAAAGTCAAATTGGAAAGTACTCAGCTGCCAGGATCGGCCCAGGGCATCGATGAGGCAGATGTCGATTTTGGGACCATAAAAAGCGGCCTCTCCTTCCTGGCGCTGATAAGCCCAACCTTTTTTCTCCAGGGCCTGAACGAGGACAGACTCGGCGGCCTGCCACTGCTGTGGTTGGCCTGCATAGTGCTGGGGCTGGTCGGGATCCGACACAGAGAGAGTCACTTCGAACTGGTTGAAACCGAAACTCTTCAGGACAAAGTCGGCCAGCTCCAGCGTTTGGATCACCTCTTCCAGAACCTGATCGGGCCGACAAAAGATATGGGCGTCATCCTGAGTGAACCCCCGCACCCGCAGCAAACCATGCAGTGTTCCCGACTTTTCCTTCCGGTAGACGGTTCCAAACTCCGCCAGGCGCACCGGCAACTGACGGTAGCTGCGTTTGGCCGACTGGTAGATCACGATGTGACCGGGGCAATTCATCGGCTTGAGGACGTATTCTTCCTCCTCCACGGGCAACCTGTACATGTGCTGGAGAAAATAGTCATAGTGCCCCGACGTCTTCCAGAGAACACTCTTGGCGATGTGCGGAGTGTAGACGAACCGGTAGCCCCGCTTCTCCAACTCCTGCTGGAGGAACTGCTCCACCAGCGAGCGTATCTTGGCCCCCTTGGCATGCCAGAAGATCAGCCCCGGCGCCACATCTTCCCGG
>JBHHYX010000228.1:0-8655 GCA_046757765.1 Acidobacteriota bacterium | reverse complement strand
CCACACGTCTCTTTCTTATCGGGTCCACTTGGCTTAACCTTTATTTGCCCAAGGGATACACTTCCGGCTGATCTAGCGCCGGGGAGAGCATCCCCCGCCGAATGATCGATCCGGGTCAAAATCGTGTTGATCCATGAGCAAAGTCAAGAGGGCGTTTATTCCCGCCAGGCGCCGGAAGCGCCGGCTGACAAGTCGTTACCGCGAGGGCCAGGGCAGCGGTAGGATGCGACTTGTTGCTCAATGAGCAAGTTGACGGAGGTGGAAGTCGAGGAAGAGCCGAGTTGCAAGGCGCCTCACTTCAGAGTATACTTAAGCTGGCTTCGCAGTTTGGGTCTCCTGAAGAAGCTCGACATCACGTTAGAAACAGCAGACCTGCACAAAGAACCACTTGAGCGAGTATCGGAAGTGGAGGCACGGATACCGAAGTCGACTCCCCCTCCCGCCGCTCCGCCCCACCTTCAAAACGAGCGCACCGTCACTATGAAAAACTTTAACTGGACTGGGGGTCTGTTTCTGATCGGCTATCATATTCTCTTGCTGGTCTCGCTGCCCCTCTATTTACTTTACATGCCCCTCAATCCAGGCCTGATGGTGGCTGCTTTCGTGCTTTATGTGCTGGCCGCGATGGGTATCACCGCTGGCTACCATCGCTTTTACTCCCACAAGACCTATAAGCCCCATAAGCCGCTGGAGGCGGTTCTGCTCTCAATGGGAACTCTGGCCATTCAAGGCAGTGCGCTCGAGTGGTCGCACGATCACCGCCTGCATCACCGGCATGTGGACACCGATGAGGATCCCTACCAGACCCGGGATGGGTTTTGGTACTCCCATCTGCTGTGGATGTTCAAGAAACGAAAGCCGTTGCAAGAACAGGGCGTAGCCGATCTGATGGAAAACAGCCTGGTTCACTTCCAGCATCGACACTACGGCCTCCTCGTGGCAGCCACCAATATGATCCCGGTGGTTTTCCTGGGGTGGCTGTTTGAGGACTACATCGGCGCCTTCGTCATCGCTCTCCTGGCCCGCATCTTCCTGGTTCATCATTCCACCTGGTTCATCAATTCCCTGGCCCACATGTGGGGCTCCAAACCGTTCTCAACGGAGCATTCCGCTGTCAACAACTGGATCCTGTCACTGTTCACGATGGGAGAGGGCTATCACAACTATCACCACACCTTCTCCGGCGACTACCGCAATGGCGTGAGGTGGTATCAGTACGACATCACCAAGTTGCTTATCTGGTTGGCCGGCCAACTTGGATTGGCCTCCGATCTGAGGAGAGTTCGCACTTCCACGATCCGCAAGAAGCTCATTCTGGTGGATCGAAAGCTGATGCTGCGGAAGATCAGGGAAAAGAACCAGCCGGCCTTGAATCAGCTGGAAAAGGAGATCGTCAAGATCGCCGACAGCCTGGTGGCCAAGCTGAGTGATTGGGAAAATCTGGTCAACAACCTCAGGTCCCAGCAGAAAGCTCGCAACGAAGGCCTGAGAAGAAGAGTGCGGGTGGATCTTTTGGCCCTCAAGAAGAGCATACGAGAGGAATCTCGATCCTGGACCAGGCTCTGCAGGCAGGTCCTGGAAACCCCCGTCGTCAGCAGCCAAAGTTAAGCCAGCCACAACGACCGGGCGTGAGAAATCCGAGCTAGCGGTAACCCCGATGAAATAGCCCCCTTGGCTTCTCCCCTGGAGGGAGAGGTACTGGTACGGGGCTGCGGCCAGGCATGGCGGCCCGACTGTTCAAGCGCTGTCACCTCGGCACCGGTAAGGATCATCCCGGCTGGCATTGGCTTCCTGCAGGGTGCGGAAGCGTTGAACGCCCGGCCGTCGAAGCGGACTCCGCACCAGGCTTCGGTAGAATGCCAGCATTTGAGCCACGGCTCGGAGGTTTTCCGGATCGTCCTTCTCCCTCCAGGGCCGAGGCATCTCGTTGATGGAACGGTAGCGCGTGACCGTCACACTACTCCTCCCGGAACCCGAATCTTTGGGCCAGGACCTCGGCGTCAAAGCGATCGACAGGTCGCGTCGTGTCCTTCTTGAGTCGCCACAGGGTTCGGGGCGTGACTACCCCTCACGAAGGGCCCGCGCAAACCCTCACTCCGAGGGCGCCGGCGTGGTATCCGGGGCTCTGACCACCGGAGCGGCTGGGCTGCCGCCACGCCGCTTACGACGGTAGGTCGTCCACCCATCGGCCACCATGCTGGCGAAAACGCGACGATTGGCCCACAGCAGTCCGGCGAAATGACGAGCCTTCATCTGGGGGAAGTAGATACCGCGGAAGACGAGCCGGCTGAAGAAGAGGATCAGCCGTTCATGGTAGGGCCGGTGCTGGATCTTCTCCAGCGCGGCCGCAATCGCCTTGGGCTGGTAGCACCGCGTCCAGGCCCGGTGGATCTCCGCCTCGGCGTCGGCAATGGTGATCTTCTCGGGCGTGAACGCCATTTCAAACGGCTTGAAATCCAGCCAGTGCAGGGGCCGCGTCAGGCGACCCTCCGCCAGTAGACGGTCATAGAGCGGCGTGGCTGGGTAGGGTGTGAGCAGGCCAAAGACCGGCAGGCCGGGCGGCCATGACTCAATCGCCTCCAGCGTCTTGTCAGCGACGCCGACCGTGTCCCCGTCCATTCCGAAAATGAATGAGGTGATGGCATAGATGCCGTGCTCCGACAGATTCTCCAGAATCGCCCGGTATTCTGCCGGCTTGTTGAAGCCCTTGTTGACACCCTTCAGGTTGGCGTCGTCGATCGATTCGAGGCCCACAAAGATCCAGCGGCCCCCACTGGAGGCGATGAGCTCGACCAGTTCTTGGTCGCGCAGGAGATTGATGCTGACCTGGGCGATCCAGGAAACCTGGGCATCGTGGCGGATGATGGCCCTCAGCAGAGACTTGGTGCGCTTCCGGTTGATGGCAAAGTTGTCGTCGATGAAGAAGACGCTGATCTTTCCCCCTTCGGCCTTCTCACGAGCCTTGAGTCGGAGCAGCTCGTTGACGACGCTCTCCTCGGTTCGGAAACGGATCGAATCGCCGAAGAAGCCCGTCACGGTGCAGAAATCGCAGCCGTACGGGCAACCGCGTCCTGATTCCACCGGCACTACGTAGAAGCTGTCCCAACCCGCCCCGATGCAGCGCAAAATCCACTGCCCCCAGGCGGGGACCTTGTGGATCAGGTTGAACTGCCGAAGGTCGAGGCTCTCCCAGGGAATCTCCGGGTACTGATCCAGGCCCGGCTTGATCTCCGCCCCCGTTTCGTCGACCGGTCTATAGATCTCCTTCAACTCTCCTCTGGCGGAGTCTTCGACAATCCGCGGCCAGAGGTAGTCGGCTTCACCCAGCGCCACTGCGTCGGCGTGACGCGGTTCGCCGGCGCGGCCGATCGGTTCGTCAGGCACTTCGGTCACATGAGGGCCGCCCATGACGACCTTAGCGCCGGCGGCCCGGATCGCGTCGGCCATCCGGTAGGCTTTGGCCGCCATCCGGGTCATCGCTCCGATGCCGGCCAACTCGATGTGGTGGTCGCGAACGAACTGGCTGATTTCAGCCTCGGTCATCGGCTGGGCGTTGCCGTCGATGAGGAAGACCTTGTGCTCCGGAGGAGTCAGAGACTGCAAGAGGAACATCCAGAGGTGAGGCATGTAGTTACGCGTCACTTCGTTGTCCGGATTGTAGAGAAGGATATTCATGTCCAGGTCCCCACTCGCTGTGCCTGTGAGCGAGCGGTACCTGAACTCAGGTTCGGCTAACTCCCTGGCAGTGAAGCTCCATCCTAGCAGACTCGCGGATAAGCTGCCCATTTATCGGATCTTTTTGCGTCCCCATTGGGACAACGACGGCCAGCAAAGGGAGGATGGATGCGATCGTGGGGGGCTGGAGGCCGTGCCAGAAAGCGAATCATCCATCTCTCACTCCCCCCGCTCCACCGGCAGGATCGTGCAGGTCGGTCCGCCGCAGCCCTTGAGGATCTCCGAGAAGTCGAGCGCGTGCACCGTGAATCCCTTGGCGTCGAGGGCGCCGATCGTCGCACGGAACTCCCGGTGCAGGATCACTCCGGAGGTGCCAAGGCAGATGACGTTGACGGCGGCGAAGGACCGGTCGTCGACCTCGATGAGGTCGAAGCCATGGAAAAACCGTTGGGGGAACACCCCGGCGCAGGCCAGTACCGTCTCCGGCCCGACCACGCTCATCGACCCGCCGATGTGCAGAAAATCGTCGCCAATCTCCCGCACCCGAATCTCGTAGCCCATCTTCCCTAACAGGATCGAGAGCTGTTCGCCGCCGGCGGCGTTCGACCGGGATGACCGTCCCAGGAAAGCAACCCGGCCGGCCAGGACGACATCGCCACCCTCGACCGTCCCGGGCGGCTCGATCACCCCGGCGCGCGGCACTCCCAGTCTTTCCAGGTGGGCGGCGATCCACCGCTCCTCGCCCCGGCGGCTCTCCAGTCCCATCCGAAGCTGAACATACCCAACCGGCGTCACCAGCGATGTGTCCCGCGTGAACAGCGAGTTGGGGTGCCCGTCCTGCTCGGACACCTCGACCACCTCCGCGCCGGCGTCGCGCATCACGCCGCACAACGCCTGGTGCTGCCGGCGACATTTCTCGAGGTCGGGCAGGCCCCGGAAATTGTGCGCCGTCAGGCTCTTCTCCCGAGCGTAGGCCGGCCCCGGCGGGCAGACGACAACCCGTCTCAGGTTTTTCCCTTCGTGATCCGCCATCACCACCTCGAACTCCATTCCCGCCTCGGCGAGGCGCTTCCATTCTACCTTACTCTCCGACCGGCGAGGTGCCACCCTGAGAAGGCTTGCCACCGAGCCCGGTCCAGGCGTACTGTACAGGTGGCCGCAATCATCCCTGCTGACGACCCCGCGCCCGCTCGACCTTCTCGACGGAGTGCACGAGTACGACTGCGGGGGTCTCGGCCGCGACGCCCTGTCAGCCCGGCGCCTTGGCCACTTCCGAACGACATCCTCAGCCTAAACTCCCGGACTGATTCTGACTTGCACCAAAAGGGTGGACGTGCGAAAATAGTTCTCAAGTATCGGGTCAGCGGAGACCGGCCTTATTTCAACCTACTGAGTGCAAGAGGAAAAGATATGAAGGGCATACGTTTTATCTGTTTGCTCGCTCCGGCCTTTCTGGTGCTGGCTCCGGAGTTGAGATCCGGAACTCTCGAGCCGGAGCTGGTACCCGATTTGCCCTCCGGCCAGCTGGTCGGGACGACCATCACTTGGACCGTCACCGCCACCAGTCCCAACCCACTGGATTATCGGTTCAGCGTGGCCTGGGAGGGAGGGCCAGTCCGCGTGATGTACGATTTCAGGGCCGGGAACCAGTTCCAATGGACCCCCATTGAGGACGGCAACTACTCCTTGATCGCCTCCGTCAGAGACCTGAGCACGGGTCAGGTCACTGAGGTTGCGGCCCCTTTTGTAGTTGATCCGCGGGCCTTGACAGAACCGGTTGTCACGCCGACAAACCATCCACTGGTTGCTCTTTACAGCGCTCGGGCCTGTTCCGAGGGAAACCGGATGAAGGTCTTCTTCATCGCCCAGACCGGAGTTGTGGTCGACGCCACCAGCACCAAACCGTGTCGAGCCGGACACACCATGAACTTCTACGTGGCCGGAATGAGAGCCGGAACCCTCTACAACCTCCGCCACGAGGTCCTCGACGCAAGTGGTCAACTGTTAAGACTCGGGCCCCGGCGAAGGCATCTGACCGGAATCCCGACTATCAGTTTTCCGACCCTGGAGCTTATGGACCCTTGGGACGGGAAGAGCAGCCTGACCGAGGAGATCGTCCTGATGTCGCCCGTGCTGGGCACAAGGGAGGTGCGACCCTTCCCTTTCGCCACTGATCGTCTGGGCCGCATTCTCTGGTTTTACGACCGTGAGGTGGAAGATCAACCCTCTTTGCTGCGCCCCGTGGCGGGGGGCACTCTGTTGATCCACCTGTCCCGGGGCGGCGTGGTAGGCCAGGTGTTGCGTGAGGTTGACCTGGCGGGTGAAGTGGTCAGGGAAACGACGGCGGCGCGCATCAGCGAGCAGTTGCTGGCCATGGGTTTTACGGACACTTTGACCGCCCTTCATCACGAAGGGCTCCGTCTCAGCAACGGACATACCCTCCTTTTCGGCTACACCGAACGGATAATGGAGGACGTCCAGGGCCCGGGTCCCGTGGATATCGTCGGCGATTATATCGTCGACCTGGACGAGAATTGGCAGGTGGCCTGGGCCTGGAATGCCTTTGAGCATATGGATGTGACCCGGGCCGCCGTGCTGGGCGAGACCTGCAGGAACCACGGACCGGGCTGCGCGCCCATCTTGCTGGACGACAAGGCCAATGACTGGTTACACTCCAATGCCATCGACTATTCCCCCGTGGACGGTAATCTTCTGGTTTCCATGCGGCACCAGGACTGGATTGTCAAGATCGATTACCAGAACGGCACTGGTTCCGGGGACGTTTTGTGGAGGCTTGGCCCCGAGGGTGATTTCATTCTCGACTCCGGGGACCCTTTCCCCTGGTTTACCCATCAGCACGATCCAAACTACGTGGCAGCCAACAGGATCGTTCTCTTTGACAATGGGAACACGCGCTGCGCAGGTGATCCCGCCCTTTGTTTCAGCCGGGGCCAGTCTTACACCTTGGATGAAGCGGCCATGACGGCATCGCTGGTTTTCAATGTGGATTTGGGAAACTATTCCTCCGCGCTTGGAAGCGCTCAACTCCTCCTGAATGGTAACTATCATTTCAACTCCGGACTGCAGGCTGTTGGGCTTAGCATTATCAGCACCGCGGAGGAAGTGCTGCCCGACGGAACCCTGGACTATGCTCTTCAAATCGGAAGCAGCATGTATCGCTCCTTTCGCATGACCAATCTCTATACGCCCGACACAGCGGCGCCGCAGCAGAAAGCTGGTGAATAGTCCGGGCTAGTGACGCAGCTGGACTCCGAGCCGCTGGGCTGCGGCCACCACTGTCGGATTGTCCAGCCTCAATTCTTGCGGCTTTTGCTCCACCGAGATCTGGTGGGTGACCCGCTCCCAGAACAGCGTACAATTGATCCACGACGCCTCGAGGGTGGACCACCAGAGAAACCCCCCGACGCCCTCCCGGTAGAGATCCGCGGCGATCCTCTGGGTGGTTCGTCGCCGTGTCGTCGCCACCTGAGAGGGTCGAATCTCACGCTCTACCAGCTGGCTGGGCGCATCCAAGTCGACCAGACGCGGGTCCAGTTTGAGAGACACCAGCGCCAGGACACGGTTGGAGCTGCGAATCAGATCGATGGCCGTAAGCCGCTGCGAGCGGAAAAACTGAAGGGACTCGGCAACACACGAAACCGGTTCCCGGGCACAGTAAAAAGCAGTGTACAGGTCGGGATTGTCGTGCCGGCCGCTTCCCTGACGGCCGCGGGGCGCATACAGTGCTCCGCCCGGCTCGTCCGGTTTTGCTTTCCGGCTCCAGGAGAAAACGCGAAAAAGCTCCACCTCAGGAGTAGGCCCCGTTGTCGGCTTGTTCAATAGCAGCGATGACGTCCGCCACCCGGCCCTGTCGGAGCAGCTCGATGGCCCGGCGGTTGCCCAGATGGGCGTTCACACCCAGGAGCCACTTTCGAGCCGTCGCGGGCTCCAGGAAATCGGTCAGCCTCGATAAGACGAACTCCAGCGCGTCCACCTTGGCCCGATTGGTGCGGTCGGGGGCTTCCGCCCTGAGCCAGCGGGAGACTCTCGAGCGATCCACCTCCAGAGCTTGAGCCAGCGAACTCTGAGTGGGAAAGAATCTGGACAAAGAGAGAACCTTGCCGCGAAAGAGGTTGATCGGCTCCGGGGGGAGCGCCTGTGTCGCTGCCAACTTCACACCTCCAGAGTGGATTCTACACGCAACAAATCTTGTTGCGCAAGTGAGCCCTCATCCCGTTGGCATCAGAGAAAGCGCGAGTTCCGCGCCATCGACAGTCGACCCGGATGGCTCCGGCCGAGGGTCACGGTGATCCCGGCAGGAGCTCAGGGTTTGCGCGCGTACTGGATCTCCATCCCTTTGACTTCGCCCTGGGGCGCGTGCCAGTACATCTCCATCGAGTGGTGGTCGCGATCGATCAGCGTGATCACCGAGCGGCGTGCCACCGGCTGGCCGCTTCTCGGGTCCGTCATGGTGCTCTTCATGTTCCAGACGCGGCCGGAGTCGTCCACCTGACCGTATTCGATCTGCATCATGGTCGAGGCGATGTCGATCCAGAACCCCTCAAAGCGCTGGTCGGTCTTGTTGTAACCCCAGAATCCTCGCCCTTCGAAACCGGGGAAAGGGCCCTCGCCGGGATCGCCTGTGTAGACCTGGCGCAGGAAGCGTCCTCCCAGGTCCATCGTGTTGGTCATGCGACCGGTCGAGACCATGGGGTCGCCTGGACCCATCCATATTTTCACCTCTGCCATGAAGCTCCCCACGAAGGGCTCCAGCAAGGAGTGTTCTGCAGTGGGAGCCGCCATGGCAGCAAAGTCTTGCGGGCCGTGAACGGCCTGTTCATCACTCATCGGTTCCTCCTGTTTGTTCGGTTGTAGGAACAGAATAGTCGACTCGGACGGGGGAGTAAACCGGGCGACGGTTTTTTCCAACTGATGCAGACTGCCTGATTGAGTTTCTTCCCCCCTCGGTCGAGTCTCTAG
>JBHHYX010000227.1:0-8657 GCA_046757765.1 Acidobacteriota bacterium | reverse complement strand
TCGAGTAGCCCGGCCCGACAGGGCCGGGTGGTTCGGATGTTTCTAGCGGACAGGCCCGGGGGGCCGACACAAAGGCGGCAATTGGTAACCAAGTCATCACTTCAATGGTCGTTTGCAGGTATGAGGTTGCTCCTACTGCTCTCGCGAAGCTCCGCCTCAGACCGACGAGCGGTGTAGCGGTATTGCCGTGATTCCCAGCCCCACCGGCCCTGCGCCGTTGGTTCCAGAGGCGGAAATCGGCTCCTGGATTTGCGACTTCTTTGCCACTAGACTGGTTGGGGTGCGGCGGTGCCGGCTGGTTTCACTTCCCTGGCCGCTCGAGCCATTAGCTGCGCGGGAGGAGTAACAAATGAGGTTGTTCGTGATCTCCGTCGTCTACCTGGTCCTGTGGCAGGTCGCCCTGGCTCAGGAGATCCCTTTCTTGACTGAAGAGGAATACAGCTGGCTGGTCAACGAAATATCAGGTGATTCCGCCTATGAACACATCCGGTATTTCACCCAGTTCCACCGCCCCCGCGGAGGGTCTCCCGGTCTGATGGCGGTGGCCCGTTACGTCCAAGACAAAGCCAAGGAGTACGGTCTCGAGAATGTCCGCTTGATTCGCCAGAAGTCCAACACCGTCAGCTGGTCCAATCATTACGGGGACTTGTGGTTGAAAACTCCGCGCTTGAAACGGCTGGCCTCGACGACGGTCCATCCTCTTCACCTGTCCGACTACTCCCGCACCACCCACATCGAGGGGGCTGAGATCGTCTCCGTCGGCAGGGGGACAAAAGCATCGGATTACGATGATCGCGATGTCGAAGGAAAGATTGTGCTCACCTACGGGCCGATTTCCCGCGTCATGGAGGAGGCGGTCTGGAAGCGGAATGCCCTGGGCCTGATTTCCTATCCCGATCCCGCGGTGGCGGATTACCCGATGAACTCACTCAGTCATCCGGATCAGATCCGCTGGTCCCGGATTCCAGTGGAAAACGGCGAGGGGAAAAGGGGGACTTTTGGGTTCCGGCTCACCGCCCGGCAAGGCCTGGAGTTGGAAAACCTGCTGAGAAAGGGAGAGCCCGTCACAGCCCGAGTCGACATTCAATCCCAGTTTCCGCGGGAGAAGTGGCAGGTTATGGTGGAAGCCTTCATACAAGGTTCGGAGATCGGGGATCAGGACATTGTGCTGACCGGTCATCTGCAGGAAGAGAAATACTCGGCCAACGACGACGCAAGCGGCTGTGCCAGTGTGCTGGAAATCGGCCGAGCCCTGAAGCGGCTGATCGATGGGGGTCGGATAGATCGACCCCGCCGGAATATCCGCTTCTGGTGGGTCACCGAGATCGGCAGCGAACGTCAATACTTTGCAGATCATCCCGAGGCCGCCGGGTCGATGCTGGTCAACATCAATCAGGACATGGTGGGGGCCAATCAAGCCCAAGACCTGCTCCGGGTCCAGAATATGTGCCGGGTCCCTTTCTCTCGCTTCCACTTCCTCAATGACGTCGCCGAACGGATCATGGAATTCACTATGGAAAGCAACAAGGGGAACCTGGCCGTGCTGCAGGCGGGAAAGCCGTTTCCCTACCCGCGGCCGATCCTCTCCCGTCTGGGGACCCGTCATCGTTACAACGCGGAAGTCATCCCCTTCCACAACAACACCGACCACATGACCTTCAATGAAGCGCCGATCGGGGTTCCCGCCATCTCTTTCACCAACTGGCCGGACAGCTATATTCATTCCTCCGACGACGACCTCTGGAACATCGACCGCACTCAACTCCAGCGCAACGCATTCACCGTCGCCGCCATCGCCTATACGCTGGCGGCAGCGGGTCCGCCAAGGTTCGATGCCATCGCCTCCGAGGTGGGAGGACGGGGTATGGAGCGTCTGGCGGAGGACTTCAGGCTGGCTCTCGGATGGCTGGCCCAGTCGAAAGATCGCTTCTACCAGGGCGTGCATCAACTGGACCAGGCCGCCAAACGCGAGGTCCGGGCCATCTCGTCACTGGCAAAGTTGGCGGCACCTTCGCTCGGGCGCACCCGAATTGAAGCCCTTCTGAGCGGGCTGAGAAGCAGCCAGGAAGACCTCCTCCGTTCGCTGCGGGAACAGTACCGAATTCTGTACCATTCGCCGGCCCCGCCGGAGCAACTGTCCGAAGTGGAGAAGGAGCTTCAGGCGATGGTCCCCGGTCTCACGGGTGGACCGGAGGAGTTCTTGGCGAAACGCTCTGAAATCGAGGCTGTCTCGGGATTGCACTCACTGATGGCTTTTGAGATTCTCAATTTCGTCGATGGAGAGCGGTCGGGGCTCGAAGTCTTTCGAGCCGTCGCCGCAGAGGCGCGCCGGGCGGGCCTCCACTACTACGGGGAGGTTTCACCCGAGGCCGTTCGGGATTACCTGAACCACGTGAAGTCGGCCGGGCTGCTGAAATTTTGAACCGGAGTTCGGTCTCTGCTCGATCTGACTTGTGGTATATATTACCTGAATTGAGCGATTGTCAACGGCGCCAGAATCGCTCAACTCAGGTATTAGTGTTTCAACCCTATTTCGTCGGGAGTTCCCCTCCCCGACGGGAAGGCAGACAGATGGACCGAAAATTGCTCCTGAGCTTCTTTCTGGTTTTGGTGATCTTTCCCTCGGTAGCCGAACGCCGGGTGGAGGCGGCTGGAAAGCAGGGCGCCAAGAACCGCGCCGCGCGCCAGTCTGAAGAACAGGAAGACTACTTCAAGAAATGGCTGACAGAAGACGTCTTTTACATCATCGCGCCTGAGGAAAAGGCTGTATTCCAACAACTGAGTACCACGGAGGAGAAGGAGCAGTTCATCGAGCAGTTCTGGTTTCGACGGGACCCCAATCCCGCTACTCCCACCAACGAATTCAAGGAAGAGCACTACCGGCGCATCGCTTACGCCAATGAACACTTTGCCAGCGGTATGCCGGGCTGGCTTACGGACCGGGGCCGGATTTACATCATTCACGGCCCCCCCGCCGAGATCGAGACCCATCCTTCCGGAGGCACTTACAACAGGCCCTTCAACGAAGGAGGGGGGACCACGGCCACTTATCCGTTCGAGGTCTGGCGTTACCGATACGTCGAGAGGCTTGGAAATGACGTGGTCCTGGAGTTTGTCGACCCTACCCTGAGTGGGGAGTATCGCCTGGCTCTCAACCCGGAAGAGAAGGACGCCTTGCTCCATATTCCGGGCGCTGGCCTGACGCTGGCCGAGAGTCTTGGAATGGCCACCAAAGCGGACCGCCCCTACTTTACTCCGGGCAATACCAACTACCCGCTCCGCAGCACCCGTATCAAGGACAGCCCGTTTGAGCGCTACAACACCTACACTCAGATTCAACGTCCCGAAGAACTGAAGTACAAAGACCTGAAAGATATCGTCAAGGTCGAACTGAACTACAACAATCTCCCTTTTACGGTCCGAAAAGATTATTTTCGCCTCAATCAGGACCGTTTTCTGGTGCCCGTCACGGTGGAGATCCAGAACAAGGATCTGACCTTCAAGCAGGAGAACAATCGTCAGGTCGCCAAAGTCGCCGTCTACGGCATCGTGACCAGTATCACCAATCGTATTGTGAGCGAATTTGAAGACGATCTGGCCAAGTCCTTTCCCATTCACCAGTTTCAAGAAGGCCTCTCAGGTAGTTCGATCTACCAGAAGACCCTTCTTCTGGACGGAAAGCGCCGCTACAAGATCGACCTGGTGTTGAAAGATCTCCGCAGCGGCAGCGTCGGAGTCTTGCGTCAGGCCATCGCTCCGCCCTCCTCACAAGAGGACCGGCTGGCAGCCAGTTCGCTGATTCTTGCCGCCTTCGTGCGCCAGCTCAAGACTGTCCCGAAGGAGGATCAGATGTTCGTCCTGGGGGACGTCTGGATTCGGCCCAACTTGAGCAAGGTCTTTTCCAAAGGTGACAAGTTGAGTGTTTATCTGCAGCTCTACAATGCCGGTGCCGACCAGGCCACTCTGGCTCCTTCTCTCAGCCTGCGCTATCGGATTCTCGGGGAAGACGGACGGACCGTGGTCGAAGAAGAGGATAAGACGGGTCAATCGATTCAGTTCTTTTCCGTCCAGCGGGTGGTCCTCTTGAAGCAGTTCGCTCTCGATCACCTCGCCCCGGGCAAGTACAGACTCCAGTTGGAGGCCCGCGACCTGATCAAACAGGAGTCCATCAGCACCGGCGACCGGTTCGAGGTCAAAGCCAACCCATCCAGCCTGGCACTGAGCCGCTAGCCCGGATTTCTCTTTCACCCAATCTACTGCGGCGGCGGATACGAATCTCTCTGCAATGAATCTTGCGCCCGTTTCAGCCTATTCTGATCCTCGAAAGATCCGGATGAGGAGGCGCGGTGCCCACTGATTGTAGACGCTGCTGCCGCAGATGGACAAGATGTGTCTGGCCAGACGACTGTTTCTAGCCGAGAGGGGAGAAAAGATGCGCACACGATTGCTTCTGAGCCTTTGTATACGGGGACCCCGGAGAATTGACTCTGATCCCCCATGGAGCGTGTGAGTCGGGGATCTGTCTGGCGGCTCCGGGATCAGCGGTCTGCTTCAACTCCTCCTGCAGCGACGGCGTCCTGGGGGCCGGAGAGGCCAGCACCACAAGAGCGCTTGACCTGTATAACAACAAGTGTTATATTCGCTTCGTTATGACGGGAGAATACCTGAGAAGCAGCCGTCGAAAAGCGGGTTGGACCCAGAAGCGGCTCGCGGCCGGGCTTGGCTTGACCCAGGCGTACCTTTCTCTCATGGAGCACGAACGGCGCTCGGTTCCCGACCACGTTGCCAGGGCCGTCGCTCGACTCCTGCGGCTTCCTGCCACTGCTTTGCCGGTACCGGAGTCTACTGCCAACAAGGCTGTTCCGGAGCAGTGGATCGAGCAAGCGCTGGCGCGACTCGACTACCCAGGATTTGCCTATCGCAAGAACCCGGGCGCGAGAAGGAATCCAACGGAGGTCCTGTTGAAATCACTGGCTTGCGACGATCTCGACCCGCGACTCGTCGAGGCCCTTCCCTGGTTGCTCCTGCAATTCGAGGGGTTCTCTTTCGAGACACTCGCTGCACCGGCCAAACTCGGCAACCTGCAGAATCGCCTCGGTTTCATGGTCAGCCTAGCCCGCGAGTTCGCCGAGCAAGATCCGCGATGGCGGCATCGCACTGGCGAGCTTCGTCACCTCGAGGAATCTCTCGAACCATCCCGTCTCGCTCGCGAAGATGCATACGGCGCGATGGCGCGCACTGAGCATATGCGTGATTGGTTGCGCAACAACCGGTCGAGGGCTGCCGAACACTGGAATCTCTTGACGGATCTAAAAAGGGGACACCTCCCGTATGCCGGCCAAGATCACGGAACCGTGGCTGAGCTTCCTGCGTGAGGTTGACGAGGCGCTCGGCCGACCCGTCTCGATGCATTGCCTCGGCGGCTTCGTCCTGGCTGCTTTGTGGGAACTTCCACGTCCTACCGGCGACGTCGATTTCATCGAGGTCGTGCCATCGGATGCCGTTTCCGAGCTACTCGGCATCGCCGGTGAGGGGACCGAGCTGGCGTCTCGATACAAGCTTCATCTTCACCGGGTCACGGTGGCGGAGTTCCCCGAGAAATATGCCTCCCGGCTCGTGGATATCACGCCGGGCAAATTCGACCACCTGCGGCTACTTGCCCTCGAGGTCCACGACTTGGCACTCGCCAAACTGGGTCGAAACAGCCCGCGCGATCGCTTCGATGTGAAGTTCCTCGAAGGACAAGGTGCCCTCGATCGGCAGCTGCTGCAAGAACGCTTCGAGTCGGAGTTGCGTCCTTATGTCCTCAACGAGTCTCGCGAAAGGCTGACTCTAGAACTCTGGTTGGAGGAGTTTTTCCAATCGACGAGTTGATCGTCGCTCAAGAGTGGAGCTACGGTCAGCCTTTCCTCTTCCGGTAAATATGTGTGGATTGTCCGAAAAACCCCTCGGCGCTCTCCATCAGGGTCTCCGAAAGCGTGGGATGGGGGTGAATGGTGGCGGCCAGGTCCTCGGCCACGGCGGCCATCTCCACGGCCAAGACTCCTTCTGCGATCAATTCGCCTGCGCCGGGGCCGACGATTCCCACCCCCATCACTCGCTCCGTTTCGGGATCGAAAAGAATTTTGGTCAAACCGTCGCTGCGATCCAGCGTCAGGGCGCGGCCCGAAGCGGCCCAGGGAAAGCGAGACACCCTGACCTCTTTCTTCTGGCTCTTGGCCTCGGTCTCGGTCCAACCGCACCAGGCGATCTCGGGGTCGGTGAAGACGACGGCGGGAATGGCCAGGTTGTCGAAGGCCGCCGCCCGACCGGCGATCACTTCAGCCGCAACCTTGCCTTCCCGGGAGGCCTTATGGGCTAATAGGGGTTGCCCCGCTACATCGCCCACGGCAAAGATGCGGGGATCGCGAGTGCGGCATTGTTCATCAGTGAGCACAAATCCATCCTCACTCACCTCGAGGCCAGTTTTCTCCAATCCCAGATTCTCCGAGTTGGGCCGCCTTCCCACCGAGACGAGAACACACTCAAAAACCTGCTTCTTCCTTTCGATTTCACCTTCGAACTCGACCTCGACTCCCTTCTCAGTCTCCTCCATACCAGTTACTGAGCTATTGAGATGAACACCTTCAAATGAGGCGCGGACCCTCTTTTCCAGGGGCCTGACCAGATCGCGGTCGACTCCCGGAAGCAAACCGTCCGTCAATTCCACCACGGAAACCCGACTGCCCAACGCCGCGTAGACTGTCCCCAACTCCAGACCGATATAGCCGCCGCCGACCACCAATAGAGTTTCAGGGACTCGTTCCAGTCCCAGAGCCCCGGTCGAATCAATGACACGGGGGCTGTCGATTTGAATACCCGGCACCGGCAGTGGACGAGATCCCGTGGCCAGGATGGCGTGTCTGAAATGGATCCGAGAGGCCTCTCCGTTCTGGATGCGAATGGAGCTGGAGCTTTCAAAAACGGCCCGCCCTTGAAGGTAGTCCACCCCCCTTGACCGCGTCATCCGGCCCAGTCCGGAAGTGAGCCTATTGACCACACCCTCCTTCCAACTCCGGAGCTTGTCAAGATCGACCTGAGGGTCTTTGAACTCGATGCCGAGAGGGGCGGCATGCCGCGGCAGGCCCAGGAGTGCGGCGGCGTGAAGCAGAGCCTTGGAAGGAATGCAACCCACGTGCAGACAGACGCCTCCCGGCGTCTTGCGGCTATCCACCAGAACGGTTTCCAGACCCAGGTCGGCGGCGTGAAAAGCCGCCGCATAGCCTCCCGGGCCGGCGCCAATGACGACGACATCCGCCTCGCGCGTCAACTCTCCAATCACCATGAGTTCTCCCTCTCCAGAATTAGCGAGGCGCCGCCTCAGACCGACCAGCGCTGTCCCAGCCGTGATTCCCAACCCCACCAGCCCCGCGCCGGTCGTTCCCGGGTTTGACCAGGCCCGCCCCGCGTGGCGTCGACCCGGTAAGCCAGTAGTTCATGGGAGTCGTCAAACCTGGCTCCACCGGGGCAAGCTCGGGGCCCCGCTGCAGCCGTTGTCTGTTCGTTTCGTTACGGTGCTATTTGTTTCCACGTGCATAACGTTGACCCAACTTTGAAGCTTACCACCACCCTGGTGGTCCAGAGTGGTTTCCGGCTCAGTTCAGTCTCGCAATGACGGCGTCTGCAAACTCCTCTGTGGTGGCCTCGCCCTTCAGATCACGGGTCAGCATTTTGCCCTCCCTGGTGACGTTGCACACCGCCTGCCAGATTCTTTCCGCGGCGGCGCTCATCTGAAGGTGACGCAACATCAGAATCCCACTCAGGAGCAGCGCCATGGGATTGGCAATGTTCTTGCCGGCAATATCGGGGGCGCTGCCGTGAACGGCCTCAAAGACAGCGCACTCCCTTCCGATGTTGGCTCCGGGGACGACCCCCAGCCCGCCCACCAGCCCCGCGCACAAGTCCGAGACGATGTCCCCGTAGAGGTTGGTCAGGAGCAGAATGTCGAAGCGTTTCGGGTTCAGAACCAGCTGCATCGCGAGATTATCGACGATAATCTCCTGATATTCGACTTCGGGGAAGGTTTTGGCCACTTTCTGGCAGCTGTCCAGGAAAAGCCCGTCACTCACCTTCATGATGTTGGCCTTGTGCACGGCAGTGACTTTCTTGCGACCGGTCCTGCCAGCAAAGTCAAAGGCGAACTGGGCGATGTTGGTGGACGCCTCCCGGGTGATGATCTTCAGGCTCTGGGTCACCCCCGGAGCGATGGTGTGCTCCAGGCCCGAGTAGAGGTCCTCGGTGTTTTCCCGGATCACCACCAGATCGACATCCTGAAAGCGCGATCGAACCCCCGGAAGGTTCTTGACCGGCCGGAGATTAGCGTAGAGTTCCAGCCGCCTCCGCAATTCCACGTTGACACTGGGAAAACCTTTGGCCACGATGGTGGTCAATGGGCCTTTGAAGGCCACCTGGGTCCTCTCAATGGACTCAATGACCGTGTCGGGCAAGGGTTTTCCGTACTTGGCAATCACCTCAATCCCCGCCTCCACCGGCTCCCATTCAATATCCGCTCCAGCGGCCTCAATGACTCGAACGGCGGCCCTCACCACTTCCGGTCCAATGCCGTCACCTTCGATCAATGTCACCGTACTGGGCATAGCGGAAGGATTGTAGCATGG
>JBHHYX010000226.1:0-8701 GCA_046757765.1 Acidobacteriota bacterium | reverse complement strand
GCTAGCCCCACTCGCTAGAAGTAATAGCGAAACTCCGGGCGCAGCAAGAAGGCCCTCGGTGTCGCCCCTTGAAAGGCTGGACCCGGCGAAAAGAACCCGATAAAGAGATTGACATCGACGTTGCGCAGCTTGCGCAGGGCGAAGATAACATCCAATTCCTTTCCCAGGCGCGGGTCCTTCCCGCGTGGCTCGAGGTTGAGTTGGATGTCCCCCAGCTTCTTGGAAGCCACCGCTTGCCGATAGGTATGGTAGACGAAATTGATTGACCACTCATCGGAGGGCCGCAGCCCGAAATCCAGAGTGTGGACCTTGAGGTTGAAGAGTTCCGGTTCGGTCAAGACGCCATAGTAGCGATAGCGCTTCAATCCCTTGATGCGATAAGTGTTGTCGTTCAAGCGCGTCTGGCGAAAATTGCCGTCTACGCCGTCGCTCAACCTGTTGTCCCCCGAGCCGAAGGCATAGCCGTAGGCAATGGTCGGCTGCCAGGCCAGGGGAAGCCGGTAGCTACCGCCCACATCGTAGCCATAGCCCCGCAGAAGGCGATTACCGCGTCTCCCCATCATGCGGGCAAATTCGGCCCAATAATCAAAGCGTCCCGTGACCGTTCCGCGCGAGCTGAGACCAAACCAGATGGGATCTTCATCGCGGCGGGTGAGATCATTGCGCTTGACGAAGTATCCGGCAAGACGACGGTGGTGTGGCAAGCGGTACTCCGCATATCCAATGAGGTAAAACTGGTCGCTCCGCGAACCGGTGGGCCCGAAGAGGCCCTTGGCCGCGGAAAGCTCGACTTTCAGTTTGGAGCGTTTGAAACGGAGACGAATGGCGTCCAGCTGGTCGTCGTACAGCCATTCCCTCTTGTCTCGAAATCGCTGGCGTCCAACCTGCAGACTGAGAGAGGGATGCAGGAAGTGCCGGATGTTGAGATAGGCCTCTTTGACCCCAAAGTTGGCGCGGCTGCGCGCGGTGGGATCGTTGCCCAGCTGGAAACTCCGGTTGAAATTGAGTTTGGCGTAAGCCTCTGTGTATTCGCCCAGGGACATCGACAGTTCAAGCTGGCTCTGCGGCGCGAGCCGATCCCTCGAATCAGGAGTGTTGGCATTGAGGTCGAAATTGCGTGTTTGCTCATACACAAGGCCGACCTTTCCGCCCAGAACGAGGTTACCGATTCTCACCGGGCTGAGGTCGGGTTCGTCATCATCACGACGGATTCGGCGATTAGAAGAAATGTCCGGGAAATCCTTGCCGACCTGGAGGGAATTCAAGTTCAAGAAGCGTGTCTTGGGTGTGAACTTGATCTGTATCGAAAACATCCGAAGCTCCGAGTCGATCAGATTGAAGCTCTCAATGGGAGCTTCAATCTCGAAATCAGTATCGCCGGATTCCTTGTAAATCCGGACGCTCCGGGCTTGGATGAATTCGCCCTCCCTGGTTTCGGCTTTGACCTTGACGCGAACGCCCTCGGCCAGGTCAGAAAGACGCTGGGGCTGCTTGTGACTGTCTTCAAACCGGGTGGTCTCAGACGTCAGGACCAGAGCCGGCCCCAGTGCGAATCTGCCGCTCAAAGGATCCAGACGATGAATGAGGCCTTCGATCTCGACGTGGTCGTCCTCTTTCACAAACTCGATTTTCTCGGCCACAAGTCGGCTGCCCTCGAACTTTTTCCCCTCCACCTTGATGCGCTGCCCCTCCGACAAGTAATCGATCCCGCTCACTCGCCGGCCCTTTTCCCCCCCGCCGACAGCCGTAGCAGCAGGCTCTTCGCCGCCGCTGATGGCGGCAGGGGGCTTCTCCGCCCGGAGAGGAGCAATGAAGAGCGCGACAAGAAGAGCTGTTGGGGTCAAGAGGGCTTTCCAGTTGATCATCATGCCAGCACGCCCCCTTCTGTGATAGCAAGTTCTCTGGTCTCCCCGTTGGGATGGAACAGGGCGCGTGCCCGGCGCAAGAGCTGAGTCGCGATCGTCTTACCTTTAGGACGGAGTCGGTATTTGCGAGCCAACCGAAAATAGGCGGCGGCCAGGAAAAACTTCAGCCGGCGCGGGTCAGGGGGCTGCCTGGCATGGGAGACATAGCTGGCCAGGAAGAGATCTTGCCACTTCAGCGCCTTGACCCCACGGTACTGCAACGCTCTCAGATGAAGATGAGCGATGAAGTTGGCAATGTCGATCTCCGCATATCCGAAAGCCAACGTGTCCAGATCGATCAAAGTGGTTCGCTCCTCGTCAATCAGTAGCTGCTTGTCGTAAAAATCGCGGTGAACTGGAACCAGAGATGAAGGACGCAGGTTTGCGCCGAAGCCCGTAATCTTTTCCAACAGCGGAGGAAATCCTCCTTCCCAGAAACCGGCTGCTGCCAGGCGCCGGTGGGACCACTCGACCAGTCGGATCTCGTCCGTGATCCGGTGGCAATTCGTCAGACCCAGAGAACTATTGTGGAGGATGGCTACAGTGCGGGCAGCCGAAACAAGATGCCGGCTTCTCATGCCTCCCCGGCGCAGTATCTCGTGCAGCGTGATGCCCGGTGCCTCTTCCTGAAGGACCATTTTCCAGTCGGGCAGGTAGTCCAATGGACGAGGCGCCGCCAGATCGGGATCGCCATTGCGCGCAAACAGAGCGGCTACCTTTTGCATTGAGCCAAACAGGGCCAGGCCCCGGCCGTCCCGAAAGGTCTTGCCGAGAACAGCCACGCGTTGAGCCGGGTCACTGCGCAACACATAAAGGATCTGGCAGCGCTTCCCGGGAAGGTAGCGAAGGACTTTGACGAGACAATGTTCGAACTTGGCAAGGCCCTCCAGCGCAGCAGAACCCTGGAACCTCCGGCAGACCGCCTCGGGATCTGTCACCAGAGGTAGCTGTTCCATCTTGGCGTCGATCGGAAACGGGAACACCAGCAGCTTCAAATCGCTGCGCTGTGCCCACAACTGTGCCAGTTCCGGCCGGCGCTCCAAGAGCAGGTGGGCCTGGCGGCGTATCCTCTTGGCCGCCTTTTCCAAGCCTCCCCCTGGAAAATGTTGTGCCATGAGGAGATGGCGGTGAGTTGCCTGGGTATCGGCATCCCTGATCTCCACGGAATACTGCACAATCCAGGCATCGCGAACCGCGACATCGAGAACCGAGATGCCGGAAAGGACAAACTTATGGTTCCCGTTGAAAGCAGGCAGAGACTCAGCCAGGAGGTCTCTTGCCTGGGTGGGGTCAAGCATCCTTCTCAGCATCGATCCTGATTCCCCATCTTGGCGCCGGCATCTGAGGACCTGCCAGCGGCCGAGTCCGCGCGCCAAGCAAAGAAACATGCCTCATCGCCGCGAGACCGCACAAACAGGCGGCATCCGTTCCCGCTGCCTACAGACACGGCGAGTGTCAGAGTTCTTCGATACAGGGAATCCGCATCAGGGCATGGCAGCATGAGTCCCTCCTCGCGCCGTGTGAGAAGCAATAGTGGCCACCTGCCGCCCAAACAGTACAGCGTAGCGCCCGCCGGTCCGCATCAATTCCGCGTGTGTGCCCCACTCCACCACCCGCCCGTTCTCAACGTAGAGAATCCAGTCCGACGCAGCGGCAAAACGCAAATTGTGAGTGATGAGAAAAGTTGTGCAGCTACTACAAAGTCGGTCCAAAGCTTCGAGGACCGTTTGCACATTCTCTTCATCCAGGCCGGATGTCGGTTCATCCAGGATCAGAATGGGGGCCCGGCGAATGGCGGCACGCGCAATGGCGATGCGCTGGCGTTGTCCATGGGAGAGAGTCACGCCCCGTTCCCCCAGAACAGTGTCATACCCCAGCGGGAGCTTCTCAATGAATTCGTGGGCATTGGCCAGACGAGCTGCGGCTTCGATCTGGTCGGTCGTGGCTTCGGGGGCCCCGTAGCCGATGTTGGCCCGCACCGTGGTAGCGAACAGGAGGTTGTCCTGCAGCACCGTGCTGATCTGAGAGCGCAGCGACTCGAGGGTGTAACGGCGGAGGTCTGTTCCGTCAATCTTCACGCTGCCCGTCGTCGGGTCGTAAAGACGCAGGATCAAGCTGACGAGTGTAGATTTGCCGGCGCCGGAGGGCCCTATCAGCGCCACCTTCTGGCCGGACCCGACTTTGAACTGAACACCCTTCAATGTCGGTTGGCCGGGCTCATAGGCAAAGTTGACGTTGTCAAACTCAACCACCCCCTCAAAGGTCGGCGCCTTTACGGCACCAGGAAGATCCCTCACCTCGGCCGCCTGTCCCAGCACTTCCAGAACGCGCTCTCCCGCGGCAGACGCTTTGGCCAGACGGCTGGTGTACTTGGCGAAATCCTGGGCAGGCCGAAAAGCGCTCTTCAGGTAGGCCAGAAAAACCAGCAAGTCTCCAGGCGTGAGGGTGGCACTGAGGACCATCCGGGCGCCAAAGAAGAGCACCAGAGCGCTGGCAATGGCCACGACCACGGCCACTGTCCGTTCGAGACTTGCCGCCAGGCGCTTGGCCTTTACGCCGTCCTTCAAGCTTTTCTGGTTCTGGCTGGTGAAGGCTTCACCGAACGTGTCTTCAAGCGACAGGGTCTGGACGGTCCGGATGGCGCCAATGGATTCGGTGGCCGTAGCCGCCATGGCGCCCCTTCGCCGGCGCTGCTCCCGGGCAACTTCCTGAATGCGGCGCCCCAAGTGTACCGTCCGCAGCCACAAGAGGGGGACGGTGGCCAGGGCCACCAGGGTGAGTTGCCAGCTGAACCAGAACATCAACCCCACCATGGAGACCAGAATAAGCACTTTGGTCAAGAGAGGCAGAAGAGCGGTGACCACGGCATCTCGGAGCATGCCCACGTCTCCGATGACCCGCACCACCAGGTCCCCGCTCTTGGCCTTGGTGTGGAAAGAGAGCGAGAGATAATGGAGGTGGCGGAAAAGCTCGCCCCTGACTTCCGCCAGGACACGGTGTCCGGCCAGGACGAACCCGACCGTTCCCACGTAGGCGGCCAGCGCCCGCAACCCCGTGATCACGACTACTGCCAATGCCGCCATGGCCAGCAGCCAAACCAGATCCATGTCATTCGCGAAAGCATGGCCCGGTCTTGGTCCTTTCGTCACGATGATGCGGTCAAATACGAATTTCAGAGGCCAGGGCTCCATGATGCGCATCCCGATTTGGGTAAAGAGCGCCACTGTCGAGCCGCCTATGAGCAAACGCTGTTTGCGCAGATGGGGCCAGAATCGGCACAGGATCCGCCACAGTCCCGGCAAGACTTTCTGGAGGGGTTGTGGACTGCCCATCAGCTCCCTCTCCCGCTCGAGATTGCCAAACCTGCCCGACCGACTACGGACTCCCGAAAAAGCGTCGCCAATTCTCCCACGTTGCGCGTCAGGTCAAACAGTCGTTCTGCTTTCCGGCGTCCCGACGAGCCGAGAGCGGACCGCAGTTCCGGATCCGAGAGGAGCTGCTGGATTGCCCCAGCCAGGGCGACGCCGTCCCGTTGCGGGACCAGCAGGCCGCTCTGGCCGTGGTCGACTATCTCCGTCACGCCCGCCAGGTCGGTGGAAACCACCGGACGCCCCAACGCAATCGCTTCCAACAGTACTGTGGGCAGGGCGTCGCGATTGCCGTCTTCACCCACGATGCAGGGCAGAACCATCAGGTCGCACTGGCTGATCGCCTCTATCACCGACTCATGAGATCGCGGCCCGCCCAGCTCGACTCGGTCCGCCAGCTCCAGCTTGCCGATTTGATCGTGGAGCTCCTTTTCCTTGGCCCCCGTGCCGATAATGAGACAACGGAAACGATGGCCCCGTTCTTTCAATAAGCCGCAGGCCTCCAGCAGGTAAGGAAAGCCCTTCTTTTCCACCAGACGCCCGACCGACAGGATCAACGGAGGATCGTCCGCAAACTTCCCATTCACTCGATATTCTCCTACCCGGACTCCATTGTAGATCCGGTGGATCCTGGGCCCAGCGGAAGGGCTGCAAGACGCCAGTCGGGTCACATTGTGATCGGTCACCGTGACGGCGAAGGCGGCCAGGTTCAGGGCTTCGGCTAGAAGTTCGGTGTCCGTGTCACGATGGTAAATATCCTTGGCATGGGCGGTGAAACTGAAACTAGTCCCCGAAAGCATGTGAGTCATCAGAGCCACCCGGGTGGCAGAGGTCGCGAAGTGGGCGTGGAGATGATCGATCCCGTGGCTCTGAACGGTCGAGGCCAGCCATAAGGCCTGCAACAGATGCTTCCATTCCGACGGGTTGCTGGAGCGAAGAGATCGCAGAAAGGCCGCCCCTGTGGAAGCCGCGTCAAGGGGAAGTGACCGGCTTTGGTTCCGAATTGCACGCCAGGTAGCCGAAGAGTCCGCCCGCGGCAGATAAGTCACGCCCGCTCGTAAAGAGGACAATCTTCCATGGAATCGGGAATCGGTGGGCGGCTTCAATGAAAAGATCTCGACTTCCACCCCTTGCCTTTCCAGTTCCAGGATCTCGTTCAATATGAAGGTTTCCGAGAGTCTGGGAAAGACCTTCAACACATAGCCCACTTTGAGTTGAGATGGAGAAAAGCTCATTGCGCTAACGCCTCCTTTGGGGAAGAGCTCCCAGCCTCTCGACCCGGCCCCATGAGCGGCTGTAGCTCCTCCTCCAGCCGATCGAGCCCCGTGAACTGGAGAGGCGTCCCCACAACCGGGGCAGGTGCCTTCAAACCCACAAGAATCTGATCAGCCAGACCGGTCGGGGTAAGACTCTCAGGATGGATAATCTGCAGAAGTCCCAGTTCTTCCAGTCGTTGAGACCGAATCAGCTGCTCGCTTCGGGGGTAGATCCGAGGAATCACGACGGCTCTCTTTCGCAGCCAGGCCAGTTCACTGATGGTATTGTATCCCGCCATCGAGACCACCAGGTCCGCTGCGTCCATGTAAGCCACCGCGTCATTGCAGAACTCGATGAATGTGATGTGCGGGTTGTCACGGTGGGCGGAGATCAAGCGCCCTGCTCGCACGGGGTCCATTTCCGGCCCCAGCAGAAGCACGCTCACAACCGGAACCTGCCGGCACACTTCGGGCAGCGCATCGAGATAGGTCTCCGCCACTTGAGCTCCGTCGGAGCCGCCGCCCACCGTTACGAGAACCAGTTTTTCTCCCTTGGAACAGAATTTCTGTCGCAGCCTGGTGGCCGTTACCTTTTCAAATGGCCTTGGAATGTAACCGCAGAACCGGAGCTTGCGCTGAATGGACTCGGGAAGAGCGTATTCGCTGATCGGATCGAAGATTCGCTGGAGTCCAAACACAAAGATTCGGTCGTAATAATCCTCCAGCATCTTGATCACTCCGGAGCGCTTCCAAAACGGCACAATGTATCGCCGATCGTCTAAAATGTCCCTCAAGATGAGGAAAATGCGCGTGTCGGGCCGGCAACTCCGCACGTATTTCAGAGTGTCGATGATTTCGCCCTTCATGCCCGAGGGGACGTTGTCGATGAACAGGAAGTCCGGTTGGTAGCTGACCGTAGTATGGAAGATGATCTCTCGGCGCATCCGCCGGACGCTCTCAAAGGGGAGGGCCAGGGTGCGGGACTGATACTGTTCGTTGTCGATCTTGGTAACGGAGGGAAGCTTCACGTAATCGAGGCCAGGCGCCATTCGGAACGCATGCGCCATGGCGGAGCCGGTGAGAAGCAGTGTGGAGAGTCCCGGAAAACGGGTACCGAGCGCCCCACTGATCAGGAGGCTGCGCCGTAGATGACCTAGACCCACCGTGTCATGAGAATAGAAAAGAACGCGCTTGCTTTGGTTAGTTTCTCCTACGGCCATCTCACACCTTTCGCTGAGGAAAACTCACGAACCCGCCATTTGGCACCGGCCGGACAGGAGCTGAATCTCCCGCCCGCCACTCGGAACCGAACTCTCCACTGAAGCCCGAACGGAAGGAGAAAAACCTCTCTCGAACCGGCCTTCAAATTCAAAAGAACTCCTCTTGATACACTCTAGTGAGGGATCGTTACAGAACCGTTACACTGCTCTATGAGGCGAAACCATGTTTTGGTAGCGGTTTATATTAATTTAGTGTCTTTTGGATGTTTCTGGTTAGAAACGATTAAAAATAACATTTCCGCTTTTCCTCCCTCACGGGCACAAATCGAAGTTTTTGAGCCACCTTCTGAATTGAGACCACTCACAGGCCGGCGCGGAACAACTTCGTGAGTGGAGTCAGCCCCCAGTTCTCACATCTACTCATCGGGGACGGCCCGGGTCACCGCCTCGATCGCTGTTCCAGTGGATCGGGAGCCGAGGCACAGGACTCACGTTTCTCAAAACTTATCGACCCAACCCGGACTTCTCACAGACCTTATTAAGTCATGAGGAGTCAAAGGCGCCTCCCGACGACCGGCGAGCAGTGTGCCCGCCGAGTCTTCATCGGTATCGGAATCGGTCATGCAATCGCCCTGGATTGCGTGGCCGGGAGAAAAGAGCAAGACGCGTCAATAGCTCACGCAAAAAGGGCCGACGGGTGGCGCGTTGCCCTGGGCGAGTGAAACCGCTAGAATCTCTCAACCACCCGGCAGACACCGCTTCCGACATCGGGCTTGTTCCCGAATGCCGGTCGTCAGTGACAATGATGGAGGGCTCGGAAAGAGTGTCGGTGGAGAAGCGAGTCGATGCAGCGCAACTCAGTCAGGTGAGAGGATCCCACTAGCCCGGATTTCTCACGCCTGGTCGTAGCGAAGAGCCGGAAGCGCCGCGCTGACAAGGCGTTACGACCGAGG
>JBHHYX010000225.1:0-8735 GCA_046757765.1 Acidobacteriota bacterium | reverse complement strand
GGCTACTCGAATGTCGGCCCTCCGGGCCTTTGGCAAGGTCGGTTACGCTCACGTCCTCAGGCGCCGAAGGCGCCACTCACTGGGCCGAAGTTGCGTGTTCGGGTGGGTGAATGAGAGAATGTGGTCGGCTTGGCCGGGCTTTGGGAGGGAAGGTCGCCCGGCGGTCCTCGGTTCTCAGAAAATGAGTTGTGCTACACGCCAAACCAATGGGATGAAAGGTATCGATGATGCGAGTGGGATGTGCCCTTCTGATGATACTGACTCTTGTGGCAGCTTGCAGCTTCAATCCCAACGAGAGTCGATCGGAATTGCGGCAACGAGGCATAGCCTGGAATGAACAGGCTTTTCTGGAGCACGCCAAGAAAGGCGACAGGGAGGTGTTGACTCTGTTCCTGGAAGGCGGCATGGACCCCGATACGCGAGATGAAAAAGGGGTCACCGCCCTCATGTACTCAGCTCTGAGCGGTCATCCGGAGGCGGCTTCGCTTCTGGTCGAGAAGGGGGCCAAGCTCAATCTGGAAGACCAGCAAGGGAGAACGGCTCTGGACTACGCCTCCGTCGAGCCTGGAAACGGGGTCTTTGCCGTCCTGATCTCCAAGGGAGCCACATACGGGAGCCTTGCGAAATAGGATGCGCTTCCCGGGGCCAGCGGTTTCAGGTATTGGGATTTCGAAACTGCCCTTCGAAGGAGGTTCACAGTTCCACGCGCTCCAGCTCGGCGGCCACCCGGAACCCCGCTTGTCCCACTTGCCTGCGCTCCGCACTGCCCGGGAAGAGAACCGGGTTGGTGTGATTCAAATGGATGAAGCGGATTTTCTTTTTCTCCTCCGGGGGGAGTGAGACGAAACGCCTCAGACTGTGCGAAATAAAGGGATGCGGGAATTGCGACATGTCGCGTCCCGGGATTTCGCCAGGGCCAAAAAAAGTGCCATCCAGATAGGCGACGTCGGCCCTGGCGATCACGTCCTCGATTCGGACTCCCCATCCGTCCCACTGCTCCCAACTGTCAATGTCGGGAAGAAACACCACTGTGCGAGTCGGCCCTTTGATTCGAAACCCCACCACCTCGGAATACTCCTGGCGGTGAGGCACCGGAAAAGGAGTGACGCGAATCCTGGTATTGAGCTGGAGGGTCTTCTGTGGCTCCAGGTTTTCGAGTTCGATGTTCCGATAGCGAACGAGTTGGTCCCAGGGGCCGTTGGAGCGGAGGTAATCGCGCATACGCGGCATGGCGTAGACGGGGATCCGGTGCCCACCCATGGCCTCATGGCCAACCTGGGCCAAACCCACGTAATGGCCAATATGGGCGTGGGTGAGAAAAATGCCGTTCAGGCCCGGGACCTCGGGCACTGGCGCCGCCTGGTCAAGCAGATGAAGTTGTTCCTTGAAGTCGGGAGTCGCCTCGAAGAGCCAGCGCTCGGTTGTGACGGGATCGACAAGGGCAACCGAGGTCACCAGCCGCCTCTCGGCGGCGTTGTCCCAGGCGGGGCTATCCTTGGTTCCAGCCTGAGGATAACCGCCATCCTGGGCGATACCCAGTACGATAAGATAGGGGGCTTTCTGGCCTGAGGACTTGACTGAGATTGCGATCAGGCAGAAGACCGCGGCCAAAGGAGCGACGCAAATCATGAGGCCACCCAGTCTGCTCAGGGGATTTCTCCCTCAAGAATCTTCACCAGTTTGTCAGAATCGATGTTGCCGCCGGAAACGACGCAAACGATCTTTCCTTCTCCCGCCCCTCCCGAGAGCGCTGCCGCAACGGAGGCGGCTCCGGCCCCTTCACTCACCACCCGATTTCGCTCCATCAGAAGGCGAACGGCGCAAGCCGTTTGCCGAAGCGAGACTACGATTGAACCCTGGATAAGCTCCAGCACCAGCGGCCACATCTCCTCGAGGACGCTCTTGCCTCCGATGCCATCCACAAAACTGGGAATGTAATCGATGCTCCGAGGTTGGCCTGCGGCGAGGGAGGCGAAGAGGGGAGCCGCCGTCTCCACTTCACAAGCATAGATGCGGACTTGAGGCTTGAGGCGGCGCACGGCCGATGCGATTCCACAGCTGAGCCCCCCGCCGCCGTAAGGGATGATGATGGCATCAACCTCCGGTAGATCTTCCAGGATCTCCAGGCCAATCGTGCCGTTCCCCGCCATGACAGCCGGATCACAAACCGGGTGGATGAAAAGTCCGTCCAGGCCCGAATAACGGTGTGTCAGGATCACTTGCCACCATTCGTCGAAGGGCACCTTGACGATTTGCCCCCCCAGTCTCCGGATGGACTGAAGCTTCGTTTGAGGGGCATGGTCGGGCACCACGGAAGTGGACGGAATGCCCAGCCTGCTGGCATTCCAGGCTACGCCCTGGGCCATATTGCCGGCACTGGCCGTATAGACGCCCTTCGCAAGCGCCTTGGATCCAGCTCTTGCCATGGCGAAAGCGGCTCCACGCAGTTTGAACGATCCAATGGGCTGAAGGTTCTCCAGCTTGAGGAAGACCTCGTTCCCGGGAGTCTCCCAATTGAGTCGGACCAGAGGCGTCCGAACAACCGCGCCGGCCAGCTCTCGGCGGGCTTTCTGAATCTCTTCCAGGGCAACGGTCTCAAGAACCGTCAAAACGCAGTCCTCCGAATTCAACCTCCGTTCCCGCACCCCTTTCGAGCGCTTTCCTATAGATGTAGTCGGCAGCTGCGAGATCTTCCACCGCCAGGCCCAACGACTTGAAGAGTGTGATTTCCCGCTGCGACTTCCTACCCGCGATCTTCCCCCTCAGGACTTCGCCGATTTCCCCCCGAATGTGGCTATCGTCGACCGCTCCTTCCTTCTTCGGGATCAAAAAATCGCCGGCTTCCCGCAGTGCCGACTCTCGCCGGTCGACAAAAAGTTGTGAGGAGACGACCGCCCCGGTGTCCAACTCCCGGGCCGAAGGGGTGCACGAGCCCACCGCGTTCACATGGGCGCCTGGAGTCAACCACTCCCCCCGCAGGATCGGCGCCGCGGAGGCGGTGGTTGTACAGATCAGATCAGAACCCTCCACTGCCTGTCGGGCCGATCGGCACGACTCCATCTGGATTTGGTGACGTTCCGATTCGCGCTCTGCAAACTCTTTGAGGTGTTGTGGGGATCGGCTCCAGACACGGACTCGTCTGATAGGTCGGGCCAGGAGCATCGCCTCCAGGTGAGTTCCCGCCTGCGTGCCCGAGCCTAGAATGGCCAGGTTTCCAGCCTCCGGATGAGCCAGCGCCCGAGTCGCGACTCCACTCACGGCCGCCGTGCGCACGGCCGTGATGGAGCCGGCATCGACCATTGCCAAAAGGCATCCATGGCTGGCCTCGAAGAGAAGCACAGCGCCCTGGTGAGCGTCATACCGGGTTCCATGGTTTGCCGGAAAAACGGTGACCGCCTTGAGCCCCGTGATCGGGGGGGAGTCGATGAAGGCGGGCATCATCCCCAAGAGTCCGATTCTTTGCGGCAACCAGAGGGCAGTCCGTAGCGGGTTGACGGCCGCATCGGCTGACAGACTCTCCAAGATAGCGCCCATCACCTCCATGCACTTCTCCATGGGGAGAAGCTGTCTGACCTCGAAATGATTAATGACCCGGATTTTCATGATGGGCGTGCCGTCCCCATGCAGGCTTTGTGATTATCCGGGTGCAGGGTCAGAGGTGTCAAATTGCTCCGGCCGACGGGGCCGGCTCGGTATCGGGATCGCTATCGAGGCGTTGCCGCAGACCGACAAGCGGTGTAGTGGCATTGTGGTGATTCCCAACCCCACCGGCCCTGTGCCGGTGGATGGCCAAGGGACCCACCCAGGGTCGCCCCCGCGGCTTGACTCCGGGCTAGGAATCGGACCCGGAGAAACAGGTGTCTTCCCACTGGTTCACTCGATCCTCCAGCGAAATATCGGCGAGATAGTCTTCATCGATCTCCGAGGGTCTTGCCGCAGCCCCTTGCTCGTTCTTTCGCCTCTCCAGGTAGTTGGCAACATGGACTGCCGTAAGGGAAGTGAAATCCCGCTGTTTCGATCGCCGGGGATGATGGTGGTAAGCGACCGCGTCGATCATGGCGGTGAGCGGAGTTCCTCCTTCAACTCCAGGTAGAGAGACGGGAGGCTGGGGAGCGATTCAATTCTGCTTGCGAACTCCGAGAGACACGGGTTGGTTTCGGGGGCTGGATCCATAGTCCTCCTATCGGCAGGACTGGGGTTTCGCTTCAGCCACATTTCTCTCCATCTTTTTCCAGTCTGGCGGCAGGAAAGGGCACTCCTGCAGGTCATCGAGGACGACCCAAGAGCACGGGGCCTCGGGCGGGGCGCTGTTTCTTGGTTTCCGGACCGGCAAGCAGCTAGAATAGCGGCTTTGAGGAACTCCCATGGAAGTCAGAGTACGCTTTGCCCCCAGCCCGACCGGATTTCTCCACATCGGCGGTGCCAGAACGGCCCTTTTCAACTGGCTTTTCGCCCGCCACAGTGATGGGGTTTTCATCCTCCGAATAGAAGATACGGATGCCAGGCGTTCCAGCGACGAAATGGTGAAGGGGATTCTTGAGGGGATGCGGTGGCTGGGGCTCGATTGGGACGAAGGCCCTTACTACCAGTCGCAGCGACTGGACCTTTACCATTCAGTTTGCGATCGCTTGCTGGCCAGGGGACAGCTTTATCCTTGCTTTTGCCGGCGGGAGAACGAAGAGGTGGACCACAGTCAACGCCATCTCTGCCGCCATCTCCCTGAAACCGAGGTTCGGGCGCGGGTCGGCGGCAAGGCGCCGTTTGCCTTGCGCTTCAAGGTCCCGGCGGGGCGAGAAGTGCGTTTTGTCGATCAGGTGTTCGGGCCGGTGGAAGTCCAGACGAGCAACCTGGAAGACTTCATTGTGCTGCGATCAGACCGGACACCCACCTACCATCTGTGCGTCGTGGCTGATGATGTGGACATGGGGATTACTCATGTCATCCGAGGGGCCGACCATCTTTCCAACACGGCCAAGCACGTTCTCCTCTACCAGGGCCTCGGTTGCGCGGTTCCCATCCATGCGCACCTCCCCCTCATCCTCGGCCCCGACAAGAAGAGGTTGAGCAAACGTCACGGGGCCACCTCGGTACTGGAGTATCGGGAGCAGGGCTTCCTGCCGCTTGCCCTGCGCAATTACCTGGCCCTGCTGGGCTGGTCGCCGGGAAACGATCAGGAGTTCTTTCAAGAAAAGGAACTGGAAGCCGCCTTTGACCTGGACCGAATCAACCGGGCCAACGCCGTCTTCGATGTCCAGAAGCTGGAGTGGATGAATGGTCGCCTGATCAGCGCGCTGGGCCCCCGGGAGCTTGAGGTCGACGTTCGTCGCGTCCTGGAATCGGAGGGCTTGTGGCGGCCTGAGTGGTCGGGCGAGCGCCGTGACTGGTTTCTGGACACTGTGGCCCTGCTCAAGTCGGGAAGACGGAGGTTGACCGACTTTGCCGACTACGGACGGGCCTTCTTTAGCGAGAACTTTGATTATGATCCGAGGGGTGTCTCCAAATACCTGACTCCCCGGGAAGCGGACGAACGTGAGGCTCTGCTGCAGGCCCTGGAAGCGCTGGAAAAGGCTTACCTCCAGTTGCAACCCTTCACTTTGGAATCCACCGAGGCCGCCCTGCGGGAAATCGGCGAGCAGCATGGTCTGAAGGCGGGAAAGTTTATCGGCGCCGTGCGGGTGGCTTTGACGGGGAAGCCCGTCGCTCCTCCTCTCTTCGACATCATCCTGACCCTGGGGCGAGAACGAACGGTCAACCGTCTCAAACGCGTCCTGCAGTTCCCGCCCCTGGCCAAAGATCTTTGAACCTAAATTGAACGATTCTCCACGGCGATAAGCACCGATCTGTTGCGCCCCGCGGGGTCTTGTCGCTCCTCGGCATACCGCGGCGGGTATGCCTGCGGTCTCCGCAACCCGCGAAAACACAACATCTTGGCGCTTCTCATCCGCAAGAACCGCTCAACTCAGGTTGAAATCTTGGCCAGCCCGGGAGGAGGTGGACACTTCGTCATCGCCATGAACAACGGTCTTGCCTCGATTCTGTGCCCAAGTTTCTTAGCCCCATTTCTCACACCCAATCTACCGCAGAGCCGAAATCATCCCCGCTGTGACTGCGTTGTCGCCCTCGGCCTCCTCGACGTAATGCACGACTGGGCCTCTGGGGGACTAACTCCTTGTCAGCGGGTCGCTTCGACCAGGTTTAAGAAATCCGGGTTGGCAGCGGCCATGCGAGATCGGAGAGAGGGGTTCTCGAACGGCGGCACGAAGCCTGGCCCACACTTGGGAATTGCACTCGCTGTCGCCTCACCCTAAGCTCTTCCACATGCCAATCCACAACTTCGCTCCACCAAAGGGAAAATTGATCCACCTGCTCATCGACTCCACGGCCTTGAAAGGCAATCTTCTGGGTGATCCCGCAACCCGGACCGTGGCAGTCTACCTGCCTGCGGACTACGACCACTCTGACCTCTCCTACCCTGTCTTCGTCAATTTGGCCAGTTTCGGAGGCAGCGGGCTCCAGCAGATCTCATGGCGCCTTTTTGGCGAAAACGTTCCACAGCGAATCGACCGCCTGGTAGCGCTTCAGAGGATGGGGCCGGTCGTCGCCGTCTTCCCGGACTGTTTTACTTCCCTGGGAGGCAATCAGTACATCAATTCGATTGCCATGGGCAAATGGGAGGATTTTCTCCTGGCCGAACTGATCCCACGCATTGAAACTGAGTTTCGGGTCCGAAAAGGTGCCGGAAACCGGGCTGTTTTTGGTTTCTCCAGCGGGGGTTTTGGAGCGATTACACATGGACTCTTGCATGGCCAGTGGTGGGGGGCCGTGGCCTGCCATTCGGGCGATATGGGGTTCGACTGGGTCTACCGCCCCGATCTACCCAAGGCCTTGAACATCCTGGCCGAGTACGACGGAAATGTGGAGCATTTCTTCAAGGACTTCGAGGACTCGCCCAAGGTGAGAGGGGACCGGCTCCAGGCCATGATGATCCTGGCCATGTCCGCCAGTTATGATCCCGACCCGGCCCAGCCCAGAGGAGTCCGGCTGCCGGTGCATCCTCATACCTGCGAGCTCGATCCGGAGCGGTGGGCCAGGTGGAAGGCTCACGATCCCGTCGAACTCGTCAAGCGAGCGGAGTGCCGGCGCAGACTTCAATCCCTGAAGGGTCTTTACATCGACTGTGGGAAAAAGGACCAGTTCCAGCTCCACTATGGAACCCGAACCTTTGTCAATCAGTTGGAGGCATTTGGGATTTCCCATCATTACGAAGAGTTTGACGACAATCACAGCGGTGTCGATTACCGCCTCGACGTCTCCCTTCCCTTTCTCTATGAGGCGGTGGCGTGACAAACGCCTACCGATCCTCGCTCCACATTTAGAGGCTTACTCCCCAGTTCTGAGAATGTTGGCTCGAGATGCCGGATGGGAGAAAACCCGGACTGAACCGAAGCGTCAGCGCCCGGCCAATCCGGATAGCCACTCACTCACGTTCGTGGTTCAGTGACTTGAGGCGAAACCAGGATGGCGGTCACCCCTCAACATCATTCTGATAGATCTGTTCATGCCCTGGAAAACGCAACGGTTCAGCTCATAGTGTGTTCCATGAAGCCTCGTCCCTTGGCCGCTGCCAGTGGCCAGCTCTGACAAAGGGGGCGAAGGCAGGACAAAAGCAAAGGTCAACGGGCGCACGTCGTCAATGCAACGCATCTGAGAGCAAAATCCTCACAATTCCCAGGAATGCCGCTAATAATGGCCCGGTCCGTGCCGGAAGGTCATCCGGTTGCCGCTGGGGAAAAAAATGGTGAGTTGTGGCCCATCGAGTCGAATGACACACTTTTCCGTGCTGGCCAACTCAGTTGCCAGCACCTCCATCCGCAGCGGACTGGCGGAGAGCCCCGACATAGCCTTGCCGGCGGAGAGATGGTAAAGATGGGTGAAAACCAGTTGGTTTCCGCTCAGTCTGTAGGTCCCTCCCTCGGCTGAGCCGCGTTGAGGAGACTCGCCTTTGCCGAGCACGAAGAACAAGACGCTCCAGTGCCTGTCGCTGAAAAAGAGGAGTCCCTCGACGCGGTGCTCCTGGCCGCCCTTGAGATGATAGTGCTCCGGCTGCCACGCCCCGCGAAGGTCGGGGGTCTCCCCCCCTTTGGCCGAGGCCACCAAGACAGTCCACAGAACCGCGGAGAAGAGGAAGAAGGGTCTGAAACGACAAGGCATCTATTCTCCTTTCCGAATTGCCACCGCTTGGGGGCAACCTCTACTGGGCATCGCGCATCCGAGCGGCGTGAAATACACACCTATCGTCCCACTTCAGGCCTGGAGATGATACTGTTGGCCTGTCCACTCGACAGCATTCTGATGGTGTTGGCTGGATATCCACGATCAGGCAGCTCAACTCCGTTAGGAGTGATATGTTTGTAGCGGGCGAAAGGGAATAGAAAACCCAAAACTCCGTAGGAGTGGCATGTGGTCTCTTTTGATATCAAAAGTACATGTTTAGCGCAGGAGAAGGGAATCCCACCGGCTTGGTGGCGTCAATCCCGAAGGGATGGTGTCTTCCAGCCCAGGGTTTCCGAACCCTGGGACACAGGAACAGTAATGAATCGACCCTGTAAGGATCGCGTCGTGGAGGAGAATTATCCCGGTTACGAGTGAGAGGGATTCCACTGGATACCGACACAACCCCGTTGGGGTTGACAGGGGATCACGACGACCGCCAAACCCAGGGTTGTTGCCAACCC
>JBHHYX010000224.1:0-8794 GCA_046757765.1 Acidobacteriota bacterium | reverse complement strand
CATCGTAGCGCTCCCGCCCTCTGCATGAGTCCCATTTTATCACGGCCCGAGCACAGGGCATCTGAACCCGTCCGTACCCCTCTTGAAGATCTCGTATCCTCCAACCTCCGGAACTCTCAGCTCGGCTCTTCGACCACAGTAAAGTCGGTTTCGGCTCGGGTCGACCGGCCGGAGAGTCTATCCGCCACCCGGGCCTCCACTGTCACCTGACCTGGGGGAAAATGATCCAGCGGGACGCTGATGGTGACCGAGGCGCGGTCTCCGTGAAGGACACCAAACCCGCTGAGGTCGTCTCTCAGTCTCAAAAGGACGCGCTCTCCCTGCCTGAAAGTGACGCGCAGATCAAGGTCGGGTTTGGAGGAGGCCTGATCGGTCGAAAAGCCGTAGATCTGAAAAAAGAGTCCGGCCTGCTTGGATTGGGAAAACCGTCTCCTGATGTTGGGGATGATCTTGTGAGACCCGATGGCAAAGGGGTCGGTGAC
Organism: Acidobacteriota bacterium; assembly: GCA_046757765.1. Taxonomy (GTDB): domain Bacteria; phylum Acidobacteriota; class UBA6911; order RPQK01; family JBHHYX01; genus JBHHYX01. The sequence continues at coordinate 8,312 of JBHHYX010000224.1, read as the reverse complement.
CTGTTCATCCCGGCCCAACGGCCTCATCAGGTCGGCTAGAATGAGCGAGCTGAGAGAAAGCCTGTGCCCAGGATCGGGAACCACCAGAAGCTTTTGCAGAGAGCCGAGTTTCTGGCTGTTGTTGTCTTTCAGGACCAGGTCAATGACGTAGCGTCCCGGTGGCAAAAGAAGCTTTTTCTGGTAAAGGGCGTTTCCCCCTCTCAGCCGCTCGAGATTGGCGCTGGCGCTCTGGAGTTTGAGCGTATCTTCCACCACCGCCACGATCCGCTTCTGCACATTGGTGGCTTGCAGGAAGACGTTCACCGAAGCTTTCATCGTGTCCCCCCCTTGGCGAAAGTCGAGATTGGAGGCCGGCAACACAAAGGAGACAGGAACGTAAGAGGAGCTGTCGGTCACCTTCAGAACGGACATGGTGGCCTCAAAAGGGATCTCGCGGTAATGGATGCGAGAGGAAACCACCTGCTCCAGATCATTGAACTTGATGGGTGGGGGGGCGTCCAGGTTGGCCAGCAACTCGGTGCGATAAAACTGTCGCTGCTTTTCCGGTTTGTAAAAATCGGAACGATTGGGGCTGAGGACGTCTGCGGCCGGGTCTTTGTAGGCAAAGACGTTCTTTTCTTCGTCATCGATTGCCAGCGTATACATCCCGGAGCCCGTCCTGTCCACGAACTCAATCTCGACGTCGGTGCCGATTCCTTCCAGATAGCGGTAGCGCCACACTTCAAAGGGATAGGTCCTGATTTCACGAGGCCGCACTCCTCCCCGCAGATCCGCCTTGGCCCCGAAGGACTGTATAACACCTCCTCGGGGATCCTTGAGAACAGTGCCGGTGGGATTAACGTCGATCTGGGCCGGCGGGCCGTACTTGATATACACCTTGCCCCGATCCGTCTTCCACCCCGCCAGACCTGCGGAGAACCTTTCATTGGCATAGGCGATGCGCCGGTAATGCTCTTCCTTGAAGGGGTTCTCGAGAGTCCGGGGATCGGGATCCCGGCGTTTCCAGAAGGCTTCAATGAACCTTTCCTTCTCTTCATCGGTACTCAGCTTCCGGAAAATGGCCCTCTCTTCGTCGCTAATGATGTAGAGCACATCTTCGTTCAACCATTTCTGATAGTAATCCGCCCGCTCTTCCTGGCGCAGCTTCTGGGCCGGAAGGGAAGTGAGGAGAAAAGAAGTCAACAGCAGGAAAGGGAGGGCCTCCCGCCAGCCACGGCTCTTCATCAAACCCGTCTTTGGCTTCATCCTGAACTCCCGGACGAGGGTCCTCCGCACTCGCGCATGATAAGCAGATGATCCCACGCAGCGGCGGAATCTTCCACCGCTGCGTGGCGACACGTCTCCCGGATTTCTCACACCCGGGTGGGGCGAAGAGCGCGGATGATTCCGGCTCTGCGGATTGGGTTGTGAGAAATGCGGGCTATCCATCCCTTCGAATCAGAAATGAACGCGGACGGCAAACTGCAAGGCCCTCGGGATCCCTTGCGAGAAGCTGCCCGAACCCAGCCCCAGCAAATTGGTTCGGTTCCCTATCGTGGTTCCGTTGACCGAGCCGGCGGCGCCGTTGAGCTCCCCTGAGAGTTGGCCGAAATTAGCGACATTGAACAGGTTGAACACCTCGAACATCGGTTCAATCTGAACCCGGCCGTCGTTGCCGACTCGAACCGTCTTGCTGATCCGGACATCGGTGGTGAGGAAAGAATCGTTCTCAACCTGACCGCCGGGAGCCAGGGGCACAGTCGGGACCACGACTCCCAGGGCCCTCAACTGGTCGACCGTGAAGAGACCGTTTACAGCCAGTTGCTGCGCCGCCGGCGTCAACGTGCCAGCCGCGCTGCTGTTGTGGGCGGTGATGAATTTGTTCAAATCGTTCCCGCCATTGATACCACGCCCAAACTGTCCTCGATGGGTCCCTGTCAGAAAGTCTTGCGTGGTGCCGTCCCCATCCAGGTCGGTGAAAAAGATTTCCTCGTTGCCCCCGACCTGTGAGGTCAAGAAGAGAGTGGTGGGAAGAGCGGTCGACCAGCGCTGGTTGACGTTCAAATGAACACCCCAGGGCACATCCAGATAAAACTGAGCGCTCAAGATGTGGGTGCGGTCCAGGCCGGCCGGACCAAACGCCCTCTGGCCCAGAAAGTCGTCGTTGAACTGCGTCCCGGAAATGAAATCCTGGTCTCCCACCGCGCCATTGAAACGGCTTCCCGCATAGCTGATGTTCATGAACAGCCTGTGGATGGGGCTGAAGCCAAAAGGCGCATTGAAGGTGCCCGTCAACCGGATCTGAGCGGCCGTATAAGTGGATCGTCCACTGGTGAGAATGGTGTCGATGGAGCTGAAATTGGGATCGTCGGTGCCGAAGAAATCACTCAATCGGAAATCGCTGAACGAAATACCGCCGGCAATGGCCTGGTCTACCGAAGAGAAACCGTTGGCAGCCAACACGGATTGGACGCGGCCGCGAGCGCCCGCCGCATCAAAGTTGTCGGCCGCCCGGAAGCGGTTGACGTCGCGCACGATGTTGCTGTGATTGCTGCGATTGCGGACCAGATCCGCCTGAAGCACGAAATTGTGTCCCAACTGCTGCTGAAAGCCGATGTTGGTCTGGATCCCCAGCGGGCTGGAGAAGTCCTGTGTAAAGATCGGCCCCGCCGAAGTCGTGCCCGTGGCCACAATCAGATTCGGATTACTGGGGTCGAAAGGAACTGCCGCCGAGGCCGACTGGAAAGCCGCCTGGGTTTGTGCAATCTGGTTGATCACGTTGGCCAGGGGCTGGCCCTGAATGGCATTGAAATTGACGTTGTTGACGGGATTCCCCAGCACCAGCACTCGCCCCTGATCATCGATGCTGTCAAAAGGCGGCACCGCGATGTTGAAACCGAGGCCGGCCGGCAATCGGTCGGTCCGGTCAAAGAGGGAGTTGTTGAAGATCTGGCTCTCGTAAAAGAGACCCCCTCCGCCCCGGATGACCGTCTTGTCGTCACCGAAGGGCTGCCAGGCGAATCCCACCTGGGGAGCGAAATTATTTTGATCCAGCCGCGTCGGTTCCACTCCCTTCCGGCCCAACAGGGGGATCAACTCCGGAGGCAACGCGAGATCGTCGTTGACCTGTCCGGTATCCAGTTCGTAGCGGACGGCCAGATTGACGCTCAAATCCGATCTCACTTTCCACGTATCCCCCACATACCAGGCCACCCGGGTGTTGTTGATTCCACCCAGAGGCTCTCCGTTATTGGCGATCTCTGAAAATGACCCCTGACCGTTGCCCAGAATGGCAAAGCTGACCGGATACTCCAGCGGGTTGAGGGGATCTCCGCCGCGGTCGATGATCGCCTGTCGGATATCATTGTTGAAACTGAGCCGCACTTCGGGCCCCACACCAAAAAAGCTGGCGAACACGTTGTCCTTGATCCAGTTCACCTCCGCTCCATAACGAAAGGTATGGTTCCCCTTGATCCAGGCCCCGTCGTACTTGAACTGGTGGTTGGTCTGCTTGGTGGACTGGGGCGCCAGACGGTTGGGCCCCGAGAAGAACTCGCGGCGGTTATTGATAGCGACGCTGACCGGCACTCCGTTGCCCCCCACGAACTCCGGCAGGCCCAGGTTGTTGGTGGTGATGTCATTGTTGAAATCGGTAAAACCGTAGCGGGCGGAATGGGTCAGTGTGGCCGTCGCCACGTCGATTCCTGTGGCGAAGACGTTGGTGACATTCTTGTTCACGAAGGGCGCCAGATTGGTCCCGCCAAATCCGGTGGCCGCGTCGTTGGTCTCGGTATTGAAGCGTCCGAACCATTTGGCGGAGTCGTTGATCACCCAGTCGACCCGGCCCAGCCCGAGGTAGTCATTAAAAGGGGTGGAAGCCGAACCGTTGAAGTTGGAAAAGTTGGGAAGGGAGATGAAGGTGCTCCCATCCTGGCTGACCAGTTCGGTGTTGAGGAAGAAGAAGAGCTTGTCCTTGACAATGGGCCCCCCCACACTGCCTCCCCCCTGCTGGCGGTCAAACTTGGCGTCTTCCAGGGCCTGTACGGTCCGGGAGTCTCCCGTTCGGGTGGTGGGAAGAGCATCCGCATCGGAGTCCCGGAAGAAGATGAAGCCTCCTCCGTGAAGCTCGTTGCCGCCGCTCTTGGTGATGATGTTGACGGCGCCCGAAGACCCGATGCTGGTGGAGGGATCGAGCGTGGACTGGCTGAGCTGGAACTCCTGCATGGCGTCGGGTGACAGATTGGCCATGGTTGTGCCCACCGTTTCGTCGCTGATGTCCACCCCGTCGATCTCGATCCGAGTGTTGCGGCCGCTGCGCCCTCCTACCGAAATGCCGACCAACTGGTTCTTGGTGGGGTCGAAGTTCCCCCCATCCACGAGCTGGGCGCCTGGCTGGGTTTGAGCCAGATCCAGAAAGTTGCGGCCGTTCAGAGGCAGATCCTCAATGGTTCGGGTATCCACGGTCCCCGTCACCACATTGCTGGCCGTGTCGACGTGAATGCTCTGGGCGGCAACTGTGACAACCTCGCTGATCTCACCAATCGCCAGCGTGAACTGCGGCGTGGCGGTTTGTCCCACAAATACAGTCAAGCGCTGCGCCAGAGTCTTGAACCCTTGGAGTTCCGCACGGACTTCATAGTCGCCGGCAGGCAGTGAGCGTACGACGAAAAGCCCGCTGTCGTTGGTGACCACCTCAATGGCTCGGCCTGTAGTCAGTTCCGTGAGGGTAACAGCCACCCCCGGCAGAACTCCTCCCGAGCTGTCCTGAACTGTGCCCTGGATGCCCCCAGTCGTCTGCTGTGCCCAAACTGAGGCCGGCGACAACAAAAGCACTAGTACCAAGGCGAGACGAATCCTTTGCAATAGGTTCCTCATCTTTTTTCCTCCTTTGACTTCACGTGGCAGCTCAACGGTCTTCAGCACGCGCCCGGCGAGCAGCTTGCTCCGTCCGCGCGGTTCGGCCGTAGAGAAGACGTAGATTTGGATCAGTCCCTGCCATCCACATCAACACCCGATTCAAAAGCAGTTGAACCTGCCACATGAGCAAAACCGGGAGCCTCAAAGCTCCACAAGTTCTGAAGTGAATTTGCTCCAGACGCTTGACACTTCGAAGCACCACGAAACCCACCGTAACAGAGAGTTCTTGATTTGCTAAGTAACTGTGAAGTAAAGTGTTATATTGTTTACATTACGACGTTCACTTTGTAATCTTCGGTACAGATTCGTGGGGTTGAGCTCAGAAATTGGAATAAAAGGAGTAGCCGGCTGCGGAACGACGCCAATGTATGAGACATTCGGAGTCTAACCCGGGTTCTCTTTCTCACGCCCGGTGGTAGCGAAGAGCCGGGAGCGTTGCGTGTGGACAAGGGTGTTACAACCGTGGCCCCCGGAGGCGTAGGCATGCACCAGCTAGTTCCCATCCCAAAACTATTAAGTAGTTGTGAAATAGGGGCTTAGCGGTTGAGATGGGAACTAGCAATCCCAAGACTCCAAGGTCCCAAATCCCAAACCAAAGCCCAAGGACCCAAGCCTAAACCTCAACAGCTCTTGCAATTTGAGATTCCGTATTTGCAATCTACTTTGGGAATTGGCAGTTGGGACTTGGGAATTTCGAGTTCCCATCCCAATCTGGTAACATTCGTTTTTCCAACAACTTACGCTTTCTGGGATGGAAACGGCTAAGCTGGGTCGAGGAGGCCGAGAGCGGGCACTATACAGCGTCCAGCGATTGAATAAGATGTTGGACCCGACCACTACGGCACGTTGTGTAAGCCATTGACTTAGGCTCGATTCGGCGTAGACTATTGCAGTGAGGCTTTCGTGGGATGAAGCCAAGAACGTTTCGAACCAGCGGAAGCACGGTATCTCGTTCGAGGAGGCGCGGGCCCTTTTCACGTCGGACGATTACCTTGAGATCTTCGACGAGGAGCACTCTGAGACAGAAGAACGGTTCATTGCTGTTGGACTGATCGCTCGAGGTTTGATCGTGGTGGTTTGGACGGAGTCTGAGGAGGGCACGATTCACATCATCAGTGCCCGCTTCGCCACGAAACGAGAGGAAAGACTCTACGAGTCGTACATGGGTAGAGAGAATGACTGATTCGTTCGAACTGACGGAGGAACACTTCGCACGGGTAATTCCCGCCCGTGTTCGGAAACGTCTGATCAATGGTCGATTTGAGTCAGGTGAGGATGTGATTGCCTTGCGGCGATTTGTCGGTCTCACACAAGCACGGTTCGCCAAGGCAATGGGCATCAGTGTGCACACGCTCCGAAACTGGGAACAAGGTCGTCGACAACCAGAAGGGCCCGCTGTCGCCCTCTTGCGCATTGCCGCGCGACATCCACGAATCATTCGCGAGAACATTCAGTCGGCAGCCTGAGTGCCCTGACCGGCGGTCCAGATTGAGTGTGAGAAATCCGGGCTAGGGAGGGTCCGGTCAATCCTGTCCCTGTTGGGACGTTTGGCGAAGTAGTTCCGGCCAGTTGACGATCAACTCGATCTGCTCGCTCTCCTCCGGCACCACAGTCAAGAACCGTTGCCCGTCAGCCGTGACACACAGTATTGGTTCCAACCCGGGTGGACAGCGATGCCCGTCTGAAAAAGGGCCCGGGGTGCGCTCGTCTCCGGATCAGGACCCAGCTTGACCTCCACCGACATCAGCCTTCCATCCGGATGTAAATAGAAGAGTTCCCGCCCATCCCTCCTCCACAAAGGCTGGCTCCCACCGCCGACCGAAACCTGACGTATCTTTGCGAAGTCCGGAAAAGTTGCCAGGCGAACCTCCCATCTCCCGGACTCGATAGACCCATAGGCGATCCAGCCACCATCAGGAGACACGTGGTGCTCGTCAGTAATAAAGTTCGATCGGAACAGGAGCTTCGGCTTTCGGTCTGGTGAACGAAGGTCCAGTCCATAGACAGAAGATCCTTGGTCGGAAACGTAGATCGCCTGCCTGCCGTCCGGGGACCAGTCCTCCGGCCATTGGTTGGCTTCCTCTTGGAACAGCAATTCCGCCTCGCCGCCCCCAATGGACTTCACAAACAGATTGAACTCGCCCTTGCGATTGCGATCGGACGTGAACAGAAGTTGTCGACTATCCGGAGACCAGACCGCGTCGGAACCTCCCGCGGGATCTACGGTGAATCGAGAAAAGACGCCGCTGGAGAGTTCCAGAAGCCAGATCTTCCCGGTACGCCCTACTGAAACATGCTCTTCGTCCGGAGACAACGCAATCTGACCGTAGGCTCCGGGATCGTCCAGAGAATCGAGTCGATTGCCTGCCCGATCCCACCACGTCAGGCTGCTTGCTACCTTGCCCCGATAGACCAGGAATCCATTCTCCGAGGCGGAAAAGTTATGTTGAGCGAGCCGGAACAGCCCCTCGACGAGGGAAAACGCTTCCCCGGTGACCTCCAGGCTTGCAGCGTCAAAGGGTAGTGCCATCAATGTGGGCTCAAACGGACGCCTGAAGAGCACATAACCGGGTGGCGCATACATCGCTCCGCGAAATGGAAGCCGACCGGAGGCCATCCTCTCATCCAGCAGAATCCGGCTCTTTCCGGTGGATACGGCCCCGAGCTTGATGACCGTCGGATGCCCCCTACCCTTGGCCGCGTACAGAAAATGATCTCCATCCGGCAGAAAGTGCGGAGAGGAATGCAACGACTCCTGTCGTGACTCCTCCAGCACGGTCACTTGTGTCTCGTGACCACCTGCCGAAGAGACTCGATAGATCGGCCCTCCTCCACGGTCGGGAGAGAAGAGGATAATCCCCTCGCGGCCCCAGGTTCCTCCGCTCCCATTAGAGCTCGCATCGGCCAGCGCGATTGGCGAACCACCTGAGACCGCTATCTTCTTGAGCTTTTCATCGCCTCTTGCGAAGAATCCTATGAACCGACTGTCCGGCGACCAGAAGGAGAGATTCGCCCCCGCGGTACCGTCCAGCTTTTCAAATGTCCGGGAATCCATTTTGTGCAGCCAGAGATGACTGACACCGTCCTCGTCAGAGCCACTGACGACAAGAAGCCTCCCGTCCGGAGAAATCACTACTGGTGAATCGCCTTGCAGAAGGGTCAGGTTTTCCGGTTTCGAGATGCGAGCACGAACGAGGGCGGGCCGCTCGCGAGTTTCTCCAAAATGGACGACCGACAAAATCGCCGCCGCTATCGTCAGCACACCGACCAAAACCCAAGGAAGGACTCTCTTCCACCCGGCTGAAGTTTCCGGTGGAGGATTCTCCAACTGCCTGGCGCCCGGCTCTCGAGTCGCGGCCGCTCGCAACACCACAAGAGTTGCGGTCACTTCGCGGCCGCTCCCTGGCAACCGGCTC
>JBHHYX010000223.1:0-8797 GCA_046757765.1 Acidobacteriota bacterium | reverse complement strand
TAGCCCGGATTATTCATCGGCTTTCGTCACGAAGCGGCGAAGGCGCCGGGCTGGCGGGGTTGGGGTTGCCGATGGCGCGGGCAGTCTGTAAATGATGGGAGACGATGCCACTGATGCAAGAAGATCGACTCCGATCGGCGCTTGAGAAGATCTACCGGGCGGCTCTGCGCGCCGTCGACCCGGCGGCGGCCGTGAGGCGTTCTCTCCGCCGCCAAGACGAATGGCTTCAGGCTGGAAAACACTCCTACAACCTGAAGGAGTTCCGGCGCGTCTTCCTGGTAGGCGGCGGAAAAGCCGGCGCCGCCATGGCGGGAGCTGTCGAGCTGATTCTGGGAGACCGGCTGCAGGCCGGCCTGGTGGTGGTCAAGAAGGGCTCAAGGGCTCCCGCCAGAGCACTCAAGAGGACCCAACTGCTGGAAGCCGGACACCCCGAGCCGAATGAGGCCGGATGGAGGGCCTCCCGGCAGATGTTTGACTTTCTGGGGGAGAATCTGAGCCGCCACGATCTTCTGCTGGTCGTCCTCTCCGGCGGCGGCTCGGCCCTGTTGTGCGCCCCCGTCCCCGAGGTGTCCTTTCAAGACAAGAAGAAGACCACCTCCGTTCTCCTCAGATCGGGTGCCACCATCCAGGAAATGAATGCGATCCGCAAGCATCTCAGCAAGATCAAGGGAGGTCGCCTGCTGAGGCACACTCAGGGCGCCCGCGTTATCACCTTGATGCTCTCGGACGTGGTGGGAGACGACCCGGCCAGCATCGCCTCGGGTCCCACCGCTCCCGACCCCACCACTTTTGAGGACTGCCTCGAAATCATCCGCCGCTACGGCCTTCGGAATCAACTCCCGGCCGCAGTGTTGAAGCACCTGGAAAAGGGCGCCCGGGCGGCTCCCAACCAGGCATCGGCCCGGGAAACTCTCAAAACCGGGGATGCCCGTTTCGAGAAAGTGCAAAACATTCTTGTGGCCAGCAACATACTGGCCTTGAAAGCCGCCGCCCGGCAGGCGGACAGGCTGGGCTTCAAGCCGCTGATTCTCTCCTCCTCCTTCTACGGCAACACGGCCGACCTGGCGCGATTTCAGGTGTCCATCGCGCGTGAAGTGCTGGACACAGGCAACCCGATCAGGCCGCCCTGCTGCTTGATCTCGGGCGGAGAAACGACTATTAGAGTCAACGGAGATGGAAAGGGTGGAAGAAATCAAGAATTTGCGCTCTGGTGCGTTCGGGAGACGGCCGACTGGGGTGAAGCGCCGGTTCTTTTTGCCGCCATTGGCAGCGACGGAGAGGATGGCCCGACCGACGCCGCGGGTGCCCTCGCCACCCCCGAAAGTAGCCGTCGCGCCGCCGACATGAACCTTTCAGTGGAGGATCACCTGGAAAGAAACGACTCATACCCCTTCTTCAAAGCGCTGGGAGACCTGATCGTCACCGGCCCCACCGGCACCAACGTCATGGACATCCAACTGGTTCTGATCGACCAACTTTGATCGAGACCACGGAGCGACACGCGGTAGACGCGGGCATATCCAGAGCGGAGTCGATTGAGTGTGTGAGAGAAGCCCGGGTTCATGGATGAGGCCAACGCCGTCTTGGGGTCAGTGGCAACCCGGTAGCCCTGGGAGGGTGCGTGCCCACGCCTGGCGAGGCTCCGCCTCAGACCGACCAGCGGTGTAGCGGCATTGCCGTGATTCCCAACCCCACCGGGACAGGCCCCCGGTGGGGGCCTCCGCTCCAACCGTGGGCTTATCGTTTTGTTACGATCTTATCTGTTGCCATGTGCGCAACTTGACTCAATTTTGAAGGATTACCGCCACCCTCTGATGGAAACGAGAACACGCCGAGACTCAGGGCCCTTGGGATCGGAGGCTGGCACCTATGCTTTGATGCTGCGGGCTTCATCAGAGCAAATGATCCAGATCGGACGGTTGGGACGCCTCCATCTCCGGCCCGGGTTCTATCTGTATGTGGGAAGCGCCCTGGGCCCCGGGGGCCTGGCGGCCAGACTGGGCCGCCATTGCCGTTCGTGCCACAGCCCGCATTGGCACATCGACTACTTGAAACCGTCCCTCGCCCTGCAAGAGATCTGGTATACGCGCGACCCCGAACGCCGCGAGCACCAGTGGGCCAACCTCTTTGGGGACATGGCCGGGGCCTCCGTACCCCTGCCCCGCTTCGGCGCCTCCGATTGTTGCTGCGATTCTCACTTGTTCTTCTTTTCCGACCGCCCCTCCATCCGCCAGTTCCAGTTGCTCGCTTCCAAGACCGGTGCCGCAAGCTCCCCGATTCAGCGCTCTACTCCTCCCTGACTGCGTTACGCTCGGTCACAAGCCTCCCGGCCCTTCCCATCCTCAAACATCGGCGGCCAGAATAGCGTCTCCTCCCTCCCTTCAAGTTTTGTTCAGGGTGATCGGCTACAATGATTGAGATTATCCGTGCTGTGTTGCGGCGTCGCAACGTTGGGGGGAAATAGAGGACGGAGTGGCCAAAGCGTCCCCGGTCTGGCGGCCAGAGACTTGACGGCCGGCTGGAACCGGATCTTGGGCGGGAGAAGGGATTTGGTACAAAACCGGAGTGCGGTGGGCTTGGCTGAATATACCGAGGAGCACGTCCGCAGCCTGGATTGGAAGGAGCATATCCGAACCCGGCCCGGCATGTACATCGGCAAGGTCGGGGACGGATCGGAGTTCGATGATGGAATTTACCTGCTACTCAAAGAAGTCATCGACAACAGTATTGATGAATTCCTGATGGGAGCCGGCAGGAAGATCGAGATCCAGATAAGGGAAGGGGCCGTAAGGGTGCGGGACTACGGCAGAGGGATCCCGCACGGCAAGCTGGTCGATTGCGTGGCCCAAATCAACACCGGCGCCAAGTACGACAGCGGCGCTTTTTACCGCACAGTGGGATTGAACGGAGTCGGAACCAAGGCAGTGAACGCCCTGTCCAGCCGATTTCTAGTGGAGTCATATCGAGATGGAAAGGTAAAACGAGCTGAATTCGAGAGAGGGGAGTTGCTGCGAGAGGCGCCCCCCCGACGCACTGCGGAGTCCAGTGGGACGAGCATCGAATTTGTGCCGGATTCCAGGATCTTCCAGAACTTTCGCTTCGATCTGCGCTTCGTCGAGGAGCGCCTCTGGACATACGCCTACCTCAACCGGGGTCTGAAGCTCCACTTGAACGGACGGGTGATCTGCAGCCGGGACGGTCTTCTGGACTTGCTGCGGCGAGAGGTTGGCGACGCCTGTCGCTACCCCATTGTTCAGGTGGAGAGCGACAGTATTGAGTACGCTTTGACTCATGCCGACACCTATGGCGAGTCTTATCTCTCTTTCGTCAACGGCCAGTACACTCCCGATGGAGGGACCCATCAGGCCGCCTTTCGGGAAGGCGTCCTGAAAGCCTTCCGGGAGTATTTCGGCAAAGACGTCGAGGCTTCCGACGCCAGGGGAGGCGTCGTGGCCGCGGTCCTGATCCGAATTCATGAACCCGTGTTCGAATCTCAGACAAAGACCAAACTAGGCAGCACTTTGGTGAAGCCCGAGGGCCCGACGGTCCGCTCCTGGCTGGTGGAGTTCGTTCGCGATACTCTGGTCAAGTTCCTCCACAAGCATCCCGATGTGGGCAAGGCCGTCCTCGCCAAGATCCGCCAGAATGAGAAAGAAAGACGCGATCTTGCCGGCATCAAGAAGCTGGCCAATGAAAGGCAGAAGAAGGCCGACGTTCACAATAAGAAGCTGCGTGACTGCAAAGTTCATTTCAATCAGCCCAAGAAATCGGGCTACCGGCGAACCCAGCTCTTCATCACGGAAGGAGACAGCGCCTCGGGGAGCCTGAGCAAGGTCCGTGATGTCAAAACCCAAGCGGTCTTTTCGCTCAAAGGAAAGCCGCTCAACTGTTTCGGGTTGTCAAAGAAGGTCGTTTACCAAAATGAGGAACTGAACCTGCTTCAACACGCTCTGGGCATAGAAGAGGACCTGGCGAATCTACGCTACAACCAGGTGATCATCGCCACTGATGCGGACGTTGACGGCATGCACATTCGACTCTTGCTCCTCACTTTTTTCCTTCAGTTCTTTCCGGAACTGGTTCGAAAGGGTCACCTCTACATCCTGCAGACTCCGCTGTTTCGAGTGCGAAACAAGAAGGTGACGCATTACTGCTACAGCGATTCGGAACGGGCGGAGGCCCTCGTTCACCTGGGGGGAAAGCCGGAAATCACACGATTCAAAGGGCTCGGTGAGATTTCACCGGGAGAGTTCGGCGATTTCATAGGCCAACGGATTCGGCTCGACCGCGTCGAGGTCAAGCCCGGTCTGAACATCAAGGAGCACCTTCGGTTCTACATGGGGAAAAACACTCCCGAGCGACGAAGCTTCATCCTCAGAAACCTGATCAGTGAACCGATCGATGTCGTGGCAGGGATTGCAGAAACCGGCTGATGAGCGATTCAACCCACTCCAAGGCACCCTCGGAAAACGGCGATGCCCACGACTTGGGCATTCGATCAACTTATAAGGACTATTTTCTCCAGTATGCCTCTTACGTGATCACGGATCGAGCTATTCCCGATCAGGCGGATGGATTGAAGCCGGTTCAGCGACGGATCCTCCATTCGCTGTGGGAGAACGACGATGGCCGCTACAACAAGGTGGCCAATATTGTGGGTCATTGCATGAAGTATCACCCCCACGGCGATGCTTCGATCTATTCCGCTTTCGTCTCTCTGGGTCAAAAAGGGCTTCTTATCGATCCTCAGGGGAATTGGGGAAATCCTTCCACCAACGACCCGGCGGCAGCTGCCCGATACATCGAAGCCCGTTTGACTCCTTTTGCCAAGGAAGTCGTCTTCGCACCCCATCTCACCACCTACAAGATTTCCTACGACGGGAGAAACCGGGAACCCATTACTCTCCCAATTCGATTTCCCCTGCTGCTGGCAACCGGCACCGAAGGGATTGCAGTAGGCTTGACCACGCGGATTCTGCCCCATAACTTCATTGAACTTCTCGAAGCCGAAAAGGCTTTTTTTCGAAAAGAAAGCTTCCAGATCTATCCGGATTTCCCCACCGGAGGCATGGCTGATGTCAGCGGCTACAGAGATGGACGCACTGGCGGACGCGTCAAAGTCCGCGCCCGAATTGAGCCCGGCGGAGGCAAGTCACTGGTCATACGGGAAATCCCTTTCGGAACCACGACGGAATCGCTCATCGACTCCATCCTCCGCGCCAGCTCCAAAGGCAAAATCAAGGTGGCCCACATCGAGGACAACTCCGCTGCCCAGATCGAGATCGTGGTCACCTTCCAGCGCGGCGTCGATATGGACAAGGCCGTGGACGCCCTCTATGCCTTCACCGATTGTGAGACCGTTCTGAGCTCCAATGGCATGGTCATCCGGGAGGGTCGTCCCCAGGAACTCAGCGCTTCGGAGATCCTCATAGAGAACGCCCGCCAAACCCGGTCCTTGCTCAAGCAGGATCTCGAGATTCAACAGCAGCGCCTGGAACAGCGGTGGCACCGCAAGAGCCTGGTGCAGATCTTTGTCGAGAACCGCATTTATCTGCGCATCGAAAGATGCACGAGTTGGGAATCTGTGCTCTCGCAAATCGAGACCGGTCTGGAACCCCACAAGCCCAAGCTCCGACGAGAGGTGACGCAGGACGATCTGGTCTACCTCACCGAGGTGAGAATCCGGCGAATCAGCGCCTGGGATTCTGCAAGAGCTCAAGAAGAACTGGCTTCCATCGACCAGGAGCTGGCGCGGGTGAGGCGTCATCTTCGCCACCTCACCCAGTACGTCATCGACTACATCGATCACCTGATCGAGACCTATGGGAAGGGGAGAGAAAGGAAGACCCGCATCACGACCTTCGACAGCGTCAAAGCGGTCACCGTCGTGGAGCGCACACGGAAGCTCTTTATTGACAGAGCCGGCGGCTTCGTGGGAACCGACTCAAGAATCGGAGACGAGATCGGGAGCTGCTCCAACCTGGACGATATCCTGGTGATTCTGCGGGACGGCGGGATGGTCGTCACCAAGGTCGCCGCGAAGAAGTATGTGGGAGAGCAGATCATCCATGCCCAGATATTCGGGCCCGGAGATCAGGAGCGGATTTTCAATCTTGTGTACCAGGACAGCGCTTCTGGAAAATCCTTTCTCAAGCGCTTTTCAGTGGGCGGAATCACGCGAGACAAGCGCTACGAACTGGGCCGCGGAAAGAAGACTTCTCGCATCCTTTTCCTGTCCCGGGGAAGGGGTTGTTTCGCCCACGTTCGACTCAGAAAAAAGCCCCGCATCAGCAAGCTTGACCTCTATCTTCGCTTCGATGAGTTTCTGGTCAAGGGCCGAGGCGCCGGCGGCATCACTCTGACCAGGCACAAGATCTCCAGCGTCAAAGAGATTTCAAAACGCGTCTACTGCGATCGTCTTGGCATTCAGCCCTCCCAACTTCTCCCATCCGAGCGGGGGACGAGTCAGCGGCAGGCTCCGACAAAACCCGAGTCTACTGGACAGGCTCGGCTGTTTGCGGATTGAGTCTTTCCCGGGCGTGATGGCGCGCGTGTCCACCAGCAATGATCCTTTGGAAATCCAATATGAAGAAGTTTCTGCGGCACGCGCTCATTCCTGTGGTCATTTTCGCCCTCTGCCAGTCCCACTTACGATCCCGGCAACAAGGCGCCCCAAGCCCGGCAGTGAAGCTCGTCATTGAATCGCCCCGATTGACCCTCAAGAACGTTCCTTTTGACATGACCATCAAGGCGCTGCGTGAGGACGGCAGCCCGGCCAAAGATTTCACGGCGACTGCCCGAGTTCAAGGGCTGAACCTCAAGACCGGTTCCGCTCCCCTGGAGGTCGCTCCCACCCAGTCCTTCAAAGCCGGCGTCTTGACGATTCAGGACGCCACCATCCACAAAACGGGAAACCAAGCGGTGAGGGTGGAGGCAGGAGGGTCACAGGCCGGAACCCAAATCCGAGTGGTGCCGGGCATTCTCAGTCTGCTGCCTCCTCTGTTGGCGATTGCCATGGCCTTTATCACTCGGCAGGTCCTGATTTCCCTCTTTTGTGGAATCTGGTTGGGAGCCTTGTGCATTTTTGATTACAATCCCCTTGTCGCCTTTATGAAGGCCCTCGACACCTACCTTGTGAACTCTCTGGCGGACCCGGATCACGCTTCTATCTTGATTTTCAGCCTGACCCTTGGCGGCATGGTGGGCGTCATCTCGAAAGCGGGCGGTACGCAAGGCATCGTCCAAAAGCTGTCCAAGTACGCCAATCATCCCCGGGGCGGCCAGTTGGCGGCCTGGGCCATGGGAGTGTTCATTTTCTTCGACGACTACGCCAATACCCTGATCGTGGGCAACACCATGCGGCCGTTCACCGACCGCTTACACATTTCCAGGGAAAAGCTTTCCTACATCGTCGATTCGACGGCGGCCCCAGTCGCCTCCGTTGCCCTGGTGTCCACCTGGATCGGATTTCAAGTGGGCCTGATCGATCAAGCATTCGGGGCACTGAAGATCGAGCACGATGCCTACATCGTTTTCATCCAATCCATTCCCTATGCGAGCTACAGCATCCTGGCCATCCTGTTCGTTTTCCTGGTGGGGGTCACCTTGCGCGATTTCGGCCCCATGCGCCGAGCCGAGATGCGAGCCCGCGGCTCCGGCAAGGTGCTGCGCGACGGCGCCCAACCCTTAACCGACAGCGCCGCCCTGGATTTGGTGGCTGACGCCCAGACCCCTCTCAGGTGGCACAACGCCCTCGTCCCAATCCTGACCGTCATACTCGTGACCCTCTTGGGACTCTATGTGAGTGGTCGTTCCGAACTCGGCGAAGCGGCCCAAAATGCCTCCCTTGGCAATATCATCGGGGCCGCCAAGTCTTTTGCCGTGCTCATGTGGGCTTCGTTCACAGGCCTGACCGTGGCCATCCTCCTGGCCCTGGTCCAGAAGATACTGACGCTCCACAGCGCCATCAACGCCACGCTCAACGGCTACAAATCGATGATGCTGGCGGCCATGATCTTGATCTTGGCCTGGGCCATCGGCAACATCTGCAACGACCTCCGCACGGCCGACTACGTGGTCAGTTTTGCCAGGGACATCCTGTCGCCCAACCTGGTACCGTTTGTCACCTTTGTGGCGGCAGCCTTCATCGCCTTTTCGACCGGGACTTCCTGGGCCACCATGGCGATCTTGACTCCAATCGTCGTCCCCGTCGCCTACAAGCTGCCCATTGAGGCGGGCATAACCAACCCGTTGAGCCACGAAATCTTGATCGGCACCGTGGGCGCGGTTCTTTCGGGTTCGGTATTCGGCGACCATTGTTCACCCATTTCAGACACCACCATCATGTCTTCCATGGCTTCCGCGGCCGATCACGTAGACCACGTGCGCACGCAACTGGTGTACGCCCTGCTCGTCGCCTCAGTCGCTTGTTTGGCCGGATACCTGCCCAACGGATGGGGCATTCACACCTACTGGTCGCTGCTGGGAGGCGTCGCGATTCTGACCGGAATCATTTTCTTTTTTGGCCAGAAAACAGATCCCCCGGACGACGGCGCAAGTGGCCTGGATCCCCTCTCTGCCGACTCCCACCCGGAGATTCCGGGTAACAAGGGCGAGTAACCTCATACGGCCCAGCGGTCATTGAGGTGATGATCTGGGTCGCCATTACCGCCTTTGTGCCGGCCCTCCGGGCCTGTCGAAGGGGACACCCGGGCCACCCTACCGAGAATCGCTCGTTTTAGGTTAGCCCGCATTTCTCACACCCAATCTACTACGGCGGCGGATATGCCCGCGTCTA
>JBHHYX010000222.1:0-8799 GCA_046757765.1 Acidobacteriota bacterium | reverse complement strand
ATCCACGCGCATCTCCACCGCCTCGCTACGATCGAGTGTGAGAAATTCGGGCTAGTCCACCTTGGTCCCGGGGTCCCAACCGGGTCTCGGACCGGTTCCCGGAATGCCGTCGCTGGAGATCGCCGTACAGGGACCTCCGGGTCTCAACATCTGGATTCCGAAGTGTCCCGGAAGAGGAGTACGAAATCAGAGATCCCGTTGCTGGGGGCCCATATGTCGATTGCCGGAGGGACCCCGCAAGCCATCATGCGGGCTTTGCAGGTCGGTTGCAACGTCCTGCAGATCTTTGTCAAGAACAGCCACCGGTGGCAGGGCAGAACGATCTCGGAGAGCGAAGCGACGGAGTTTCACCGCAGGTCAAAGGAATCCGGGCTGAGATCGGTGGTAGCCCACGATTCTTATCTCATTAACCTTTCGGCGCCAGGTGCTGAGCTTTGGGAACGATCCATCGAAGCACTGGTCGACGAGATTTCCCGCAGCCAGAGGCTGGGGCTGCGCTACCTTGTCGCTCATCCGGGCGCCCACGTCGGAGAAGGCGAATCCTGGGGCGTCAGGCGAGTCAGTCGAGCCCTGGACCGGGTTCACTCTCAGGTGCCGGACTGCCGCGTTCAGATTGCGCTGGAGACGACCGCGGGTCAGGGAACCTCGCTCGGTTATCGCTTTGAACACCTGCGCGACATTCTGGGCGCTTGCCGGGATCCCGGCAGAGTGGCGGTCTGTCTGGACACCTGCCATGTCTTCGCCGCCGGCTACGATCTGCGGGACGAAGAGAGTTACCAGCGCTTGACCGAACGATTTGACCAGACCATCGGACTCGACAAACTGAAGATCTTTCATGTCAACGACAGCAAGAGAGAGCTGGGAAGCCGGGTCGACCGTCATGAGCACATCGGCCAAGGGAAAATCGGGACTTCCGGCTTTGCCCGGATCCTGCAGGACGATCGCTTCAGTGCCATTCCCAAGATTCTGGAGACCCCGAAAGGCAGGGACCTGAAAGAAGATCGAAGGAATCTGAGAGTCCTCCGCCGGCTCGCCCGTAAGGCGAAACCGGCTCGTCCCCATCCCAAAACTCTTAAACAGTTTTGAACAAGTGGCTTAGTGCTTGGGATGGGAACTAGAAATTCCAACATTCCAGGGTCCCAAATCCCAAATAAATCCCAAGGACCCAAGCCTTGCCCGCATTATTCACCAACTGTCTACTGCAGCGGCGAAATCATCCGGGCTGGCTGCGTTACACTCGGTCAGCCTCCTCGACGTACTGCACCAGTACGACTGCGGGGGCCTCCCTCGCAAGCCTTGCCCGTCCGGCGCCTTCGCCGCTTCGTGACGAAAGCCGGTGAATAACCCTGGAGCCAAAAAATATTTTAAATTTTGATTCCATCAGTTGAGGCGTTCCAGAGACGACCTGGGCGCCGTTGCCCTTGCTCTGTCAACTGAACCGAAGCGTCAGCGCCCGGCCAATCCGGATGGCCACTCACTCACGTTCGTGGTTCAGTGACGGCAGAATTCTCAGAATTCGGCGGTAAGCAGCTCACGCCACCCGCCCCTGCCTTTGCCCCTTGTCTGGGCAGAGAGAAGCGAGGTCAGATCACGAGACCTTCCTCCGGGGCTGTCTCTTCGAATCGAGACAGGGAAAACGCCTCCAGGGGCAGATCCGTATTCCCCCCTGTGATGCGGGCGGCCAGCGCCTCTCCCACAGCCGGAGCGATCATGAACCCGTGGCCGCTGAAGCCGGTTGCGACATACAAACGGTCCAAACCATGGATCTCGCCCAGGATGGGCCGATGGTCGGGGGTGGTGTCGTAAACGCCTGTCAACACGCGGCGGACCGGCAGCGCAGCCAGGATCGGAAGCAGCGAAGCGCCCACCCTCAGGCTCTTTTCCAGAAAATCCAGTTCATCCTCTTGCCCCGTTTCCTGGAGCCAACCCAGGTAGAATACTCCGTGGCTGAGCTGTTTTCCGGCAAAGCCGCGCTCGGGTGCGGCCACCAGCGGAAGCATCACCCGCTCAGGATGGGGAGTGGTGAACGCCAGTCGCCGGAGCTGGGGCGTGACGGGCAATCTCAGTCCCAGCTGGGCCGCCAGGGGAACGCTGTCCAAGCCCGCTGCCAGCACCAGATGGCGGCAGCAGAACCGGGTTCCGCCCTTGGTACCGACCTCCCAAAGGCCGTCAGCCCTGCCGATGTGGATCGCTTCCTCGTAGAGGATGCGGGCGCCCCGCAGGGAGGCCCGCTGCGCCAGGGCAGCAGTGACGCCGTGACAGTCTTCCAGGAATCCGTCCTCGCCACACCAGCTCCCCCCTCTTACCGACCTCCATTGCAATGCCGGAAGCAGTTCACCCACCTCCTGCGGTGTGAGCAGGGTTGAGGGAATTCCGAGACGATTCTGCAGAGCGACGTTTTCGGCAAACCGGTTCATCCGTTCCGCTGAATCCGCCAGAAACAGGTAGCCGGATCGTTCGAACTGAAATGGATCTTCAGGCTCGAGGAGTTCGTTTATCTGTTCCCAGAAGCGGATCGAACGTTTGGCGAAAAGGCAGTCTGCCTCTCTCTCAAACTGTTGACGAATCCCACCGGGGCAGATGCCCGTGGCCCCGCTGGCCAAGGCTTGGCTCTCCAGCAGGAGAATGTCGGTGAGACCTTCCCGGCTGAGATGATAGGCAATGGAGCAGCCGATGACGCCTCCTCCAATAATGACCACTTCCGAGCGATCGGGGTTTCTTCTCATGGGGAGGAAGGAACGTTCTCGGTGGAGGTTTTCAGTCGCCATGGAACTCCTCTCGAGCGACTGCCGAACAGGCTCGCCCCGGGACAAGTCGTCCCGCCACGCCCAGCCGCCCCTTCTGTGCCCGAGGCTGGCAGAACATCGATGACCTGACTGAAATCCAAGCCGCAGACCTCACTGCGCCGGACGGTGCCGGGAGAACTCCCCAAGCCGAGTCCAGGTGCCAATTCTACATCACTCGCCCAGCAACGGGTGGATCAGAGGGGCATCGGACCCTCTCTTGCGTATTCCCGAACTGCCGGCTCCCCTTCGACCATCTCACCGACAAGGAGCCTGTCCGCCAGCCCCACAAAAAGGCCGTTTTCGAGCACGCCGGGAAGATTGTTGAGAGCCTTTTCCAGTCGTGCCGGATCCTCAATAGCGTCAAATTGGACATCCAGAATGAGGTTGCCCAAGTCGGTGACAACGGGGCCGTCTTTCTCCACGGCCATTCGGATTTCCGGGTGTCCCCCCAGTTTTTCAATCGACCTTTGCACTGGAGTTACCGCCATGGGCAGCACCTCGACAGGAACCGGACAGGAACCTCCAAGCCGCTTCACCAGCTTGCCGTCATGGACCACGACCAGGAACTGATCGGCTGACGCGGCAACCACTTTCTCGACAGTGTGGGCGCCTCCACCACCCTTGATCAGTGCTAGATTCGGATCCACTGCGTCAGCGCCGTCGATGGCCAGATCGATGCGCTCCGCCTCATCCACAGTGGTCAATGGGATCCCGCACTCTCTGGCCAGCCTCGCAGAGTGAAGGGAGGTGGGGATTCCTCGTATCGAATGGAGGTCCCCTCCCCGCAGGCGCTGACCCAGAAATGCGATGGCGTGACAAGCGGTGGATCCGGTGCCCAGACCGACCACACTGCCCGATTGCACTCTCGAGGCAGCTTGCCTCCCGACTTCCTTTTTAAGCCATCGAATTGCCGCCGAGTCCATCTCGGTCCTCATTCATTCACTACCTTCTGTTTGTTGTCGACCTAGCCCGCAATCGTCGTGAAGGGTCGGCGGCAACCGAACCGCCACGCCTCACAGGATACGCTGTCTTCCATAGACTTGACACCGGGTTGTCCCGGTGAAGAGTCTAGCCGACTCGCTCTTGAACCCACAAGGGTTTGCAGCTGGGGGAGGGGACGCCCCAGCCTTGCAGCCAGCCCCCGGCCCCGGGGTTTCTCCAAACAGTTGACCCTGCTACCTCCATGTTTGTAACGTCAAGGGGAGACAATTGTTGGCGAAACCCCGGGGAATTCTAGATGGCCAGTTACAAGGGGGTATCGGTGTGATTTCCGAGCGTAACCTGAAGACGATTGCCCTTTTTCTCTTGCTGGCGTTGCATGTGCCCTCCACTGACAAGGTGATGAGTCAGGATCGGGCGGGCTCCGCCATTGCTCTTGGAAGCCTGGCGGCAAGTTTGGGGCCCTCCGGCGCTGCCGAAGCCTTGAACACGGAGCTGGTCGATCAGTTTGGCGGGCCGACGCAGGCCATTGCCATCGATGCAAACCAACGAATTGTGCGCACCGCTGGATGTCGCATTATCGGGGGACTATGCCTATGTGATCGATGAGCTAGACGGTCTGACGATCCTGGACATTTCCTCTATTTTGGCAGCGGCTGCTCCACAGGGTCCGTCTACGCGTTGAATCCGGATGGGACAATGAGATGTACCCCGACAAGTTCTCCCTTCCGAGCATCCCCTGCCATCGGGAGGAACCGTACCCTCTACATCGCGGGAGGCGGTCTCTGGGCGATTGGCCCGCCTGGTTGATGACTTCTTGAATTGAGCCATTCTCTACCGCGATTGAGCCCCCCGGATCTTGTCGATTCTCGACATACCCGCCGCGTATTCCTGCGGGTCTCCGCAACCCGCAGGAACACAACGTCTCGGCGCTTCTCATCCGGAGAGGAGCTTGTTTCCCCTGATCGTCATCTTGCGACAATCGGCGGAGATCGCATTGATGTCGGCCCCCCCGCGCTGTCGGCGGGGAGCCCTTACCGACCGGGTTACTCCATAGCCGCCCTCCGGGCTTTTGAGAAGGGCTACCGGGTAGGCAAAACAGGCACTTCTTCCGAAAGAGGTGGAATTGACAATTAAGAGTTATGTACACTTGACAATAGACTGACAATTGCCGGGGCGTCGCAAGACGACCACAATGCCTGATCGGCACACCGGAGAAGGCATATTTTTCACCTCCAAGGCCGCCGATGCCCTTGTCCTGAGGTCCCACGGAATCGAGCTCTTGTTTGACAGTCGCAAGAGGGACATTTTTGTGAGCCGGAAACGAAAGATCCGAGGGACGGAGGTTCGTTTTTTTCTGAGCCGCAACACGCGCAGGAGACTGGAGGAGGTGTTTGCGGAGTACGCCCCGGAGAACTTCGAGTACAGGTTCCAGCGGACCCGCGTCCTGGTGAAGCTGTTCCGAGACGCGTACGTGTCCCGGTCGGAAGCAAAGAGATTGCTTGTAGGCCTGGAGAAGTTCAAGGAAGTCGTTCTGGACTTTCGAGGAGTCAGGTCCCTGGGCCAGGGCTTTGCCGACGAGGTCTTCCGGGTGTTTGCCGCCCGTCATCCGGAAATTGAAATCAAGACAGAAAACCTCGACCCGGCACTCTCCACCCTGATCCTCCATGTACTTGACGAACCAAAATAAACTGACTTGACAATCGCTTTCCAACCGGCGCTCAGGGGCGCGGCGGTTGGAGCCCGCTCCATGTGCTGGGCGGGAGGATGGAGAGCGAACTCCCGGAAGAGGACAAGGCGTCGCGACTGAGGCGCCTGCAGTCGTACTCGTGCAGTATGTCGAGCAGGCCCGGCGAGCGCAACGCAGTCAGCACGGATGATTTCGCCGATGGAGTAGACAGTTTGTGAATGATGCGGGCAAGCAGAGTGCCTGACTCCCATTGCCGGCACTGAAGCCACCGTCAGTCAGGGGAAACGGCGGGCTCACGCCCACCGCTCGCCCCGACAGGAAGTCGGCGCGGTTTCAAGCCCAGTCCGGCCTCCTGAGTTCACGCTGGTTCCGAGGAAACAGCGGGCCGAGGCCGGGCAACGCGGTCAGCTTTCGGATGATCCTGGCGCCGCAGTGGACGGCTCATGAGAGGTGCGGGCTAACGCCTGGCCTGCTGCAGCAATTTCCTGGCTGGTTGGTAACCCAGAAGCGCCGCCCTTCGGATGAGAGCCCAGGCTTCCTCCTGTTTCATCAGTCGAAGCCGGGTGATGCCCAGGTTATAGACCACCTGAGGAGATCGATCCCCCAGAACCATTGCCTTTTCAAAGACGACTTCTGCTTCCGCATCACGATGCAACTGGCTGTAACAGAGGCCAAGCTGCAGGTACGATTCGGGCGTCTGGGTACGTCCCAAGAGAATTCCCCACTCCGCGGCTGCCTCCTCAAAGCGAGAAGAACGGTAAAGGCAGGAGGCCAAATTGATGCGAGCCCAATCGGCCTGGGAATCGAGGGCGAGCCCGGCACGGTAATGCGCTACCGCCTGGCTCAATTCTCCAATCTGCTGCTGACAATAGGCCATATTGAAAAGATAGACTGGCTTGCGGCCGTCTGATCGGACGAGCACCTGGTAGATCTCGAGGGCACGCGCCCACTGCCGCTTGGCCTGAAACTGAAGCGCCTGATCCAGCTTGACTTCACTGATCTGGGCTCGGATGCGGGTGTCCCCGGGCTGAAGTCTCTCCGCCGTGGCCAGATAACGAAGCGCTTCCTCGCTCTCGCCGAGCTGGCTCAAACAATAGGCCAACAGTCCCAGAATGCCCGGAGTCAACGGATTCTCCGACTCCACCTGGCGCAAGTGCTTCAGCGCCCCCGACCAGTCTTTCCGAACAAGAAGCTGATACCCTTGCAGGATAGACTCATTGATGCTCCGGTCCCGAGAGTCGCGCAGCAGTTCAAGCGCCTGTTTCAGCGAGCCTTTCCTGGCCTGGATCCAAGCTCCCTGTTCCCGGGCCGCCGTCAGGGAGGGGTTCAGCTCCAGGACCCGGCGGTAGACTCCCAGTGCCTGGTCTGGCTTCTCCTGTTTCTGATACAAGTAGGCGAGTTGCATCATTCCAGTGATGAAGCTGGGTTGCTGGGAAACGGTCGCTTCCAAAATTCTGATCGCCTCGTCGATCCGACCTTGCCCGCTCAGTTGAAGGGCGGAGAGGTACTTCTGAAAGCTTTCCTCGAGAGCGTGAGAACGGACCATCGCTTCTCGGGCCAGCTGGGTTTCTCCCATCTGTTTGTAAAGATCGCCCAGTTCGCGGAAATAAAGAGGATTCTCAGGATCGAGATTAGAGGCCAACTCAGCATACTCGAGAGCCTGGCCCAGCCGTTTCTCCCGCCTCTGCCGACGGCTGAGACGATAGAGGATGTGGGCATCGTTGGGCTCCAGACGATGCGCCATGCGGAGCTGGCGATCGGATTCCTTCTGGTCGCCATGCAGATCCAGAAGAAGGGAGTAAAGGTCGCGGTAGGGCGCTGAGAGCGGTTCAATCCTCACCGATCGTCGAGCATGATCCAGGGCTTTCTCCTCGTCCCCTTGCAGAAAGAGAGAGTAGGCGAGCAGATGATGCGATTCGGCGTCGCCGGACCCATGCCACAAGGACTTGCGAAAGAGCTCGATGGCGGAGGCCAGCCTGCCCTGCCGAAGCTTGGCTTGGGCACTGGTCCTCAGGATCTCGGGATTGAAGGGCTCAATGGCGAGAGCCCGCTGCAAAAGCCCCTCACCTCTTTCAGCTTGCCCCACGTGGACCAGCAGACTGCCCATTTGAAGGAGCAGCTCGGGGGCGTCGGGATACTGTCGCAGACCGATTTCGAGCAAGGAAAGAGCGTCGTCCAACTGATAGCGCTCCACCAGTTTCGATGCCTGCCGGACGTACTTGTCGATCTGTTGAGCAGGCAGGCTCCCAACGGCCGAAACGAGAATCGAAAAACAGCTCAGCAGGGCGATGGTGAAGCGGCGAGGCGGCTGGCCGGCGAGCCGCCTTTCCCAAGCCTGGTCGGTCCCGGTCATTTCCTGATTCAGAGTCTGGTCCATGATCGGCCTTGGATCCCCGATGCCCGCACTCCGGATTCTGACCCCATCGTCTTTCCTCAAAATTATAACCTGAATTGAGCCGGCGCTTTTCATGAGCCGTCTACTGCGGCGACAGATCACCCTCCTGACGCGCCCGCGAAAGGGGCTCCACCCTCTACCGCCAAGGCAATGTCCACTATCTTCTGGGACGCGCCCTGCTCCGCGCCGAGCGGAGAGAAGAGGCAGCCGAACACCTGCGGCTCTCCAAAGGGCTCAAAGAACAGTGGTCGAGAACGGAACGTTCTCACCTCCGAGCAGAGAAGGAGGCCGACGGGGCCGGCCAAGATCTTTCCCCTTCCGTAGAGCCTGAGGAACCTCCTCTCGTCGTCCCAGTCGGGGAACCACCCCCGGCGCAGCGCCGAAGCGAATTGGAAAAGGCGGCTCTTTTCTACCGCCAGGCGGCCTCCCGTGCCTACCAGGCGAAGGCCCGCCTGGCTTCCGGCAAGTCGGATTTTGAGGAGATGGCCAACAACCTCAAATCGGCGGCCTGGTGGGAAGATTCCTGGCCCTGGTCAAGGTCGTGACCGGTTCCCTGGAGCAAAAGGCGCAGCCGCAATCCGGTGGAAGCTACCTCTCTCAGAGTGACCCGCGCCTGCATTTTGGCCTCGGTAAATACACCCATATCGACCGCATCGAGGTCCACTGGCCAGGCGGGGCAAAGACTGTCCTGCGCGATCAATCGGCCGGACGGGAAATCACTGTACGCCAGGCCCGGAGACGCTGAGCCAGGACCCGCGGAGCGACTCGGCCACCCCCTACCTTGCTGGAACCTATGGTCAGACAATTACGTATTGAAGTTGGATACCGCAAAAGGGCCAGACCCGTGCGGTTTCCAAGAACGTCTTGATCGCGGCGCCCACAGCGTGATCTACCGAGGCGAAGAGTTGAACCTGAATTGAGCGATTGTCGGCGGCGGTAAGCACCAATCTGTTGCGCCCCGCGGGTCTTGTCGATCTTCGACATGCCGC
>JBHHYX010000221.1:0-8856 GCA_046757765.1 Acidobacteriota bacterium | reverse complement strand
GGTTGTGCAAGGTCACCGTGCTGCACGGCCTCAAGAGACTTTTGCGACACCCTCTTTGGGACTCGGGGCCCTGGAGTCTTGGGAATTTGCCAGGAAGGCGCCTTCGACTCCTCGCGGGTTGGACTTCACGCCATCCCGTCAGAGTGATAAACATTGGGACAAGCGGGAAGGTCCTCAGCCACACCTGTTGGACCGAACGGCGACCTGAGGGATGAACGGGAAGCGGGAGTCTTTCGGTCGCAATCCGCTCAAGACCCATCGATCCGGCGGACCTCAATGATATGATACTGGCCGAGGCGTTTCAGCCAAGGCCGCGGAGGAGGTTCGGGGTCTCCTCGGCTTCGGTTGGCGACCCTCAATATTGAGAGGGTTGGGCCTATTCGTTTCAACGGCGGGCACGACGGGCTTCAGTGAATGGACCGGAAAATTCGCGTGGGGGTTCTTTTCGGAGGGAAATCGGCGGAGCACGAAGTTTCCCTTCAGTCTGCCGCCAACATCGTGCGGGCGATGGACCCGGAGAAGTACGACACGGTCCTGATCGGTATTGACAAGAGAGGTCGCTGGTGTCTGAATGAAGCTTCCCAATCGCTTCTGGAAGGAGAAAACCTCAAGCTGCCGGCCCTCTCCTCAGAGAATCAGCCCGTGACTCTGGTTCCGTGGGCGCGCAGCCGCCAGTTGTTTCCCCTGTCGGATCCCGGGTCGGCTCGTCCTGTGGACGTGATTTTCCCGGTTCTGCACGGACCCCTGGGGGAAGACGGCACCGTCCAGGGATTACTCAGGTTGGCGGGAATCCCCTTCGTCGGCTCAGGCGTGCTGGCGTCGGCTGTCAGTATGGATAAGGATGTCGCCAAGCGCTTGCTCAGAGACGCTGGAATTCCGATTGCCAGGTTTCTCGTTTGGGAAGACGGCTGCCGGGATCAGATTCATTTTCAGGACGTGGAGAAGGCACTGGGACGTCCTTTCTTCGTCAAGCCCGCCAACCTCGGCTCCTCCGTCGGAATCCACAAGGTGAGATTGGAAAGGGAACTGGGGCCGGCTCTGGACGACGCTTTCCATTACGACCACAAGGTTTTACTGGAGCAAAATATCGAAGGCCGTGAACTCGAGTGTTCCGTGCTGGGCAACCAGCACCCGGTTGCCTCCCTGCCGGGTGAAGTGATCACGCGCCACGATTTCTATTCCTATGAAGCCAAGTACGTCGACGAAGAAGGGGCGGAGCTGGAGATACCGGCTCAACTTCCGGACTCCACAGGCAGGGAAGTGCAGCGCCTTGCGGTGGAGGCCTTTCAGGTGTTGGGATGCCGGGGAATGGCGCGGGTCGATTTTTTTCTGACCAACGACTGTCACCTGCTTGTCAACGAGGTCAACACGATACCCGGCTTTACGAGAATCAGCATGTATCCCAAATTGTGGGAGGCGAGTGGTGTGACCTACTCGGATCTCATTGACCGCCTGATTCAACTGGCTTTGGAGAGTGGGGAAAGGGAAAAGCAACTCATAGACACCTACGAACCCTAGAACGGCAACCCAGTCATCACTTCAATGGTCACTTGGAAACGAATCATGCCAGCCAGTTTAAGACAACTTGGTGAACTGATTGATCAAGAAGTGGGGAGCTCCGAAAGCGGCTTTGTCAAAGCGTTCAGCGACAGCCTCTTCGCAAAGGCGAGTCCGGAGTTCCTGGAGGAACTGAGCTCTCAAGTCATGTTGGCTATTTCCCTGGGAGCCCTCAAGTTTTTGAAGAAGAGGCCTGCGGACGAGAGCCTGGTTCGGGTCTACAACCCTGTCCAGGAGGTTCATGGATGGGAGGGGCCTCATACCGTGCTGGAAATCGCCCTCAATGATCGGCCTTTCATTGTCGACTCGGTTCGGGCTGGCCTTCGACGGGAAGAAGTGGAACTGCACCACTTCCTGCACCCCATCCTCGGCCTGAGACGTGACGCCGGAGGCCATCTGGCCAAAGAGATCATGGCACCGGGCGAAGGTACGCCCAGTGAGGCCTATGAACTGTTCCTGCTCAATCGAGTGGAAGACCGTGCCCGACTGGAGCGGCTCGAATCCGTGGTTCGGAACATTCTCGCTGACGTGGTGGTGGCCACCGACGACTACCGTTCCATGTGCCGCAAGGCCCGGGAAATCCGAGACTACCTCAATGATCTGTCTGTCGAACTGCACCGCTATGCCACTCTGGACGGCGTTGAGGATCTCAAAGAATACGCGGACTTCATGGATTGGCTCCTGGCCGATCACTTCGTCTTTCTGGGCTACCGGGAATATGACATCAGGACTCTCCAGGGTGTGCGCTCGATCCAGGTAGCGCCTGATTCCGCTTTGGGCATCTTGCGTAAGCTGGAGACCAGTTCTTACTACCAGGCGGTTGCACTTGAGGACATCCCGGAGGGCTTGCGGCGGCGAATCACGGGTGGGCCACTTCTGCTGGTCACGAAGTCCAACGCGGAGTCGACGGTCCATCGGCCCGCCCGCATGGATTATGTCGGAATCAAGAAGTTCGATACCCACGGTCAGGCCGGCGGCGAGCAGCGCTTTCTGGGCCTGCTGACCTCCAAGGCGCACTCCACTCCCGCTCAAGACACGCCCATTTTGAGACGAAAGCTCAAACAGGTCTTGGCCTTGGATGACACCAAGAGGGGATCTCATGATTTCAAACTGCTGGTTACCATCTTCAACTCGATGCCGCGGGAAGAACTCTTCTGGTCGGCGCCCGACCAGATCCATCGTGACATCCGGACCACGATGCGCATCGAACAGGAGCGGGGAGTCCGGGTGACGGTTCGTCCCGACCCTCTGAATCGAGGTCTGGCGCTCATGGTCATCATGCCTAGAGACCGTTTCAATTCTGACGTCAGAGTGAGAATCCAACGCCTCTTGTTCAAAAAGCTTCAGGCCTCGCACGTCGACTACCACTTGGCCATGGGCGAAGACGAGGTGACGGTCCGTTTCCACTTTTTCTTTGTCACCAACTTGAGCTACGACGCTTTGGACCTCGTGGCCATCAACCGTGAGGTAGCTGAACTCACCCGTTCCTGGGACGATCAGCTCCGGGAACAGCTTGGGGAACGGGGCTCTCGGTCTGTTGGCTTGGCGGAACGTTATTGCAAGGCCTTCGATGATGCTTACAAGGCGGACAACCCGGCTGCCGAAGCCGTCTTGGATATCGACAATCTGGAAGCGCTGGGCCAGTCCCATCACCTGGTCGATCTGGTCAACCCACCGGATGCCCGCTACCCGCAGAGCGCCTCCCACTTGAAGATCTACGGGCAGCAGCCACTGGTGTTGAGCGAGGTTTTTCCCATTCTGCAAAACCTGGGTCTTCGGGTGATTGAGCAGATTCCCTACCGGGTCGGGCCAGAAGAGGGCCGCTCCAAGAGCATCGATGTTTTCCGGGTCCAAGACGCTGAGGGGTGTCCCGTGGATGAGCGGCACGGCAATCGCCTGGTCGAAGCCGTCTTGGGAATGCTTGACAACCAGGTTGAAAATGATCGCATGAACCACCTCGTCCTGACTGCCGGACTGACGGTCCGCCAGGTCGCCTTGATGCGAACCTACCGGAGTTATCTTTCTCAGGTTCAGGCGGCCATCAGCCAGAAATTCATTACCCAGACACTCCTGAACCACCCCGCCTGTGCAAGGCACGTTTATGACCTTTTCGAAATCCGGTTCAAGCCACTCGACGAGAGAACGAGACAAGATCGGTTTGAAAACTGCAAGAAGCTTTTTTTCAATAGTTTGAACGCAGTGAATTCACTGCCGGAGGACAACGCGCTGCGATCGCTTTCTCAATTGGTGGAAGCCACCGTACGCACCAACTTCTATCGCGACAGACCCTATATCAGCCTTAAGATCCGATCTGGAGCGGTGGAAGATATGCCCCAGCCGCGCCCCTTGTTTGAGATCATTGTCAGCGGCCTTGGAGTGGTGGGTATTCACTTGAGGGGAGGCAAAGTGGCGCGGGGCGGACTGCGCTGGAGCGATCGTCCCGATGATTTCCGCACCGAAATCCTGAGCCTCATGAAGACTCAGATGACCAAGAACGCCGTCATTGTTCCAGTCGGGTCAAAAGGAGGCTTTGTCCTCAAGCACCCGCCGGCGGACCGAAGCGCTCTCCAGGTCTATGTTGAGGAGCAGTACAAGACGTTCGTGCGAGGACTCCTGGATCTCACCGACAACATCGTGGAAGGAGAAGTCCAACACCCGGCGGAGCTGGTCATCTACGACGAAGCGGACCCCTATCTGGTAGTGGCCGCGGACAAAGGCACTGCGACCTTCAGCGATATCGCCAATGAGATCAGCGGAGAATATCGCTTTTGGCTGGGAGACGCCTTTGCCTCCGGCGGTTCCCAGGGCTACGACCACAAGAAGGAGGGCATTACCGCCCGTGGCACCTGGGAATGCGTGAATCGTCATTTTCGCGAGTTGGGAATTGACCCTTCCAAACAGGACTTTACCGTCACGGCTATCGGCGATATGTCAGGAGATGTGTTTGGCAATGGGATGCTCCATACAGAAAAGATTCGGCTGCAGGCCGCCTTTAACCACCGCCACATCTTCGTCGATCCGACTCCGGACACCGCCAAGAGCTACCAGGAGCGCCTCCGCCTCTTTCAACTGCTCCGTTCCGGCTGGGCAGACTACCGGGCCGAGCAGATCAGTGAAGGGGGTGGAGTTTTCTTGCGCCACGCCAAATCCATCCGGCTGAGCCCTCAAATGAAAGCATTGCTGGGAGTGAGGGCGGATGCGCTCAGCGGGCAGGATCTGATCCGGGCCGTGCTCAAAATGCCGGTCGATCTGCTCTGGAACGGCGGCATCGGCACTTACGTGAAGGCAGTCTCCGAACGCCATTCCGAAGTGGGAGATCCCAACAACGACGCCGTCCGCATCGATGCCACTGAACTCCGGGCCAGAGTCGTGGGCGAGGGGGGCAACCTGGGCTTCACCCAGTTGGCCCGAGTCGAGTATGCCCTTGCGGGCGGACGAATCAATACCGACGCCATCGATAATTCGGCCGGCGTTGACATGAGCGACCACGAGGTTAACCTCAAGATCCTGATGGAACCGATGATTCGAACCGGTCGGCTCCAGTTCGATCGGAGAAACCGGCTCTTGAAAGAAATGACCGAGGAGGTCAGCCGGCTGGTCCTGCGCGATAACTCCCACCAGTCACTCTGTCTCTCCCTTGCTCAACGTTTGAGTCGAAAGGACTTGAGGCTCTTCGAGTCCCTGCAGGAAAACCTGGCCGAGCATGGGGGTCTCAAGACCGGTGTGGAGTACCTGCCCAACCGAAAGGCTCTCAAGCAGCGGCGCCGTGACCATCGGGGGTTCACCCGTCCCGAGCTGGCCATTCTCCTGGCCTACACCAAACTGATGCTGCAACGCGACTTGCTGGGGACTGAGCTTCCCGATGAACCTCCCTTGCAGCATTACCTGACAGAGTATTTTCCAACAGCGATCAGGGAGGATTTTTCAGCTGCCATCGCCGACCATCCACTGCGACGCGAGATTATCGCCTGCCAGTTGACTGGGCTGATTGTCGACAAGCTCGGTTTGGCCTTTATCGACTCCGCCATTCAGGACACGGGCGCCACACGCGAGGAAGTGATCCGGGTGACGCTGGCAGCCCTCGAGATCCTGGAACTCAATCCCTTTCTGGAGAGAATCCTTGCACTGGACGACCAGATAGCCATAGAGAAACAATACGCGGCGCTGGTGGAGGTGTCCGAGGCAGTGAAGGGGATCGTCCAAACGATCTTGCTGGGCGGGATCCCGATCGACGATCTCTCGGGTTTCATTCAAAGATACCGGGACCCTCTTCTGCACCTGCGAAAGAAACTGGCTGAGTTGCTCCCCTTGGGCGAGCAAATGAATTTTCAGCGTGGCCGGGACCGGGCACTCAAGGACGGTTTCCCGAAGGATCTGGCTGGCGAGATTGCCAGCTTGGAGTATCTGCCCAGTGTGATGGGGGTTATTGATGTGGGTCGGACAGCCCGGGTCTCTCTGGCGGAGGCGGCTCAGTGCTTTTACGATATCGGCACTCGGCTCGGTCTGGGATGGCTGCGGGACAGCATCAAGAATGTCCACAAGACCACGAAGTGGGAGAAGATCGCCGCTGGAGGTCTGATTCAGGACCTTCGCGACCGGCAGCGAGGGCTGACCATCACCTATCTCTCCGCCCAGCGGGCCGGGAGAATCACCGTTTCCGAATTCTTATCCCAGTTTGCTCGCACCTTGGAGCGCATCGATCAGGCGCTGAACGAGGTGCGGTCCAAGCAAAGCCTCGACCTTACCAGTGGCAGCGTGGTCGCCAGACTCGTTCTCCAATTGGAGCAAGCCGCCGCCTCCGGCGTCTCTCCCAAAGTGTCGGAAGAGGTCACACCCCATTGATGCGGGAGCCGCATTTCTCATGAATCTCTCAGATGTGTCGCAGGGACGATGTGCGCGCCGTTGCCCTTGCTCTGTAAACTGAACCGAAGCGTGAGCGCCCGGCCCATCCGGATGGCCTCTCACTGACGTTCGCGGTTCAGTGACTTGGCGCCAGAATCGCTCAACCTGGGGAATCAAGATTAAAAATGTTTTTGCCTAGATCTGTAGCGAGCCACCTCCTACCTGAAAGCGACCATTGAAGTGATGACTTGGTTGCAATTACCGCCTTTGTGCCGGCCCGACGGGCCTGTCCGCTAGAAACATCCGGAGCACCCGGTCCTGGCGGGCTGGACGTGTTTAGCCTTAGCGTAGGAGAAGGGAATCCCACGGGACTGGTGGGGTCAATCCCGAAGGGATGGTGTCTTGGAGTCCAGGGTGGGTTTCCGAACCCAGGGACGTCGGACCAGCAAAAGAATCGAGCCTGAAAGGGTCGTGTGGGGGAGGAGAATGATCCCGCTCACAAGTGAGAGGGATTCCACTGGATACCGACACAACCCCGTTGGGGTTGATAGGGGATCACGACGACCGCCAAACCCAGGGTTGTTGCCAACCCTGGGCTGGACGACGCAAGCCCTTCGGGCTTCCGGCCTAGCTGCGCTAGCGACGCACCATGAACAAGGGTCCCGTCCTGCCCGATTTTGAGACTCTCCAAGTGCCCCTGAACCTTCCCTTTTCAAACTTCAGCCGGGCCTCCACAACTTCTTCGCCCACTTGTGCGCGGAAGATCAGTTGCACTCCGTCGAACTTTGGATCCCTCAAGTCGGTCTCGGGCTTCCCCGTCACATCCCGGTTGTCATCGGTCAGGACGATCCCTTCGGGGAAGACTGCCGTGCCCGACAACCTGCCGTTTTCTGATTTCAGAATCACACGTGGGACAGACTTGCCTGAGGCCAGCTTTTTCCGAGTTCGGTAGGAGGCATAAACGGGCGGAGGGGGAGGGGCGGAAGTTCCCTCCGCCTGGGGGTACAAGTCCCAAGTCCCGGTGATTGCGGAAAGAGGGACCCGGTGGGTCCCGTCGTCCTGCTTACCGTTGCCGGCGAGGACCGCCGAAGGCAACCAGGGCAGAGTCGCCAACATTGTCGCCATCCAGAATGTCTTCTTGGGCGGGAAGAGGGTCCTGCTGATCTTGAGTTTCATGTGCCTTCCTCCAGAGGGGTCGTGTCGCTCCGACTCCGGTTCTCGTCTCGGGCCCAACCCCGGATGTCCACATTGTACAACAGGCAGGTTCCAGCCCGGATTGCTCACCCGCAATGGTAGCGAGGCGGGAAAGATGCGAGTGGATACAGGGCGGCGCCTTCGACTCCTCATGACCAATAAAGCCTGTGAGAAATGCGGGCTAGAAGGGTGGGGAGCCGAGAGGCGCCAAAACGTGTACAATAGCGGGGCTTGAGCCGAATCCATGTACTTTCAGACCTTCACGTCGACTTTGCGGAGAACCGGCACTGCCTGAACCGGCTTTCCTCCAGCGATTTTCGAAATGATATCCTCCTCCTGGCCGGTGATATCAGCGACGATCTGGAGCAGGTTCGTTCCACTCTTGGCGCTCTGCGCGACAGATTTGCCCAAGTGTTTTTTGTTCCGGGAAACCACGAATTGTGGGTGCGCCGCAAGGAGTGCGCCAACTCGGTCGAAAAGTTCCGCAAGGTTTTGGAGGTGTGTGATTCGCTCGGGGTTCGAACTCGCCCCCAGCGGGCGGGTCAAGAACGGGACGGCCACCGGCCTTGGATTGTCCCGCTGTTTTCCTGGTACATGCAACCGGAAGAAGGAAGCGACAGCCTGTTTGTTGCCAAGTCGGGAGAAGACCCTTCGTTGAGCATGTGGGCCGACAACTACTACACCAGATGGTCGTCTTTGGACAAAAACGGTACCGTTGCGGACTATTTTCTCGAAATGAATGAAAGCCGGATTGAGCGCGACTATGAGCCCCCTGTGATTACGATGAGCCACTTTCTGCCCCGGCGCGAGTTAATGTTCAGCAGCCCGAAAGAGCGGCAGGCGATAGGCGCGGTCAGGGATCGTCATCCCAGTTTCAATTTTAGCCGGGTGGCTGGCTCCAAGGGGCTTGATCGACAAATTCGGCAGGTTGGCGCCACTCTCCACATCTATGGACATCAACATCGGAACCGCTGGCGAAAGATAGACCGGGTGGCCTATTTGTCGCACTGTCTGGGCACGCCCGGCGAGCGTGCCCGCGGCGAGTTGCCGGAGGCTGGCCCCTCTGCCGCGCGCCCCTTTGCCTGGGGTCCGATGTACAGAGATGGGTGCGGGGATGGACAGCAGTGACCTCTTCGGATCCCCGCTTTGCGACGGGGGAACCGGACCGCTGCACCAGGCGGTTTGAGAGGGGCTGACCCGCTAATAGGAGCGAGGCTCCGCCTCAGACCGACCAGCGGTGTAGTGGCCGTGATTCCCAACCCC
>JBHHYX010000220.1:0-8867 GCA_046757765.1 Acidobacteriota bacterium | reverse complement strand
AGCGGCCGAAGATGGTGTGAAGATGAGATGCCAAAATGTGAGGTTATTCTTGCGCGAGCCCTTAGGGAAAGGAGATCTTATCGATGGCACAGATGAACCCCTCGCTCCAATGGAAACCGGTGGATTCCTTTGTTGGAAACTTCTCTTCTCCGACCCTCCTCATGCACCGCCCCTGTCCCCTCTGCGGGTCGCTGGAATCCCGCTGCATCCTGAAGCTGGACAACTTCCAGTTCTTCCAGGATTCACTCACCCAACCGAAACGGGTCAACCTCGAACAGCAGCAGTGCCTCGTCTGTTTCACTCTCTACCTGAACCCGTGCTACTCCGATTACGGCTTCAAGGTCCTGTTTGCCCTGGCGGGACGATCCTACGGCGCCACTCCGGCGCGACCGGAGGAGCAGATTGACTGGCTCCAGCAACGAGGTCTTCTCGAGCCCAAGACCCGGCTTCTGGATGTCGGGTGCTTCGAGGGGCATTTCCTGTCCAGCCTGCCGGATCACATCCAAAAGAGCGGACTGGACATTGACCGCGCCGCCATTGAGAGAGCCCGGACCCGGTTCGGGGAAAGCATTCACTTCGTCAATGGCGATTTCGAGACCTTCCAATACCCGGGCCATCCGGACGTCATCACCCTGTTCCATGTTCTCGAGCATTTGCCTCGCCCCGTCGCCGCCTTGTCCAAACTCCGTTCCATCTCCCATCCTTCCACCCGCCTCGTGGTGGAGGTTCCCATTCTCGAAAAGGGCCTCACCAACGATATCAACGGCTTCTTTTCGGTTCAGCACATGACCCATTTCAGCCGCCAGAGCCTGAAGCGCTGCCTTTCTCAATCGGGCTGGGAAGAGGTGGACCGGTTGGAGCCTTCCGAGTACAACGGCTGTCGAGTAGCGGCGCGGCCCACTCAACCGAATTCCGCCGGCCAGCCCTCCGGTCAGGATCTGGACGCACTCTGCCAATGCCTGGCGACCTGGAGGAAGAGTGTCAGCCAGGTCGCCCGCGTACTGCAAAGCATTGAAGAGTGTTCCCATTGCGCCATCTGGGGAGCCGGTCTCCACACTGAGTTTCTGTACCAGACAACGCTCTTCTTTCAATCCAACCGCCGCCGCCGGTTGATTCTCATCGACAGCGATCCAGAGAAGCAGGGTCTGAGTTGGAGAGGAGTCCCCATCTACTCTCCCTCTGTTCTCGAATCGATCGATTCTGCACGTATCCCCCTACTGATCTCAGCCTACGGGGATCAGGATGTCATTGCCCAGGCGGCCCTGAAACGGGGAGTGCCCGAGACAGCAGTGGTGAAGCTCTACAGCCACCTGCGGGTTTATTAGAAATTAGATTAGCTGCTTGGCGCCAAATTCTGAGAATATTGCTCTCAGATGCGTTGCATGGACGACGTGCGCGCCGCCGCCCTTGCTCTGTAAACTGAACCGAAGCGTCAGCGCCCGACCCAATCCGGATGGCCACTCACTGACGTTCGTGGTTCAGTGACATGGCGTCAGAATCGCTCAACCCAGGGAATCACAATTTCAAATATTTTTGCCTGACATTAGCTGCTTAGGGCTCGCGCAAGAATAACTTCACATTTTGGCATCTCATCTTCACACCACCTTCGGCCGCTTCTCAATCGCGAAATCCTCAACGTAGGCCCGGCCACGCCTGCGGTTTCGCTCAATCGTTCGCGGCCCAATCTGGTGCAAATCTGAGCGCCAACTCTGCGAATCTATTCTTGCGCAAACCCTTAGGGTCGGCATCCTGAGCATTTTGCCTCCGCCCTTGCCCTTGCCTCCGCCCTTGCCCCGGATCAGCCGGGATCCCTCTTTCCGTCAAGATTCTGGCTTGCCTCAGGAGCGATTGACAGTCTCAGCCGTGCGGAACCGCCTTTATTCTCACCACAATTAGTTGACAAGACGGGAGATCCAACGCTGTGCAAAGTTTTGGCATTCCGGTTGCTTTGACACTGGCGGCGGACAAGACGATTCAGATTCGAGTTTAACTCCCACCTGAGCGCTTGGCCCCATCCCATTTGGATTGGCACAGGTTGCCCTATGCTGCATGCCTTGATTGACTCGGTGTCGGAAAGGATAGTCTCCATCGATGATTTTCTCAGATCAAACCGGTCGGTGACCATCTTTGGAGCCGGGTCATCCGGGTTGACCACCTTGGGGTTTCTGTGGCGCAAGGGGATACACGTTTCGTTCCTGTGCGACAACGATCGCAACAAACAGGGAACGAAGATCAACGGCATCGCGGTCCTGAATCCAGCACAGCTTCAGGACGACAAGAACTCTCCCATCCTCATAGCCAGCGACTGGGCCAAAGATATCGCCCAGCAACTGAACCAACTGGGCATTCGGAACTACTCTCATTTCGTGCCTTCGGCCCCGGACCATTTCTGTCCTGATTCGATTCTGAATTCCCTCGACCAGCTCGAAGAGGTCTACAACTTGTTGGAGGACGATGCCTCGAAAGAGACCTTTCTCTCCCAGATTGAGTTCCGGCTGACTCTGGACAGCGCCGTTCTCAAAGTCGCTCCCTATCGACAATACTTCCACCCTGGCGTGAAACCGGCTCTCGGGGACGTGATCCTGGATGGGGGTGCCTGGACGGGCGACACCGCCACTCAGTTTTGCCGTCAGCTCAACTCGAATTGCACGGTCTTTGCCTTTGAACCCGACGACTCCAACTTCCACCTCTTACTCGAGACCATTGTCAAAGAGGGCCTCCAAGACCAGGTGCTCCTCCTCAAGTCAGGCCTGTCCCGGAAAAACGGCTCTGTCAGCTTTCAATCTTGTGCCGAAAACAGTATGCAATGCCGGATAGAGAGTGGCGGAGAATCCAGAATCGATGTGGTCAGCGTAGACTCCTTCGCCTCGGAAAAAGCTATCCGGATCGATCTGATCAAATTGGATGTCGAGGGAAGCGAGGAAGAGGTTCTGAAGGGCGCCCGCCAAACTCTCTCGGAAGCACGTCCCAAGCTGCAAGTGTGCGTTTACCACAAACCCGATGACCTCTGGAAAATCCCCCTCTTAGTGAGAGACTTGAATCCCAATTATCGCTTTTTCCTGGGACATCACTCGCAGACTCTATTCGAAACGGTTCTCTACGCCGTTGAGCGCTAGGCGGCATTTCTCACACCGAATCTACTACGGCGACAGATACGCCCGCCTCTGGGGCGTGGCTCATTTGAACGCCCGGAGACCGTTTTTTGGACTGGGTGACAAAGGGCTTTGCAGGCACCTCCCAGAGTGAGTAGAATTAGAGAATCCTCGAGGGAGTTGGGAGAGATGCGGTTCGAGTTGGGAGGCGGTGGAACGTCCGACGTCAGGATCCAATCGACGTTGCCTTCCAGGATCTAGGACCAGTAAATCCGTCTAAGTAATTGAACTGCATAGATTTCCCCGTGGGTGGACTGAACGGATTCCGAACCGCCCACCCAGATCCTCCCACTGGATCGCCACCCAGCCGGGGCGCACGGCTGCCACCACGTTGGCAGGGGAACTCGGCTCCCCCCGGGATGTCGAGCCGGGTGGAAGAAGCGGAGGGCTGGCGCTCGATGATTCCTCCGCGAGGACAGATCGCGTGAGAAGTGTGGTTGAAGTGAAACAACCCGGCTAACCCGAATTATTCACCGGCTTTCGTCACGAAGCGGCGAAGGCGCCGGGCTGGCAAGGCTTGCGAGGGAGGCCCCCGCAGTCGTACTCGTGCAGTACGTCGAGGAGGCCGACCGAGTGTAACGCAGCCAGCCCGGATGATTTCGCCGCTACAGTAGGTAGACAGTTGGTGAATAATGCGGGCTAAGGAAGCGTTGGAATGGCACATCCCCAGTACAATCGGTTTAACAGTCTCAAAATACTGGCCTACGCCGACCGTTTGAGGGCAATCGCCGAGGGAGACATGCCCTTCCCGATCGATTGGCATATCTATCCCTCCAACATCTGCAACCATACTTGTGACTGGTGCATGTTTCGTCAGAACGAAGAACAGTTCATTCATCGCAACCAACTTCCTCACGAACTGCTCATGCGCGCCTGCGCCGACGCCGTTCGCACCGGCGCCAAACTCGTCCACGTCTCCGGGGGAGGCGAGCCGTTGCTCAACAAATACACCCGAGAGGCTTTGAGCTGGCTCAGCACCCAGGAGATCTCAGTAGCCCTCAGCACCAATGGCTCTCTCCTGACGCCGGAGGTCACCTCCTGCGTCGATTTCGTCCGCGTCAGCCTCAATGCCGGCACTAGGCAACAGCACGACCACACCAACCACGCCAATGATCACCATTCCGACTGGGACCGGATCCTCGAGAACATCCGAGCTGCCGCCCCCAGCAAGAAGCGGGACTTCGGGCTGGCCTATGTAGTGGATCATTTCAACTGGCGAGACATTTATCCTTTCTGTCAGGTGGCCGCGGACTGCCAGGTCGATTTCGTCCATATCCGTCCCGCCTTCTGGTATGAGAAGGATCAGGACCGAGCCACGCGGGCGGTCATGCCCAAGGTGTACCAGGAGTGTCAACGGGCGAAGCAGGACTTTGGAGACCGGGTCGACATCTTTGCTATCTCAGAGAAGTTCGACGGCTACTGGACGCCTCGATCCTACCAGCGTTGCCACGCCATCTGGACGGGAATCTGTCTCACCGCGACCGGAGATTTCGCCGTCTGCCAGGATCGCACCGACCTCCGATTCGGGGCAGCCTACCAGCAAGGCGCCAGCTTCGAGGAGATCTGGAACTCAAAGGAGCACATCGACCTGGTGAACACCGTCGTCTCCCCCGGTGAACTGGACCGCTGTCCTCGATGCGTGTGGAACAAGAGAAACGAGATTATTGAAGAAGTCTTCATGAAGGACGAGATGCGACTCAGTCTGGTCTAACCCCCGTTTCTCATGAGGGGTGGTCGCGGGGCGCCGGACAGGCAGGGCGCAAGACGAGTTCATCCTCCGCCAGTTCGCCCGCAGGCGCCTCGTTCAGCCCGAGCGTTGTATGCTAGTATTGACAGAGTATGGCGACTGTCAAGGTGACTTTCACTCTCGATGAAGCCTCCGTTGCGCGTCTCAAACGCACAGCCGAGCGTTTGGCCAAGCCGAAGAGCCAGGTCGTCCGCGAAGCCATTCATGATTACAGTGAACGGATCGGTCGTCTGAGTGAAAGCGAACGGTTGGGCCTGCTGCGGACATTCGATCAGGTGGTGCCCCGTATCCCGCCTCGTCCCTTGAGTGAGGTAGAAGAGGAAATCGCGGAGATTCGGCGGGCCCGTCGGGGAGGCGGACGGCGTTCCGGCGTCAGGAATCGTTGATGATCCTGCTGGACACCTCCGTGCTGATCGATGCGTTGAGCGGACCGCGGCGATCAGCAGCCGCCCTGCGTACTGCCATTGAGCGCGGTGAGCGAATTCTGCTGCCGGCGCTGGTCCTCTACGAGTGGCTGCGTGGACCTCGTGTCGAGGAGGAGTTGTCGGCACAAGAGGCGCTCTTTCCCCGTGAAGGTGCAATTCCTTTCGGTTACGAGGAGGCTGTGCTGGCAGCACGTCTC
The DNA here is from genome assembly GCA_046757765.1 of Acidobacteriota bacterium. Lineage (GTDB taxonomy): Bacteria > Acidobacteriota > UBA6911 > RPQK01 > JBHHYX01 > JBHHYX01. Next base: position 3,346 of record JBHHYX010000220.1, on the reverse strand, counting down.
TATGATCGTGTCCGGCGACCACGCGGCCGCGAGATGGATCTGGGCATTGCCGCTTGCGCCCTTGCAAGAGACGCAGATTTGTGGACCCTCAACCTTGCCGACTTTTCGGATATTCCCGACTTGCGCGCTTTCTTGCCAGCCTGACATAGTGAACGGCAGACTTGCCCACCCCGGCTTCAGAACCTGGCCCCAAAAACGTGCTTCCGGATCTCGGGTTTCGAGTCTTGCTCGCCCCCTGCGCCGGGCAACAGATTGGTGCTTACCGCCGTCGACCATCGCTCAATTCAAGTCTAATTCTCCTGGCTGGCATGGGCACGAAAGATGGTGGAAGCGGGCTGAAATTCCATCCAACCGCTTTGATAGGCAAGAACTCCGGCCAGAAGCTTCCCCTCCCCATCCTCGGCCCAGGCGGTCAGGCCCTCCTTATCGTAGCGAACCGTAACCGGGATGGCTTCGATTTCAAGCTGCAGCGGCATGGGGGTCCGATCCAGTTCCCGGAAAGGGAAAAACCAGGCCTCTCCCGCCACCGCCAAACCGAGACCAAGCTGGGACGTGTCGTGAGTCTTGGACCTCTCCTTGGGACTCGGAGTGCCGGGAGTCCAGTTTCGGTAAAGATACGGTCGACCCTCAGTCTCCTCGACCATGACCCGGGTGTCCGGATGCGTGTCTCTCCAGAACTTCCAGGTGGACTGCTGGGAGGGAACCACGCGCAGCGGGGCATCCTTCAAGGCACCGGAGATGGCTTTCCCATCCAACTGTGACCAGACGCTCTTCGTTTCCCTGTCCACCATCAGGAGATTGTCCTTCATCAGACCCTCGGCAAAATCAAAGGTCAACTCGCGGTTTTCGGTGTCGCGGGCGTACACGACGCCCGAACCCGTCAAGGGTCACCAGGTGGGAGCTATGGAAGTGTCTTTGACCCGGTCGTTGAGAACTTCGTGCGAGGCCAGATAACGTATCGGATAGGCCATGGCCTGGCCTTGAACGACGATGCCGAGAACGAGGTCTTGGTCCTTCAAACTGGAATCGGCGGCGGCTACCGAGGCGGGGTTCACAGGTGCCTCAAAAACCGCCATGTCGACTTCTTCCGCCGGTCCGCCGGGACGCGTCTGGACCACGGCGTGAACGGTCCCGATCCGGTCAGCCCGATACTCCGAGCAGGCGACGAAAGAAACGAGTGAGAGAGTAGCCAGGCAGCCACGAACATGCATCGGTGGGACCTCCTTTTCGTCCTCCAGTATAAAGTGTGGCCGAACGGAAGGAAAGGAATTGCGGGCAATCCGCCTTGCTCTTGATAGATAATGTGGGGCCCATGGAATTCTACGCCCTGGTCGCCTTGCTGCCGGTGGCAGCGGTCATGTTGCTGCTGGTGGTCTTTCGCTGGACGGCTCTGCGGGCCATGATTGTCGCCTACGCCGTTACCGTCCTGATCGCTTTCCTGATCTGGCAGGTCCCTCTTGTTCGGATCCTGGCTGCGAGTCTTCGTGGAGGGGTGATCGCGGCGACCCTCCTTTACATCATCTTTGGCGCCATCCTGCTCCTCTTCACTCTTCGGGAAAGCGGCGCCCTGGGAACGATTCGACACGGGTTTCTCAGCATCTCCCCGGATCAGCGCATTCAAGCCATCGTGGTCGCCTGGCTCTTCGGCTCCTTCATCGAGGGAGCAGCCGGGTTTGGAACTCCGGCGGCCGTGGTGGCGCCGCTTCTTCTCGCTCTGGGATTTCCTGCTCTGGCCGCGGTCATGGTATCGCTCATCATTCAGAGCACACCGGTGACCTTTGGGGCGGTGGGCACTCCGATCCTGGTGGGGATGGCCCAGTCTTTGAATGTGCCGGAAGTGGAAAGGGCCCTGGCGGACACCGGAATGGGATACGGGGAGTTGATTCGGGGAATCGGCGTCTTTGCCGCAGTGCCCCACGCTCTGATTGGAACCTTTGTTCCGCTCCTCATGGTGGCGATGATGACCCGCTTCTTTGATCCCAGACGCTCTTTTCGAATTGGATTGGAAGTCTGGAAGTTTGCCTGTTTGGCAGGTCTCGCGTTCACCCTCCCGTATCTGGCCGTCGCCCTCTTCCTGGGGCCGGAATTCCCTTCCCTGCTGGGAGCTCTGCTGGGCTTGACCATCGTGATTCCAGCAGCTCGCGGAGGTCTTTTCCTTTCAGCCACTCAACCCTGGCAGTTTCCTCCCGCACAACAGTGGAAAAAGGAATGGGTCGGTTCAATTTCGGCCAACACACTCGACCAACAGACCCACCTCTCGTTGGCGCGGAGCTGGTCTCCCTACCTCCTGGTTGCAGGTCTGTTGGTCATGACACGCCTGCCCTTTCTGCCCTTGAAAGGGTGGCTCACCGCCGTTCGAGTGGAGTGGGTGGGCATCTTGGGGACGGATCTGAACCAGGTGGTGGAGCCCCTTTATCTGCCTGGAACCATCTTTGTGCTGGTGGCACTGGCCACAATCCGGCTTCATCGGATGAAGCTCTCGGCAGTCACAGAAGCGTGGGGCGATGCCATCAGGAAGCTGGCCAGACCGGCTCTGGCCCTGCTCTTCGCGGTGGCCATGGTGCGAGTCTTTATCGACTCCGGAACCAACGCCGCCGGTCTGGCCGGCATGCCCCTCGTTCTGGCTGAAAGTGTGGCCCGGATAGCGGGACACGTCTGGCCCTTCTTTGCTCCCGTCATTGGAGCCCTGGGTGCTTTTGTGGCCGGAAGCAACACCGTCAGCGACCTCATGTTCAGCCTGTTCCAATACGGTGTGGCGGACAGGATCGGGGTTCCCCACCTGGTAATTCTGGGAATGCAGGCACTGGGGGGCGCCGCCGGCAATATGATCGCCGTTCACAATGTGGTCGCCGCCAGCGCCACAGTGGGGCTGGTGGGCAAAGAAGGTGCTTTGATCCGAAAGACTCTTCTGCCCATGGGCGTCTATCTTGTGGCCGCCGGTTTTCTCAGCCTCACTTTCTGTTACATCCTGTTTTCGGAGGTTTTCTAGCTGCTTATCGCCGAATTCTGAGAATTTGCTCTCAGATGTGTTGCATTGACGACATGCGCGCCGTTGGCCATGCCGTGTCAGACTGAACCGCAGCGTCAGCGCCCGGCCAATCCGGATGGCCACTCACTTACGTTCGTGGTTCAGTGACTTGAGGCGAAAATCAGGATGGCGGTCACCCCTCAAGGCCATCATTTTGATAGATCTGTTCATGCCTTGGAAAACGCAAACACCCGGCCGATTGGTCTTGCCGCGATGAACATGAGTAGCGCCTTCGGCGCTTGGGAGGTGAGCGTAACCGACCGTGCCAAAGGCCCGGAGGGCCGACATTCGAGTAGCCCGGTCCGTAAGGGCCGGGTC
>JBHHYX010000219.1:0-8884 GCA_046757765.1 Acidobacteriota bacterium | reverse complement strand
CAGCGCGGATGATAACGGCGCCGCAGCAGAAAGCTGGTGAATAGTCCGGGTTAGGGCTGCATCAGGGATGGAGCCCGGCGAGGGTGGGTTTGGGCTTGTGCCTGAGTCTCCGGGCGGCTTTTTCAACTTTTCCGAAAGCCTCAAGAAGTCGCTCCAGTTGGCGTCGGATCTCCTGGCAGTTGGAAATCATCGCCGCCCTGAGTTTCAGATCCCGGAGTGTGTTATCGGTCCTGAGATCGAGGATGTGGGCCTCTTCCAGCTGCAGTTCGGTCCATTCCTGGCTGGTGGCCAGAAGCCTGAGATAGGTTGGCTTGAAACTGCTGTTGTGGAGGGTTGCAAATTGGTTCAGGCGAGTATCCAACTGGCGAAGAGCCTGTACTTCTTGAGAGGTGAGTTGGGCTTCAAGGCTGGTGGTTGGGGCGACTAGACTCATTAAAAGGACAACTCCGATTCTCATTGACGTGTCGGCCGAACCGACCTCCTTTCCCGAACTCATGCTTGAGTCTCGCCGGGCGACATTGAGCGATCTCGCGCACAGGTCCTTTCCACGTCACTTCGATACAACTCCTGCTTCTGCCTGTCCCGAGAAATGCTGGCACAGCTCTTCCTGAACTTGTTTCCATTCCACCGTCAACAGCGCCGGTCACGATCTGTGCCTGACGTCCCCAATCGGCAACTGGTGGCTACTGTTGCTTATCGGCAGTTTAGCGGAGTGGCTTAACTCACATTTCTCATGACCGGTCGCAAGGAGACCCCGGAACGGCCGCGCCGACAATCCGTTTTCGGCCAACCCTCCGCAGTCGTACCTGGCACAGGTCGAGGAGGCCGAGGGTGGGCAACACAGTCAGCCGGGATGATCCCAGAGTCGCATTAGCCCGGATTTCTCACACGCGATCGTAGCGAGGCGGTGGAGATGCGCGTGGATACAAGGCGTCGCGACCGAGGGCCCCGCAGTCGCACTGGACAGTACGTCGAGGAGCCCGACGGAGCGCAACGCAGTAGACGCGGGCATATCCGCCGCCGTAGTAGATTGGGTGTGAGAAATGCGGGTTAGAGAGCTGATGAGAGCCGGTTAATCCAGGAGCCCCGAAAACGGCTCTGGGGACGCATGGCCTCCGGGTCCCTGTCGACGCCAATCTTCGACCAGTCGAAGGAGATACTCGGCAAGCGGCTCCAAGTGGTTTTCCAGCCTCGTCCAGAAAGTCATGATGCCTGAGCGGGCCGTTGTGGCAACGATTTTGGGGGTGAGGCAGGGCACACTCGAGGTCTCGGCAAGACGCAACACGGCGGCGGTCACGGTATCGTAAATGCACGCACCCGTCGACTGGTAGAGCGCCCCCCGCTGCCGCGGGCTCAAGAGTGAGTGGGGGACGGTCAAACCCATTCCCCCGATGTTCCACCCCCTCTCCACCAGACTGTCAATCAACTGGCGATCCGATTCAAAGCAGGGGCCCTGCTGGATACACCAGTTCCTCGGGAAAACGATGTCACCCATTTCCAGACCGACATCGAGGGAATTGGCGCTGCCGCTGAAAATCAGCAGGGAAGGCCTCTCGAGGCGAAAGCGTTTGAGGAGAAAAGGGACTGTCCGATCAATTCCCAAACCGGTTCCCACCACTTCATATGTCCCTTCCAGTAAACCTTTCAGCGCGGCGGCTTCCTTTCTCATTGGAGAAGCGATCAGGATTCCGTTGTTGGTCTTCGGTTGCATCGTTCGTCTCGGAGCTCCGGGGGGAGGTTTGATTCTACAATGCGCACATTCGTCTTTCAGCACAACTTTTTCAGCCAAGAGACGTCATTCGGATCATTTGACAAAGGGAGGCCTTTCTTTCAACATAAGAAACGTTGCTTGTCAGGTTCTACGCGCTTTCGGAAAAGCGCCGTGGCGGCTCGTAAGGTTTGGGGCGGCCCGGGAGCCGAGCGGGTTGGGACCCGCTTTTTTTGCCTGCGCCCGGAAAGGAGGTGGTCCAGTGGATATTGACAAACACGGTTTGGCGGAGGTGGCGTCCGCTTAGAGGGGACTTCCACAGCGTCAGTGGCGTTCACTGAAAGGACCCCGAGAGGGGTAACCCAACGCCACCAAGGCTAACCTCAAAGAGGCCCTGCCCCGGCTCCGGGTGCAGGGCCTTTTAGAAGTCCCAAGATTCCAAGGCCCCAAGTCTCAAACAAATCCCAAAGGACCAAGCTTCAAACCCCAAACTCTTGCAGTATGCCGAGCCGGCCGACAGAGCGTGATTTCACTCCAGGTGACTGCACTAGGGCCCGCCATGGGCATTTGGGAAAAACGCGGTTCGGCGAGGCGGCTGCAAAGGTCAGGTCACTCGTGGCAGCAACCAGAAGATCCAGTCTTGGCGCTCATACCTTGGCGGGGCGATACTACACCTGCGATTCGATCTATGGGGAGGAGAACGACCGCATCTTCAGCTCCCACTGGTGCTGTGTCGGCCGCTGCACCCCTCTCAGTGAACCCGGGAGCTATTTCCTTTGTGACCTCGAAAAGGAGAACCTTGTCCTCCTGCGCGACTCCGAGGGAGTGCCGCGAGCCTTTTACAATGTCTGCCGGCATCGAGGGGCACGGCTCTGCAACCAGAACAGCGGACGCTTTTCCAAGACGATTCAATGCCCTTATCATGCCTGGACTTACGGACTGGACGGGGAGTTGCTGGCGGCTCCCAACATGGAGGAAGCCGGAAGCTTTTCAAGGTCCCGTTACCCGCTGATCGAGGTCGCGTCTCGGATTTGGGAGGGGTTTGTTTTCCTCAACCTGGCCGAAACCCCGACTTCCTTCGAGGAGGAGTTTGGGCCGTTAGGCGGAAAATTTCGCTCCTGGCATCTGGCCGAATTGACGACTGTCCATCACGAGGAGTACCTGGTCGAGGCCAACTGGAAACTGATTTTTCAGAACTACTCCGAATGCTACCACTGTCCGACGCTCCACCCTCTGCTCAACCGTCTGAGCCCCTACCGCGACAGCCTGAACGACCTGGAGAGCGGGCCCTTTCTGGGAGGACCCATGACGATCTCGAGCCGGGCGGACAGTATGACGATGAGCGGGCGCTCCTGTGCCGCCCCTCTCGACCAGGGGAATGAACACCGCAACCGCGTCTATTACTACAGTATCTTCCCCACCTTGCTTTTAAGCCTCCACCCCGACTACGTTCTGGTCCACCGGATCGAGCCAGAGAGCCCGGGCCAAACTCGCGTGGTATGCGAGTGGCTGTTTCATCCCGACGCTGTGACCCAGCCAGGCTTTGACCCCAGCGAGGCCATTGATTTCTGGCACATCACGAATGAGCAGGACTGGCGCATCTGTGAGTCTACCCAGCGAGGGCTCCGCTCCCGGGCCTTTGTTCCGGGTCCTTACTCGGAGTTGGAGAGTCTCGTGGCCGCCTTCGACCGGCATTACCTGCGCGTGATGGGACACGGCTAGGCCGGAAATTCGCAAACCAGACTGCTAGCAAGTGCTCAACGGAGAAGTTCGGGCCAAGGCTGTTCATCACCGAGACGCTCCCGCTCCCGGTGTGATATCTTCCTGCGGTTTATGCAAGCCAGACGAGCCCTTCTCCTGTTGGTCTTTGCGGCGCCTCTTTTCGTGGGCTTGGAAGATTCTTCCATCTGGGATTCGAACGAAGCCTACTACGCCCAGACTCCAAGGGAAATGATCACCCGCTCCGACTGGCTGGTCCCCTATTTCAACGGCCAACCCCGGCTCAACAAGCCCCCCCTCTCCTACTGGGTGGTGGGACTTTTCTACAAAATCTTTTCCGTCTCGGTCTTCTGGGAGCGCTTGGCCATGGCCCTTCTCGGTTTGGGGTCAATCCTGACCGTGCATTGGATGGGAGGGATGCTTTTTGACGGGAGAGTGGCCCTCTGGGGTGCCGGGATCTTCGCCACCACATTCCGGTTCCTCGTCCTCTCCAGAAGACTGTTCATCGATGTCTTGATGCTCTTTTGCATCCTGATGGCGGTGGCCTGCTTTGTCTGCTGGCTTCAATCCAACCGGAAATCCACTTTCTTGTTTTCCGTTTTCTTTCTTGCGCTGGGATTTCTGAGCAAGGGCCCGGTGGTGTTGCTTACGGCAGTCTCGGTTCTCCTGTTTCTCTTTTTTTCCGGCAATTTCAGCCGGCTGCGGGAAGCTCCTCTGTGGAGGGCCGGCTCTGTTTTCATCCTGGTTTCGGTTCCCTGGTTTCTTTTGGTCGGAGAGCGTTTCGGATGGGAACGGGTCGCTCACTTTTTCCTGAGCGAGAATTGGGGTCGTTTCAGCTATCTGGACTACGGACCGAGCCGGGGAGTCTTTTACTATTTTGGAGTTTTCCTGGGAGACATCTTCCCCTGGTCCCTTTTTTTCCCGGCCGCCCTGGCCTGGTGGGCGTCTGGGGGACGACGCCGGAGCACTCCCTCCCAGAGGCAATCCAACCTGCTCCTTCTGTTCTGGGTGGCGGCTTGGTTCATCGTTTTTTCTCTCTCTCGAAACAAACAGGAATACTACATCCTCCCCGTCTACCCGGCCGTTTCGCTCTTGCTCGCCTATTACTTTCGCCATGGAAGGCCTCCGGGCTGGGTTTCCGGGCTGATCGGAGCGCTGCTGGTGGTCCTGGGCCTGGCCCTTTTTGGAGTGGCCCGGATTCTTTTTCCTCAGGTCGGCTGGGTCTGGTTGCCCGGCCTCCTCCTGGCGGGCTTTCCATTCCTTGCGGTCCGGCGTTCCTGGACGGCGGCCGTCCTCTCTCTTTCTTTCTGTTTTGATGCCGCTTTCTTCCTCTACCTCCAGCCTCTGGAGGCCTACAGGCCGGTGCATCATTTCGCGCGGGAGCTGCAAAGCCGAGAAATGTCAGGAAACCACTTTGTGGCCGGATACTACCGCTTTCCCGCGCCCAGTTTGGCCTTTTATCTCGATCGGCCGATCCTCGAGCTGAACGACTTCGACCAGGCCGTGAAGCACTTGAGTTCCAGCCAACACGTTTATTTGATTGTGGGGGCGGACGACTTTGAAAAACTTCAGCGCACGACCTCGGTCAAGCTCGAGGTGGTTGAAACCCGGCCCCGCCTCTCGACCAGAGGACGATCGCTTCTTGCCAATCTGATTTCCTGGCCGCCGAGTGGTTCCTCCAGCTGGACGCGAACCGTCTACTTGATCACCAATGGGCGGGGAGGGTGAACGGATCCATGTTCATTGGTCCCGCGCAAGGTGAAGTTGTATACTACCGCGCAAACTTTGAGACGGAAGTGCGCCGTGGCCAAATCAACGATTGCGACTGCTATTGATCCCTCCCGTCCTCCCTCGTCGCCAGCGGGGAAAAAGACGGAAGCCTCTCCCGACATCTCCATCGTGATTCCAGTCTTCAACGAGAGGGACAATCTCGAACTGCTCTTGCAAGAACTGTGCCGGGTACTCGACTCCCTGGGCACGGCTTACGAGATCCTGTTCATCGATGATGGGAGTACAGACGGGAGCCCCGATGTGCTGCGGGAGCTGGCGGACGCCAAGCCGCGCGTCCGGGTACTGGAATTCGCTCGCAACTTCGGCCAGACGGCCGCCATGTCGGCGGGATTTGATCACGCCAGGGGAGGCATTATTATTCCCCTCGACGCCGATCTCCAGAACGATCCCCGGGATATCCCTCTCATTCTCGCCAAACTCGAAGAAGGCTATGATGTCGTCAATTGCTGGCGCAAAAACCGAAAGGATTCCTGGACGCGAGTCTTCCCTTCCCGAATGGCCAACCTTCTGATCAGCTGGATCGGTGGAGTTCGACTGCATGACTACGGCTGCACGCTCAAAGGCTACCGCAAGCACGTCATCCGCCACATTCGACTCTACGGAGAAATGCACCGTTTCATTCCAATCTTCGCCAAATGGGCCGGTGCTCGAGTGGCGGAAATACCGGTGAGCCATCACGCTCGCCACAGCGGCCGCTCCAAGTACGGGCTGATCCGTACTGTCAAGGTTCCCCTCGATTTGATCACCATCAAGTTTCTGGGAAGCTATTCGACCAAACCGATGTACCTTTTCGGGGGCTTGGGCTTGATGTCGTTCCTGATTGGCTCGGGCCTGAGCGCGGTGACCCTGTATGAGAAATTCTTCGAGGCGGTTAAGGCCCATCGAAATCCGTTGCTACTTCTCTCCATATTCTTTTTTCTAGTGGGAGTTCAGTTTATTCTTTTTGGCTTGATGTGCGAGATCATCGTGCGCACCTATCACGAGTCGCAAGACAAGCCCACCTACATCCTGCGGGAGAAACCGCCCCAGGCTGACGGCAACGACGGCTCATGAAGCCGCCGCAACAGCCGTTCGGGCCGGCAGGCCTCCTGGAAACACGAGCATTCAGTGCCGCGGTGCGAAGGCCGCAATCAAGAAAGCACCACTACAACTCATGGCTGGAGTGACTTCATGAACTCAATTTTCGACTGGCTTCTCGAAACGACGTCAAGTGCATCCGACTGGATCTGGGGACCGCCCATGGTGATCCTGCTCTTCGGCACCGGACTTCTCCTCACCCTCATGACCGGTTTTGTCCAAATCCGGAACTTCGGCAAAGCGGCCCGCATGGTACTCAGGGGCGCCGTCAAGAAAGAGACGACGGGCAAGGGCGAGGTGGGTGACATCAGCCCCTTTCAAGCTCTGATGACGGCGCTTTCCGCCACCGTGGGCAACGGCAACATCGCGGGCGTGGCCACGGCTATAGCGACGGGCGGGCCGGGCGCGGCTTTCTGGATGTGGGTCACCGCTCTGGTCGGCATGGCGACCAAATACGCGGAAGCCGTACTGGCCATCCGCTTTCGCCTCAAGATGGAAGACGGAACCATGGCGGGTGGACCCATGTACTACTGCAAACATGGCATCAAGAATCGGCATTTCGGCGCCTTTCTGGGTGCTTTCTTTGCCATTTGCGGCGGTATCGCGACATTGTTCGGAACCGGAAACATGTTCCAGTCCCAACAGATTGCCCTGGCGGCCAAGCAGCAGTTCGGGTTTCCGCCCTGGACCATGGGCCTGCTCATCAGTTTCCTGGTGGGACTGGTCATCCTGGGAGGAGTGAGGCGCATCGGCGCAGTGGCCGAGCGGCTGGTTCCGGCCATGATCGTGTTCTATTTCGCCGGTGCCCTTCTCGTGATCTTAACCAATCTTCCACAGGTGCCGGCGGCCCTCGCCTTGATCTTCACTTCCGCTTTCAGCCCACAAGCGGCATTCGGAGGCGCAGTGGGAATCGGAATTCAGCAGGCGATTCGTTTTGGGGTGGCCCGGGGCGTGCTCTCCAACGAATCGGGGCTGGGAAGCGCGGCCATTGCCCACGGCGCCGCCCGCACTCGCTATCCAGTGGCGCAGGGAACCATCGCCATGATGGGAACCTTCATCGACACTATCGTGGTCTGCTCCTTGACAGCCATCACCATCACCGTCTCGGGCGCCTACCAGAAAGCCATTTTCATGGTGGGGCCGGACGGCCTGGGAGATTCCAATCTGACCGTTTACGCTTTCAACACCGGCATGCCGGCGGCGATTGCGGGCTGGGGAGGCGTGATCGTCGTCGTCGCCTCTCTCATCTTCGGCTTCACCACATTGATCGGCTGGAGTTATTACGGCCAGATCTGTTTCGAGTACTTGTTCGGACTCAAGATCGTCAAGCCCTACCGGGTGGTCTTTATCATTCTGCTCTTTGCGGGCGCCCTCTTCACCGGCCCTCGCGCCCCCATCATCAAGAACGTCGGCGACATCTGCAATGCTTTCATGGCCTTCCCTAATCTCATCGGCCTGATCCTGCTGAGCGGAATTGTTTCCAAGATGACCCGGGATGCCTACCGCGCCGGTCACTTGAATGTTCATGAAGCCACACCCATTGAACACAGGGAGTAAAATAGTGGCGTCCGGTCTCTCGTGACGCACGTCAACGCGACCTTTAGTCGACGGGGGAGGGAGCGGACAGCTCCCATGAGGCGAGATCCATGAGCGGAGATGAGCATGGCAGACACCCGGACCTGTACCGGGAAATCGTCCGCCTGAGGCAAGAGGGTCGCAAAGCGGCCCTGGCGACTATTATTCGACGCCTTGGCAGCGCTCCCCGAAAAGACAACGCTAAGATGCTGATCAGGGAGGACGGTTCCAGCCTTGGCTCCGTGGGCGGAGGATGTGTGGAAGCCGAAATCTGGCAGGTGGCCCAGAAGGTCATGAGGACTGGGCAACCCGACCTGCTCAAATATCACTTGACGGATGAGGACGTTGAAGAACAGGGACTCGTTTGTGGGGGCAGCGTGGAACTCTTTGTGGAACCCATCTTGAGCGACCCGAAAGCGATTATTCTGGGCGCTGGACACCTGGGACAGGCGACTGCCGAAGTGGCCGGTCGGGTTGGATTCCGTGTCTCCGTGATCGACGACCGGGAAAACTTTGCCAACCGGGATCGCTTCCCCACAGCGGAAGAGGTTCTGGTAAGGCCCTTCGAGGAGGGATTGTCCGACCTGGACATCCCCGAGGACAGCTTTCTCTTGATCGTGACGCGGGGCCACCGCCACGATCAGATCGCTCTGGAAGCGGCCATTCAGCCACCGGCCCGGTATGTGGGACTGGTGGGAAGCCGCAGAAAGATCCGCATTCTGGTCGAGAAACTGCTCCAGAAAGGGTACTCACCGGAAGCCTTCCGCAACCTGTACGCCCCGATTGGTATTGAAATCGGCTCAGAGACTCCGCAAGAGATCGCGGTCAGTGTGGTGGCGGAGTGGATTGCCATCATCAAGGGTGTCCATGAGCGAAGCGACAAGCAACTCTACATCATGAAACTCCTCGAGAAAGCAGCCAAGGCGAAAGTTGGAGTCGGGCCTCCCTGAATTGACCGCTTCCTTAGGGCTCGCGCAAGAATAACTTCACATTTTGGCATCTCATCTTCACACC
>JBHHYX010000218.1:0-8886 GCA_046757765.1 Acidobacteriota bacterium | reverse complement strand
TCCACGCGCATCTCCACCGCCTCGCTACGATCGAGTGTGAGAAATCCGGGTTAGATCGCTCAACTCAGGTAAAAAAATGGTAGGTGCGAGCGGATTTGAACCGCTGACCCCTTCCGCGTCAAGGAAGTGCTCTGCCCCTGAGCTACGCACCTACGAAGAGCTGATTATACTCTCACAAGATAAATGTCGACAACTTGCACCACGCCGACGCCGAAGTCGAGCCTTGGTCAGCGAGTGTTTCTACCGATCGAAGTGAAACCTTTTTCCGATCGGAAACCAGAAGCACTAATTGATGGCATCTTTCAAAGCTTTTCCGGGTGTAAACCGAGCCACCTGCTTGGCCGCAATCTGGATCGGCTTTCCGGTTTGGGGATTACGGCCCGTTCGAGCCGATCGTTCGGAAACCGAGAAGGTTCCGAAGCCAACCAAGGTCACCTTATCGCCCGCCTTCAGGGCGCTCTCCACGTTGGCCAAAAACGAATCCACTGCAGCTTGTGCTTGAGCTCTGGTGATTTCCGCATCCTTCGCCACCTCAGCCACCAAGTCTCCCTTATTCATCTCGCCTCCTTCCGAACTGACAGAGTTTTACGCGGCCTTTCTTGAAACCTTTTCTCGGATCAGCTCCAGGCCGCTTTTCAGCTGTTCCTCGTCTATAGCTTTATCCAGCTTACGATAAAAGTCATCACCCAAATCGTCGCTGGGATGATCGGGCGTATTTGCAAAGTAAAAACTGGTGACGAACTCCCGACTGGGTGATCGAGTATCGGGGTCGATGCCGGATTCCCTGAGGCTGGCCGCCTGAAGCGGCTTTCCGCTGGGCCGGAAGATCAACTGGGTGGAGATGAAAACAACCGAGCCGTCAGTCAGTGTGAAGCGCTTCTGGACAGAGCCACAGCCATTGGTTTTCTCACCCACGACCGAGGCCACACCGTTGTCCCGCAGAGCGGATCCAAAGGCCTCGGCCGCCCGACTCGTACCGCCGTCCACCAGTAAAACGATCGGTACATCGACGAGCAGAGGCTCGGAGAGGGAGGCTAACTCGAGAGAAGTGCCGGCTCTGTCTTTCAAGCTGAGAATCCGCCCGCCCTTGGCCAAGAAAAGGTCTGCCGCTTTGGCGGCCTCGTCGATACTCCCTTGTGCATTGCCTCGGATGTCGACCAGCAGTCCCCGGATAGAGGACGATTTCAGCAATTTCAGCTTTGCCGCCACCTGGTCGGCGACGCCCCCTTCAAAGGCGGGGATTCGCAGCAGGCCAATTGTGGGCTCTGGGAGGCCGGCGGAAACCTCCGGCCTGGTCATTTCCGATCGCACCAGTGTGACTTCGGTGGGCTGTGATCGACGCGCTCGCACGACTCGAAGCTTCACACTGCTCTGAGCGGGACCCCTCAGACGAGCCTGCGCTTCCCACAGGCTCATTCCCGTCGTCGCCAGATTGTTGATCGACTCAATCAAGTCGCCCTTTCGAAGCCCGGCTTTCTCGGCCGGGCTTTCCGGCAGGGTCGTTACCACCTGGATGTAGCCATAACGCTTTGAAAGCACCAGTCCAGGGGAGGCCGCCATACTGTGAGCCGGCGCCAGTTCCTGGTAGGTAGCGGACCCCACGAAGCTGGAGTAAGGATCCAACGCCTCCATCATTCCATGCAGGGCGCCGTCCATGGCCCGAGCGATGTCGGGAACCTCAACGTATTCAGTCTCTACCTTGTTCAAGACATCCGTAAAGATGGACAGCTGGCCGTATGGGTCGTCGCGGGCGGGAACCCTTTTCAGGATTCCGCCCACCAGGCCATACGTCACGACAGCGGCCGACAAGAATATTATGACTAGCTTCGGTTTACCAAACATCCCAACCTCGGAGCCAATTCGTTTATCATGGTGCAGCCGATTATAGCTTACAACATATGGGGCAACAAGACGGAAAATCAGCACAGATGAGCGATTGCACGGCTTCCCCTGGACGGTGGATGGCCCTGGACGTGGGCACCAAATCGATCGGCGTCGCCGTCAGCGACCCGCTCAAGCTGATAGCGCGGCCCCTGACAACACTCTGGCGCCGAAATCTTGCCGACGACGTTCGGGAGGTGGAAAAGCTGGTACGACGGAATCGGGTCGAAAAGCTGATTCTGGGACAGCCCAGGCACCTGGATGGGAGGCGTAGCGAGACCATGACCTGTGTCGCACGCCTCGCCGGCGAGCTGAAACGGGTCCTTTCGATACCTATGGAGTATTTTGACGAGAGGCTCTCCACGCGTGCGGCCGAAGAGGTGATGTCCCGGATGGGTTTGCCTGTTTCGGAGAGGCGACGGAGAAGAAATGAATTTGCGGCGGCCTTGATACTGAAGTGGCATCTGGAGGAAGGGGGGTAGGTGTCCAAAGCGCGCCTGGTCCTTCTGTCGGGTTGTCTAGTTCTGATCGCCTCGGCGACTGCTTATCACCAGCTCGACAGAGAACTCCACAAGGCCTTTCGCGGCTATTCTTCAACTCACCGCCGTTTTTTCATCCCTCGCGGCCAATCAGCCACGGCGATCGCCGCCTCGCTGGAGTCTGACGGCATCATTCATTCGGCTAGACTCTTCCGCTGGTACCTGCGACTTCACGGAGACTCTCCGTCTCTGCGGGCTGGAGAATACCGCTTCGACCGACCGATGAGTCTGGTGGAAGTGGCCGCCAAGCTGCGCCGGGGAGAGATCTATTACCATAAAGTCACGATCCCGGAAGGCCTGGACTTGAATGAGATCTGCGCCCAACTGGCTTCAAAGGGATTTGGCCGCCTCGAGCACTTGCTCCAAATAGCACGCAAACCTGGGATGATTGCCGACCTTGATCCCCGGGCAACCGACCTGGAAGGTTATCTTTTCCCGGAGACGTACTCCCTGACCCGGGGTGTGGACGAGCGAAGCATCCTCCAGGCCATGGTCGATCGTTTTCGAAAAGTGTGGACGCCAGAGCGCTGGACCCGCGCTCGAGAACTGGGAATGACGATGCGTGAAGTGATCACCCTCGCTTCGCTGATCGAAAAGGAGACGAGACTGCCCCGGGAGCGGCCCTTTGTTTCAGCGGTTTTCCACAATCGATTGAAGAAGAACATGAATCTGGAGTGCGATCCGACCGTCATTTATGCCGTCAAATCGATCAAGGCCTATGACGGCGTGATTCACCGGAGCGACCTTCGAATCGATTCTCCCTACAATACCTATCGCTATCCCGGGCTCCCTCCGGGCCCGATCGCCGCTCCCGGCGCCGCCTCTATCGACGCCGCCTTGTTTCCCGCTGATGTCGACTACCTTTACTTTGTTTCCAAGAATGACGGCAGCCACGTTTTTTCCCTCCGTTATCGGAACCATAAACGAGCCGTGCTCAAGTATCAACGCTGAGCAGGTTCAAAGGGAGGCTGGCTCGCCGGCTGGTGGTAGAGCCGGCAAAACGGAGGACCCGGCGCCAGACGGGCCATTGCGCCGACCGGATTGCTCCGATGGAAAGATGCTAAACTAAGAGTATGAAGGACGGCAGACATCACTTTCTGGGAATTGTTTTGCTGCTGACGGCTGCCTGGCAGTTTCCGCAGACCCAGAAACGCCACCTTCCGCCTCCTTTGAGGGTTCACATCCCCTTCGAAGCAGCCTGGAAGGCGATGGGGGAGACCATCGACCAGTCCAAACTGGATGTGCTGCGAAAGGACCGCGCCCAGGGATTGATCTTGACTCGCTTCCGAGACTATAGTTCGGGGCCGCTCACTGAGAGCCAGATGGCCAAGATCGGGGAGAAGCCCAAACTGCTCGATGCCGATTGGGTGCGGGTCAAGTACCAGTACGAGGTCTTGGTGGAACTGATCCAGGAGAAAGAAACGGTGGTGACGGTCTATACCAACATGCAGGCGCTGAAAAGGGATTTTCTAGGGGGTGATAGCTGGGTCGACATTCCGTCAAACGGTCAGCTGGAAACAACTCTGCTGAGCAGTTTCGGACAGAGCCTGTTTGGAGAACAGTTCACTTTGGCAACGCCAAAGAAGGGTTTCTGGGAGCAGAGTCCCGGCTACGTCCCCGGCCAGCGGCGCCAGCCCAGGATTGTGGGGCCGGAACGTGAACCCCATTGAGTCGGTCACTCAGGCAGCCACGGCGGCGAATCCGGCATGAATGCGGAGACACTTCGAATCATCGACACGGCCGTCCTTTACTCGCTGCTGGTGTTTTTGGTTTCCTTCGCGCTGCTCTTGATCTATTCCGTCTGGAGTTGGCACAAGAGGGCAAGGACGCTGGCCGAGTCTCGGCTGCAGGAAATTGAGCCGAGTGGGGGGGAGACTCCGACCGGGGTTTCGGGACCGCCTCGGAGACCGCCTTACGTTCCCGTTCAAAACCGCTTGCGGACGGCTCTCCGGTCATTGCTCGTGTCCCAGGGCGTGGCATGGGTTTGCTTTGTGACCCTCTGTTTCGTCCCTCTACCTTTCCTCCACAACTTTGCCACCGGAGGGGATTGGCAGAGGGTGCCTCTGCGGCTCACCTTGCTGCGCTATGAGCGTACCTATGAGGGGTTTTCACTGCAGGGTGAGGTGTGGAACCAGATGCCCGAACCGATTGACAGTCTACAAGCTGTGGTCACCATTGTGGACAGGAATGGGGATCGCGTGGACCGTCTCACGATCCCTGTTACGCCGCAGCCGCTGGAGGCCGGCGAGGCGGGTCGGTTCGAGTGCAGTTATGCCAAGAAATCCCCTTTTCTCTCCGGCTATCAAATAGCCTTTACCAGGGGCGACTTGTCGGCACTTCCCTATGTTGAGGGGTTCGATGTTCCTTAGTCCGGATTTCTCCCACTCGGTCGTAGCGAAGAGCTGGAAGCGGCGTGCTGACAAGGCGTTAGGACCGGGGCCACCGGTAGTCGTGCACTGCGTCGCACTTGCCCTGTAAACTGAAACCAAAGCGTCAACGCCCGGCCCAATCCGGACGGCCACTCACTCACGTTCGTAGTTCAGTGACTGGACGGCACACTGTTCAACCCATGGAATCAAAATTTCAAATATTTTTTGCTCGGTTTGGGTGCGAGAAATGGGGGATAGGTCTCTGATCGGTCGGAATCGACGACGCCACCTCTTCAGCTTACTCCCCTACCTGAACAGGTATCGGAAACGGATCCTGGTTGGAGCGGTGATGGTGCTGCTGACCAATGCGGCGGCTGTAGTATCGCCCTGGATTTTGCGCCAGGCGATCGATGAGCTCAGCCTCCACCTCAGCCGGGGCAGGCTGACGCTCTTTGCTGCTTTGATCGTGGCCGCGAGCCTGGTCGAAGGCATTTTCCGTTTCCTCATGCGGGCGGTCCTCATCGGAGTCTCTCGCCACATCGAATACGACCTGCGCAACGATCTCTTCGCCCATCTGCAAAGACTCTCTCCAGCCTTTTACCAGCGCAACCCGACCGGTGATTTGATGGCCCGGGCCACCAATGACCTCAGCGCCGTCAGAAGCGTGCTCGGCCCCGGAATTATGTATTCCATCAACACGGTGTTCACGACCGTCCTGATCGTCGGCATCCTCGTCAGCATCGACGCGCGACTGGCTCTGCTCACCTTGATTCCCCTGCTGGGTGTCTCTTTGAGCGTGAAGTACTTCGGAAAGCGGATTCATCGTCGATTTCAGGAAATCCAAGCCCAGTTTTCAGAACTGACCACACTGGTACAGGAGAATGTCGCGGGTGTCCGCGTCGTGAAGGCTTACAACCAGGAGCGGGCTTTTGTCGAACGCTTCCAAGCGTACAACAGTGTTTACATGCGGAAGAGTCTGGCACTGGTCAGGGTGTGGGGTATGTTCAATCCCTTGTTGACCTTATTGCTTGGCCTGTCATCGGTGGGGCTGCTCTGGTACGGAGGCAGACAGGTGATTCAGGGAGCCATCAGCCTGGGCGACTTTGTGGCCTTCATTGCCTACCTGGCCATGTTGACGTGGCCCACAATCGCCCTGGGTTGGGTCATCAACATTTTCGAAAGGGGTTCGGCTTCGATGGGGAGGATTAACCGGATTCTCGAAACCCAGCCCGAGATCGTTGTCGCCGGCGGACTGTCCGGGGAGCGCCCGGAAGGTGATATCGAGGTGAAGGGCCTCAATTTCAGTTACAACGGGACGCCGGTCCTGAAGAACATTCGTTTTCGGGTCAGAGCCGGCGAGATGCTCGCGATTGTGGGCCGGACCGGAAGTGGAAAGTCAACCTTGGCCAACTTGCTCTGCCATCACTATGTCGTCCCCCGGGCCACCCTGTTCATTGACGGTGTCGACATCAACGACATTCCTCTGGCTCGGTTGAGAAGTCGTATCGGCTATGTTCCCCAGGATACCTTCCTTTTCTCCGAGACGATTCGGCAGAACCTCGCCTTCGGAAGACCGGAGGCGAGTTTGGAGGAGGTGATCAGGGCGTCCAAATTGAGCCAAATCTGGGGAGACATCCAGGATTTTCCAGACCGGTTCGAGACTTGGGTCGGAGAGCGAGGGATCACGCTTTCCGGAGGCCAGAAACAAAGGATCGCCATCGGTCGCGCTCTGCTGGTCAACCCACCGATCATGGTTCTGGATGATGCGCTCTCCAGCGTGGATACCTACACGGAGGAGCGGATTCTGGCAAGGCTGGCCGCGGAACGAGCCCATCGCACGACGATCTTGATCTCACATCGTATTTCGACTGTCAAGATGGCCGATCAAATCCTGGTCCTGGATGAAGGAAAGATCAGAGAACGGGGGACGCACGACGAACTTCTCCAGGCCGGTGGCCGGTATGCCGAACTCCATAAGAGGCAATTGCTTCGGGAAGAACTGGGAATAGGATGAAAACGCCCCCCCATGAAGAAGCTCTTCACCAGCGCTACGATCGGCGGCTGGCGCGACGCCTGCTTCGCTACCTTGTGCCTTATCGACGCGTCGTCGCCGGCTCTGTCCTGCTGCTGCTGCTGGTTTCCGGTCTCCGTCTGGTGGGTCCCTACCTGACCAAAGTGGCCATCGACGGAGCCATCCGGACAGGGGAACTGAGAGCCCTCGGACCGATCGCCCTGATTTTCCTGCTGGTTCTCTTTCTGCAGTTCGGCATCGGTTTTGTCCAGACCTATCTGATGAACTGGACCGGTCAGAAGATCATGTATGACCTGAGAGTGGAGATCTTTACCCACATCCAGCGATTGGACTTGTCCTACTTCGACCGAAATCCGACCGGAAAGATCATGACCCGAATCACCACCGATGTGGATGTCTTGAATGAACTCTTCACGGCTGGAGTGGTCAGCATTTTTGGTGATATTTTCTCTCTGGCGGGCATCGTCCTCGTCATGCTCTGGTTGAACTGGAAGCTGGCCTTGATCAGCTTTTCAGTGATTCCATTGATCTTTCTGGCAACCCTGATCTTCAAGCAGAAAGTGCGGGGCTCCTACCGCCGTGTGCGCACCGCCATTGCCCGCATCAACACGTTCTTACAAGAGAACATCACGGGTATGTCGGTTGTCCAGATCTTCGTTCAAGAAGAGAGGAAGTGGCGCGAGTTCGAACAACGAAACCGCTTCCACAGGGACGCCAATCTCCAGTCGATTCTGTACTATGCGGTGTTTTATCCCGTCATCAGCGTCATCGGAGCCCTGGCCGTCGGCTTGTTTCTCTGGTATGGCGGCATCCAGGTGATTGATGGAGCGGTCACGCTGGGTGCGGTGGTGGCTTTCATTCAGTACTCCGAGCGTTTCTATAAGCCGATCAGCGATCTGAGTGAGAAGTTCAACATTCTGCAGGGCGCGATGGCCAGCTCGGAGCGGATATTCGGCCTGTTGGACACGCCTCCCAAGATTGTTGAGCCCGGCCTTCCGGTCAGACTCGAGCGGGTCGCCGGGAGGGTCGAGTTCCGGGACGTCTGGTTTTCCTACCAACAGAGCTCCCCTGTTCTCAAGAATGTGAACCTCACCATCGAGTCGGGGGAAAAGGTCGCCATTGTGGGTGCCACGGGAGCCGGGAAGTCGACCCTGATCCATCTTCTCTGCCGCTTTTACGATGTTCAACAAGGAGAAGTTCTGGTCGACGGAATCAATGTCAAGGAGATGGATCTGGACCAACTGCGACAGTCGGTGGCGGTAGTCCTCCAGGATGTCTTCTTGTTCAGCGGGAGTGTGGCGGACAATGTGCGGCTGTGGGGCCGGTCCATCGGACGCGGCCGAATGGAGGAAGCCGCGCGGCGGGTCCATGCCGACCGCTTCGTGCGCAAACTGCCCCAGGCCTACGACACCCGCGTCACGGAGAGAGGTTTGTCCCTGTCAGTGGGGGAGCGACAATTGATTGCTCTCGCTCGAGCCCTGGCCCATGACCCGAGAATTCTCATCCTCGATGAAGCTACTTCTTCGGTCGATACCGAAACCGAGTTGCTGATTCAAGATGGGTTGGAGAAACTGATGAGCAACCGGACCTCCCTGATTGTCGCCCACCGCCTCTCGACCATTCGGAACTGTGACCGAATCATCGTTTTCCACAAAGGAGAGATTCGCGAGGCGGGAAGCCACTCCCAACTGCTCCAGAGGCGGGGAATTTATTTCAAGCTCTATCAGCTCCAGTATAAGGAGCAACTGGCTGCCTTGGAGACTGCCACCGCTGAGAAGGCCCTGGAACGGTAGCCCCAGGCCTTCAGGGCCAGTCACGCCCGGTCTGCTCGAGCGGCGTCTGCCGGGTCCAGGACCTTGCTTGGCGTGGGTTCGCCAGGACTTGACCAAAGCGGCAAAAGGTCCTAAACGTAGCGAGCGACCTCATACCGCCGAGAAGGAGGCACAAGACAACGAAAACGGAGCCGGGAGCGTCAGCGACCCGAGGGCGACCACGAGTTTGAGCCGTGATACCCCTCCCTCACGAGGGTGTCGCAAAAGTCTCTTGAGGCCCTGCGGCACGGTCA
>JBHHYX010000217.1:0-8892 GCA_046757765.1 Acidobacteriota bacterium | reverse complement strand
GGGGGCCCTGGCGACTCCAGGCTGTAACCCTATGATCCTTCCATTATGCCCTATGGCATCTCTGGGAGCGCGGGCGTCCCGCCCGCACGATGGAGAAGCACCTCAACGCTGCCCCCTTGCCTGCACCACGGCTAGACTTGAGAAATCCAGGCCAGGACCCAAAAAAATAGGGATTTCCTCTCACTATCACCCTCCTTTTCCTTGAAATCATCCGTGATAAGAACGAAAATAGGTTCAGGCGACATTCGGCCCTGAGGGCCTCAACACTTCAATTTGGAAAACCCTCCCTTGATGCCGCTGAGAGGGGAAGAGTATGTCGAGAAGGGTGACCGTCACCTTGGCGGCGGCTTTCCTGCTGACCTTTTCGGGCTGCCTGAATGGCGACTCGGGAAGGGATTCCTCCCACCAGTCCGCTGACCTCGAACAGTGGCGAGGGGAGACTTCCTCAAAGGACTCCGATCTCATCGACCGGGTCATCGGCCCTTTCAACAGGGGAGTGGCCCTCATGGATCAGTTCCAGCCAGCCGAGGCGGTCAAGGCTTTCGAAGAAGTGGTCCGGCTGGCGCCCCAATCGATTGCGGGGCGGCTGAACCTCGGTATCGCCCTCTTGAACGCACACGGAGAAGAGGACTACAGCCGGGCCGAGGAGCAGCTCCGGTGGGTCATCCAAAAAGATCCCGACAATCCCTATGCGCGCTATTCGCTCGGCATGCTGCTCAGGCACCTCAACAGGTTCGAAGCAGCGAGCGAGCAGTTCGAAACCGTCCTCAGAATCGATCCCGAGGACGCTGACGCTCATTACCAGCTGGGCGCTCTTCTTGTGGAGAAGGATCCCCTGGTCGCCCGTGGCCACTTTGAAAAGACTCTGCGGAAGATGCCCCATCACGAAGCGGCCTGCTACCGCCTCCAAGTGCTACTCCGCAAGGCTGGGGAGAAGAAGCGGGCTCAGGAACTGCTCTTGCGCTTTCGGGCTCTGAAGGTCTCGGGAGCCGGCGCAACTTATGGGATGAAGTATGGCGAGATGGGGCGATACGCCGAAGTGGTTCGCACCTTCGCAGACCCTGTCAGCAGGGTTGAACCCAATACCCTGGTCGCCTACACGGATGGCTCCGAAAAGGCTGGTCTCACTCTCATTGCGGAAGGCTTCCCGGCCTGGCCGGGAGAAGCCAATCCCGGCAATGCCGCGGCCTTTGGGCCCGGTGTCGCGGTGGCCGATCTGGAAGGGAAGGGCGACCTGTACACCTATATCACCGGCCTTGGGCCTGGCGGACAGGGAGCGCTTTATCATTACATCTCCGGGCAGTTTTCCATGGTGAAAGGCACGGGCATCGATGGACAAGATGCGATCGGGGCCTACTTCGGAGACTACGATAGTGATGGCGACCCCGACCTCTACCTCACCTGTGTTGGCCCCAACCGGCTCTATCGAAACGATGGGGGCACCCGATTCACCGACGTGACCCGCGCGAGCGGTACGGGAGGCGGTGCCTTTGTGAGTGTGGGTGCCGCATGGGCCGATGCAGACCACGACGGGGATCTTGATCTCTATGTCGCTAACTTCTCCTCATCGGATCCAAACGCGGTGGGCGGGGGCGGAGCCCCGAATGTCCTCTGGCGGAACAACTCAAACGGATCCTTCACGGAAGTCGCTTCTCAAGCAGGGATTGACGGGGGAAGCGCCGCCACCATCGGGGTGACGTTCTTTGATGTAGATGACGACCAGGATCTCGATCTCTACCTCGTCAACAACGGCTCAACCAACCGAATCTTCCTGAACGACCGGATTGGACGCTACACCGACGCCACTCCATTGTTCCCAGAACTCGCTGACGATGGACCCGGGCTGGGAGCCTTGTTGGGCGACCTCGACCGCAACGGACGCCAAGACTTGCTCTTGCTGCGAGGACCGAAACCGCCACGCCTTTTTCTCCAGCTGGATCGGGGCCGCTTTGTAGAGGACAGGGTTTTTGCAGAGATGGCGCGGGGTCTGGGAGGCACGGCCGGCGGCCTGTTCGGTGATCTTGATCTCGACGGTGATCTGGATCTGGTGCTTCTCAGCGCCGGCGGCAACGGAGAGACGAGACATCAAGTCTTAATGAACAGGGGAACAGGCCGCTTCGATCCACCGGTCCCGCTTGGAGCAAGCCGTGCCGCACCGGACTCCCGGGGTGCTGTTTGCGTGGATCTCGATGGAGATGGCTCGCTTGAGCTCCTGGTCACGCGCATTGGCGCTCGCCCGGAGCTGTGGCAAGCCCCCGCTCCAAGGGATCGGCACTGGCTTGAAGTGATCCCTGCCTGGAGCAAGGGTGAAGATGCGGATTGGATCGAGCCCGGCGCCGAGGGTCTGCTCGTCGAACTCAAGTCGGGACGCCGCATTCAGGTGGCTCGTGTGACGGGATCGGCGGGTTACCTCGGCGCGCCTCCTCGCCGAGTACTTTTCGGCCTTGGCAGTCACGCAAAGGCAGACTACCTGCGGCTTGACTGGAGCGATGGGGTTTTTCAAAGCGAGCTGGAAGTCGCCGCCGATCAACTGTGGCGCGTCAGCAAGACAAAGCGTAAGCCTTCATCCTGTCCGATCCTTTTCTGCTGGGATGGTGAGCGTTTTGCATTTGTCACCGACTTCCTCGGGGGAGGGGGCCTGGGGTTTTTTGTTGCCCCCGGAGAGTATGCCAAACCCGACCCCAGCGAGGATGTCCGCATCCCGCCGGAGCTTGTGGTTGCCGGCAACGGAAGGTACCGGCTTCGAGTGGTCGAACACCTGGAGGAGGTCACCTATCTGGACGAGCTGCATCTCACCGTCTACGATCACCCCGGGGATTGGGAACTCTACCCCGACGAGAGATTCACCGTGTCGTCCCCCTTGGCGACCGGTCGGCCTTTTGCCGTGGCCAGGAAAATCTTCCCGAAAGGGGCCCGCAACGATCGTGGCGAAGACGTGCTCGACCGTCTCCTCAAGAGAGACCGCCGCTACGTTGAACCCCCCGCGGATGACCGCTTCGTCGGTTACGCCGACGACCACTGGATCGAACTCGACTTCGGAGATCAGTGCCAGCACTTCGATTCCGATGTATCGCTGGTTCTCTACCTGTTCGGGTGGGTGGAGTACACCTATTCCCACCTCAACTATGCTGCCTATCAGGCGGGAATCCGCATGCGTTCCCCATCCATCGAAGTACCGGACGGAAAAGGAGGCTGGCGCGTCGCTCTGCCGGAAATCGGGTTCCCGGCAGGTCTTCCGCGCATGATGACCCTTGATATCTCTTCACTTCCGATCAGGAAGGCAGGTCGTCTGCGCATACGCTCCAATATGGAAGTCTTCTGGGACCAGATCTTTGTGGGAGAAAACGTGGTGGGACCCAAGCTTCGGGTGAGCACCCTGCGGCCCATCGTTGCGCAACTGCGTCCCTTGGGTTATCCACAAGAGTTCTCCCCGGACGGAGCCGACCCAACCCTCTACGACTACCATCGGCTGGAGCGCGGCGTTCCTTTCAAGCACATGTCCGGGGATTTCACCCGCTTTTCGGATGTGCGCGAACTGCTGGAAACGGTTGATGACCGCTTCGTCATCATGGCTCGGGGAGAAGAAATCGCACTTGAATTTGACGCCACCGCCCTGCCCAGACTTCCGCCGCAATGGACCCGCACGTTGGTCCTGCACACCGATGGCTATTGTAAGGACATGGATCTATACACCGCTTTTCCCGAGAGTGTTGAGCCACTCCCACGCCACGGGATGAAAAATTATCCTCCCCGCGAACCTGCCCCCGACATCAAGGCTGTGGAGAGGTACCAGCGTCGGTGGAACACGCGCCATATCGCCGGCAGATGAGGGTAAGGGCGGGAACGATCGACCCGCCGCAACGAAGGAAGGACGATTCATTATGGCTGAATACTTGCGCCGTCTTTACGTCTGGATCATTGGCGCTTTGGCACTGGCCGCGGCGGGGGCGGCAATCTCGATCATCCTGCCGCTTGGACGGCCAGACGGGGGACAGCCGAGCCTGAAGGGGTTGACGACGACCTTGATCGAACGGCGTTTGTGGACGTAACCGTCTCGGCCGGTTTCACCCATCTCCACCACAAGCCCTACCTGGACCCCAAGCTGGAACCGATCATGCCCTGGGTGAACAGCGTTGGCGCCGCTGCGGCCGCAGGTGACTTCGACAACGATGGCTGGGTGGATCTCTACGTCACGGACTCGCACAAAGGCAAGCCCAACCATCTCTATCGTAACCAGGGAGAGGGGACATTCGCCGACGTCGCCCGGCAGGCGGGCGTGGCGGATGTGAATGACGACTCCGGCGTCAGCATGGATTGTGTGTGGGGGGACTATGACAACGATGGTTATCTTGACCTGTTCGTGGTCAAGTGGGGCCGCGACCGCCTTTTCCGCAACGATGGCGACGGGACCTTCACCGACGTCACCACCATGGCCTTCCAAAACGAAACCAATGAACCAGGATCCCCCTGGGCCAACGGCAGCGCGGCCACATGGGTCGATTATGACGGGGACGGCCGGCTCGATTTGTACGTGGGAAACTACTTCGCCCCGTTCAATCTCTGGCACCTGGAGCACACACGGATCATGCACGATGATTTCGAGAAGGCGCGCAACGGGGGGAGGAACCTTCTATTCCACAACAACGGAGACGGAACGTTCACGGAAACGGCCGCCAGGCTGGGACTGGATGATCCCGGATGGACGCTCAGCGTCGGCCACGGGGACATCGACAACGACGGCTGGCCGGACATCTACTCGGCCAATGATTTCGGCCCCGATCAACTGTTTCTCAACCGGCGTGACGGGACCTTTCGCAACATTTCCGACCAGTCCTTGGGTCCGGACACAAAGAAGGGCATGAATGTCGACTTCGGCGATTTCGACAACGATGGCTGGCTCGACATCTACGTCACCAATATCACGTCGGCCAAGTATCTGCAAGAGGGAAACATGCTCTGGTACAACGGTGCTTCGGATGAGGATGGAGTGCCCATTTTCATGGACGTCTCGGTGGAGACAGGGACCCAGGATGGCGGCTGGGGCTGGGGGGCCAAGTTTTTCGACTTCGACGGCGACGGAGACCTGGACATCGTGGCCCTCAACGGTTTCATCAGTGCGGACGAGGAAAGTTACTGGTACGCCCTGGGCTCCTGGATTGTGAGCGGAGAAGACGTAGGCGATGCAATGAACTGGCCGCCGATCGGCAACCGCAGCTTTTCCGGGCGGGAGGCCACGCGGCTGTGGCGAAACGAGGGAGAGCAGCGATTCACCGAGATCGGCAGGCAGGCCGGTGTGGACGACCGACGTGACGGCCGGGGTGTGGCACTCTTGGACTACGACAATGATGGAGACCTGGACATGTACCTGGCCAACGAGGGGACCGCGCCGGCCTTTTTTCAAAACCAGGTGGGAGCACGTCGGCACTGGCTGGGGCTGCGTCTGATCGGCCGGCCGGAAGCGGGCTCGAACCGTGACGCCATCGGCGCCCGCGTGACCCTCGTCACCGCCGCCGGTCGCCAAACCCGGGAGCTGGATGGAGGCAACAGCTACTGCGGGCAGTCGGATCGCCGCATCTACTTCGGGCTGGGTGACGAGCGAGTCATTGAAAGGCTCGAAATCCGCTGGCCGTCACGCCGTGCACAGCTGATGACGGACCTTCGGGCCGACCAGCTTCTCACTTTGCGGGAGCCGGCCATCTTGCCTGAGGTGGTTTCGTTGATCCCGACCACGCGGGAGCCGGGAGCCACGGCGCTGTCCAGGCGTAGCGCTCTCCCGGACGTGCCGCTATCGCCGGCGGAAGGCGACGCGTTGCTCTCCAGGCTGGAAGAAGAGGTGCGGGACCGACTCACTGATTTGGGACTGGGGAGCCAGTACCGCGGTCAATGTACCCAACTCGGCAGGCAGGAACGCTCAGTACGCTTCTTTGAGCGGCTTGTCGGCGAGCACCCGACCGTTCGGAATCTCCGCCTTCAACTCGCCGCCGCCTACGTGGACGAGATACCCACCTGCGGGGGAGTGGCGGCGATCGTTTGCAAGGGGAGGCTGGCACGCCGGTCGCTGGACCAGCTCGATCTGCTCATCGAAGCCGATGAGAGCTGGTGGCCCGCCCTCTACGCAAGAGGCATGAACCACCTCTACTGGCCGCGGGCCCTTCGCCACTCGGATCTGGCTGCCAGCGACTTCAGAAAGTGCATCGAGGTCCAGACTCGAGGCGGCCCGCCCGACGCGCGCTTCTACTACGGGCGCTCCTACGTTGGACTGGGAGACGCCCTGGCCAAGGAGGGCGACTTCTCGGGCGCGCGAAAGGCGTGGCAAAAAGGATGGAGCGTCTTTCCAGGCAATCCCGATCTGAAAGAGCGCCTCGCTCTGGAGTCTCTCGAAAAAGCTCGTGCCTACGTCGAGAGAGTCCGCAATCCTGAGGGGCAGATGGATACCGACTTGTCGTTCTTGCTCTCTCAATGAGGGCATCGCACCTCATGGACACGCGCCTTCATGGCTCCCTTCGCCTGCGTCAGAATTAATAAACTCGTCCACAAGAGGGCAGATTCGTTATCTGCGCCGAGGTATTCGGGATACTCCCTATCGTCCCCATTCGGGGACTTCGGGGACCTTCACTTCGCCCATGAGGAGAGGGGTTTCCACCACCCCCGAACGAGACACTAACCCGGACTATTCACCAGCTTTCTGCTGCGGCGCCGTTATCATCCGCGCTGACTGCGTTGCCCACCCTCGGCCTCCTCGACGTAATGCACGACTACGCCTCCGGGGGCCTCGGGCGTAACGCCTTGTCAGCGCGGCGCTTCCGACGCCTCGCGACGAAACCTGGTGCATAATCCGGGCTGGTGCGGAACCCCTCTCATCCATTCAGCCTTGCGGCCGGTCCACTTCGCGAACCGCTTCCACACTTCCTCTCCAATTCAAGATCAATCCAAGAAGAAGACGATCCACATCCGATGGGAGCTTTGGGATTCGGGCCTGGAGATGGACTCCCCTGGTGACTGGATCAATCATGCAATCTCAGAGTGTTCCAGATACTGACTGCTTTCTGGCCGTTTCGGTCTCCGGCGCTTCCATTCCAAATCGCGAAGGCGACCGAGGCCTGCCCCGCGGAGAGTTTGACGTCCCTTTCCCCCTGCCCGTCCAGATCCCGGGTAATCTGCAGTCTCCAGACTCCGTCCCGCCACTCGCCCTGGCCCTTCACATTCTGGAAGGGCGGCGCCTGCGGGGTCAGAGTGCCTAATCCGGCGGCATTGTCATCTTCAATGCTGTTGGGCCTTTCCGTCCGGGCCACCGAGTTGTCCAGCTGGATGGCCGGGAGGAAGAGGTTGTCCTCGAGAGGCCCGGACTTCCATCCCTTTTCCACCCCGTAATAGGCGTCGGCTGTCAGTCTCGGAAAGGCTGTTTCCGGTCCCTGGCGGACTTTACTGTCTTCTTCCCAGGCCGCCTTCCAATGCCAGATGTTGACCTCATGCCCTTTGGAACCCATGGCAAACAGAGGCGGTGAGGCCTCCGAGGAGAGTTGGATGGCCGCTCCATCCGGAAAGCGGGTCTGGCTGGCCGTCTCCACGTCTCTGGTCGAATCGTCCCACTGCAGCAGGAAAGCCACCCGTTGACCGTCATGAGCCAGTCGCACCCGCACTTCTTCAACGATGCCCTCCCGCCACCAGAGCGGGAGGAAAGGCACTCGGACCTCCGCAACACCCTCCCAGGCCGGGTCGTCCGGACCGGAAGGGAGCGACGCCCTCTTGGCGGCAGTCAGTTCCTTGGGGCGGATCAGGGCTCGTTCTTGAGCCGACGGATCGGAAAGACTCTGGACGTAGTGGACGATGTGCCAGATCTCCTCTCCAGTGACTCCGGCCGCCGGCATGGGAGTTCCGGGCAGACCGGCGGCGATGCGGAGATAAAGTTGCCTGGAGTCGCGGCCCCCCTTGAAGACGCCTCGTCGCAGATCGCGGGCCCAGATGGGGAAGCCTTCAAAGTTTCTCCAGCTGGGATCCCTCATTCCCTCTCCCTGTTTGCCGTGGCAGTTGGCACAGTTGGTCTGGTAGAGTTTCCTTCCCTTCGCCAGGTCTTGGGCCGAAGCTTCCGGTTCGGCCGGGATGGAGAGGGGGTTTCCGGGTTGAGCCATCTCCTGGGCGAAGCGCTCTCCCTCTTCTTTACTCTCCCCCTCGGCCTGAGAAATCTCGATCCAACCCTCTCGTTGAAGCTTCAACACATAATCCACCAGACTCCACCGCTGCTCCTCGCTCAGTTGAGACCAGGAAGGCATGCCGGTGCCGGGCATGCCCTCGCTGAGGGTACGGAAAAGATCTTCCCGAGTGGGCTGTCCATTGTCGCTACTGACCAGGCGGAAGCGGCCCGCCCGGAAACGACGAGGTTTGGGCTGAAGCAGGTAAGCGGCTGTCCCCTTCCCGTCGCCTCGAATGCCGTGGCAGGCGGCACACTGCGTCTCATAGAGAGCCTGGCCGTCCAAGTCTTCCTGGGTTGAAGTGTTGGCTTCCTGAGTCCACCAGACCACCGCAACCCCGATTGAAATCACTGATGCGAGAAGGAAAGCACCCAATCCCCACTCTTTCATCTCCCAGAACCCCCTTCGACTGCGGCTGACGGAATACGGCTAGCCTCCAGCAATTCATATTCCAAGAGTCAGGGGGCTTATCCTCCGGTTATGACCGAGAGCAAGCGCACCGGTTGGGTGCTTTCCCCCACTGAGCTGTGCGATTTGACGCTCCCTGTGCCGTGCACCCGCCGTGGGGATGGACTCGGTAGCCCATCGCCGGCTACAAGCCTGGAAGGCCGACGGAGGCGTCCTGCCTGCGGATCCTTACTAAATCCGGATTGCCAGTAACGGCTTGAAGACGGTGGTCGCCACGACCCTGCACGGCAGCACC
>JBHHYX010000216.1:0-8933 GCA_046757765.1 Acidobacteriota bacterium | reverse complement strand
TGTCAGGCGCACAAGTTGATCGTCTTGTGAACTTCTTCTCGGACTAGGAATTCCCGGCGCGGGGAGAGGTCTTGGAGGGGAAGACGAGAACGGGATGAATGAGATCACCGTGCCGCTCTCCGATGGCAACGAGCCGCCCCTTGAACAAGAGTCGAACAGTCTCGGCGTCAATCCGGTCTGGGTGGGGAATGGCACGGCCGTGTTGGATCTGATTCGCCCATCTCGAGCCGACTTCCACCGCGGGGAATTCCGGCAGCAGAGCTTCGAGAGGGTGAAAGGCCTTGTCCCAGTTCTCGGCAAGGCGCCCGGGCGCCACGGCTCTCGCCAGGTCGAAACAGCCCGACCGTAAGCGCCTCAAGGTGTGAACGTGGGCTCCGCACTCGAGCAGGATACCGATATCTTCAGCCAGCGATCGGATGTAGGTGCCGGCGGAGCAGTGAACGCGCAGAGTCCAGCGGTCCTCCTTCCGAGACAGGAGCTCCAGGTCCAGAATCCTGACCTGACGCAGGGGGCGTTCCCGGGTCTGTCCCTTGCGGGCCGCTTGATAGAGCCTTTCCCCTCGGACTCTGACAGCGGAGAAGAGGGGAGCCCGCTGCACGATGGCGCCGGTCAATCGTCTCAGGACTTGCCGGCACTCTTCGTCGGTGAGAGAGGGGACGGGTGATTCAGCAACGATCCTGCCCTCGCGATCCAGGGTGTCGGTGCTCTGCCCCAGCTTCACTTCCGCCAGGTACTCCTTGTCGGCGGGCTGGAAGAATCTCATCAAACGCGTCGCTTGCCCCAACAGCAAAGGCAAGACTCCGGTAGCCAACGGATCGAGTGTCCCCGTATGCCCGACCTTGGTTCGAGTCAGCCTTCGGACCTGGAGGACAACGTCGTGAGAGGTCGGGCCGGAGGGTTTGTCAATCACCAGGACGCCGCTCGGCGCTTGCTTCATTTCGTACGGTCCAGCAGTTGTTCCAGCCGGGAGAGGACTTCTTTTCGAACCTCTGGCAAAGGGCCGCTCAAGGAGAGGCCGGCAGCGTTCTTGTGCCCGCCGCCACCCAGACGCGCGGCAACGCGGCCGACATCATAATGGTCCTTGGAACGCAGACTGACCCGGAAACCGTTCCCTCGATCCTGACGAAAAAAAGCAACCAACACCACACCCCTGATCGAAAGGGGATGTGTCACGATGCCTTCCGTCTCCTCGCGGGAGGCGCCTGTTTCAGCGATCATGTCATCGGTCATCACGATCCAGGCGATCTTACCGGAGGGGTCGAGTTCGAGGGTTTGCAGAACCTTGGCCAGCAGTCGAACCTTGGACAGGGGCTGGCTCAAATAGACCTCCTGAGCAATGTGACCGGGGTTGGCCCCATAACCGACCAGCTCGCCGCTCACGGCGAAAGTTTCCCGGCGGGTGTTGGGGAATTGAAAGGAACCGGTGTCAGTCAAGATGGCGACGTAGAGATTGGTTGCGATTTCCGGCGTGACGTCGACGGGGAGTGCTCGGACCAACTGATAGACCATCTCTCCCACGGCGGAGGCGGAGGTGTCCACCCAATTGAGGTGGCCGTAGCTCCGGGCGCCGGGATGGTGGTCGATGTTGATCACATGACAGGTTTCGAGATTGGCGACTTCCGGCCGCTTCAGATCGTTGCACTCGAGAACGAAAAGCGAATCGTAACTGCCTTCGAGATGGTCGGTTACGATGATCTTCTCGACTCCCGGCAACGACCTGTAGGCCTTCGGAACGGGATCGGCATTGATCACGTGAACAGTTTTTCCCAACTGTTCCAGTGCCAGCGCCAATCCCAGTTGTGAGCCGATGGAGTCGCCATCTGGCCGCGAATGAGAAGTGACGGCAAAGCAGCCATGATCACGCGTGAAGCGAAGAATCTGCTCGAACATGGTCAATCGTATTCAAAAAACTCAATCTCATGGCCGATTAAGTCGCCGCCCAAAATGCGTTCGCTTTCCTCAATCAACTTCCCGGAAATCTGTTCCAGCTTCCTTCGGTCGGGACCAATAGAAACGGCTCCCAGCCGGCTTCGCTGCCAGAGATCGTGGTGGTCAATCTCGGAAATGGAAAAATTGAAGCGAGCCCGCAGTCGCCCCGCAGTCTTGCGCAGGATGTTGCGCTTCTCCTTGAGGGAACGACAACCGGAGAGATGAATGTCCAACCCACAAAAGACAATCGGCACCGGCACTCTTCTCCAACGCCGCTACGCCGCCTGGCGAAAATGGGAGTTGCAGAACCCGGACAGGCAACGCAAATCACTCGAGTTGGGCCGCCACCTCTTCCCGGATAAAGGATTCGATGACGTCACCCAGTTTGATATCGTTAAAATTGGCAATTGAAATGCCGCACTCGTAGCCACTTTTGACTTCGTTGACGTCCTCTTTGAAGCGTCGCAAGGAGTCAATCTTGCCCTGGTAGATCACCACATTGTCCCGCAGGACTCGAACCGGGGCGTTTCGCCGGATCAGCCCATCCGGAACGTAGCAGCCCGCAATCGTTCCAAACTTGGGAACACGGAAAGTCTCACGCACTTCGGCCCGACCCTGGTAACTCTCACGCACGGTCGGCTCGAGCAGGCCGACCATGGCCAGCTTGATGTCTTTGGAAACCTCATAGATGACAGTGTAGAGTCGCACCTCGACTTCTTCTTTTTCGGCTACCGCCTGGGCGTTCTGTTGGGGTCTCACGTTAAAGCCGATGACGATCGCCTTAGAGGCTGAAGCCAGAAGCACGTCTGTCTCGGAGATGGCTCCAACGCCACTATGAACGATCTTGACTTTGACCTTCTCAGTGTCCAACTTCTCCAGCGTGTCCTTGAGGACCTCCACCGACCCTTGAGCGTCGGCCTTCAGAACGAGGGGCAATTCCTTGACTTCCCCAGCCTCCAGCTGAGCATAGAGTTCCTCCAGGCTGACGCGGGCCGTCTGGGCCTGCTCGGCTGCTCTTGCTTTTTCCTGTCGATATTCGACAATTTGTCTCGCCGTTCCCATGCCTTCGACTGCCTGAAAACTGTCCCCGGCCTGGGGAATTCCGTGAAGGCCAAGGATTTCGACGGCGCTTCCCGGAGTCACTCGTTTCTTCACCGGCTTGCCTCGATCGTCGAACATGGCGCGGACCTTGCCGTGGCAGCTACCGGCCACAAAGGCGTCGCCGATTTTGAGGCCGCCATTCTGAATCAGCACTGTCGCCACAGGCCCTCTTCCCTTGTCGAGTTGGGCTTCCAGAACAACGCCCGAAGCCGCCCTCTTGGGATTGGCCCGAAGTTCCTGCAGGTCCGCCACCAGCAAAACCATCTCCAGCAGGAGGTCCAGGTTGGTCATTTCCTTAGCGGAAACCTCTACCATAACGGTCTCTCCGCCCCATTCCTCGGGCACCAGCTGATGCTCGGTCAGTTCCTGCTTGACTCGCTGGGAATCGGCATCCGGCTTGTCGATCTTGTTGATAGCCACGATGATGGGAACACCGGCGGCACGAGCGTGGTCGATTGCTTCCTTGGTTTGGGGCATCACGCCGTCATCAGCCGCAACCACCAGGACCACGATGTCAGTCACTTGGGCTCCTCTGGCCCGCATCATGGTGAAAGCTTCGTGTCCTGGAGTGTCCAGAAAAACAATCCTCTTGCCTTTGACCCTCACATGGTAGGCGCCCATGTGCTGGGTGATTCCTCCAGCTTCCCCTCCTGCCACGTTGGTCTTTCGAACTGCGTCTAGAAGCGATGTCTTCCCGTGATCGACATGACCCATGACGGTCACCACGGGCGGACGGGGCGTCAGATCCTCAGGGCGCTCTTCGAGCTGCTCTCCTTCGGTGACAGCCTCCTCAAAGGAGACAAATCTTGGAACCACGTCAAAGACCTTGCAAAGCGCCTCGGCGGTAGCCTGGTCCAGCGTCTGATTGATGGTCGCCATCACGCCGAGGTTCATCAGCTCTCGCAGAGCATCCTTGCTCTTCACTCTGATCTTTTCGCTCAGTTCCTTCAGTGTCACCGTCTCCGGGAGAGTGACTTCACCAGGTGTGGCGGCTTCCACAACGGCAACCTCTTTACCCTCTGGCGCCGAGGTTCGGGCGGCTACAGCCGTCTCGGGCTCTTCAGGCGTGACGCTGGGAGTTCCGGAGGACGCTGCACGAGGCCGTTGCACGATCTTGAGTTTTCGAGGGGGCGGGGCCAGTTTCGGTCTTGGCCTCAGCTTGGGGGCCGTCTCCGGGGTCGGGGCGACCTTCTCGGGTTGGATCTCGGTTTCCGGAGCGCCTTCCGGAGACGGAGTTTCTGCCCCCGGCTCCGCCGGCTTCCGTTCAGCCACCTCGGGCACTTCTTCCAGCTTGACCTTCTCACCGGGGGAGACAGTTTCCGCCAGGTCTGGAGGCTGCATCGCCTTTTCGAGCACTTCGGCCGAAACGTGAGCTTCGACCGTTTCGATAATCGGCTCGTCCTCGATCGTCACCTCGGTCTTTTCAAGAACCAGTTCCTGGGGCTGAACCACTCTTCGGTAACTGGACTTCCCTTTTCTCGGCTTCAGTGACCCGGCCAAGGGGCTGGGTGCGGGCGCGGCCGTTTCCGTCGCTTTTCTGGGCTTGTGGGGTCGCCCCAGCTCCCTGATCGTCCGGCGAGCCGCTTTGCGCGGCCGGGCGGGGGCAACGTGTTTCTCCTTGGATTTCTCCGCCTTGGCTTGCTCCTCTTCCTCTACAGCCACCATCAACTGCAAACGGCGCCGAATCCGGCCGGCAATATCATTGTCGACAGGGGTGTCCGGAGAAGGCACCCACACGCCTATCTTCTTCAGCTCCGCAATGACCAGCGAATTCTTGAGAGCGAATTCGGAGGCGAGATCTCTGACCTTGATTTGTTCCATCTCGTCGTTAGTCGATGATTGCTTCCCAGTTCCAGTGCGGGCGAAGGGCTCGCTCAAGAATAACTTCACGGGCATTTCATCTTCACATCATCTTCGGCCGCTCTTCAATCGCGAAATCCTCAACGTAGGCCCGGCTACGCCTGCGGGTTTCGCTCAGTCGTTCGCGGCCAAATCTGGTGCAAATCTGAGCGCCAACTCTGCGAAGCTACCTTGCGCACACCCTAAACCGGCTGCTGTTGTGCCTTTGCAGTAAAGTCCCTGGCCGCTTCCAAAAGCTTCTCGGCAGTCTTCTTCCCGACCCCCGGGATTTCCGTCAGCTCAGGAATCGTCTTCGACCCCAGTTCTTCAACGGAATGGATTCCGGCGTCGCGAAGCCGCCTTTGAGTCTTTTCACCGACACCTTGCAGTTGTTCCAGATCGTAAGCCTCGGAGCTGGCCTCCAGCCGGTCCATCTGGCTCAGGATCTCCTGCTTCTTCTCTTCCTCGCTCTTGATGTTGATTTCCCATCCCAGCAGTCTGGAGCCCAGTCGCACGTTCTGGCCTTTCTTCCCGATGGCCAAAGAGAGCTGATCCTCGGGAACAATCACTTCCAGAACTTTCTCAACAGGATCGGACAGGATCACTTTGGAGATACGGGCCGGATTCAGGGCGTTCACGGTGTAATCGACGATGTCTTCCGAGTATTGAATGATATCGATCTTCTCCCCGCGCAACTCCCGAATCACGGCATTGATCCGGCTCCCCTTCATGCCAACGCACGCACCTACCGGGTCCACCGCATCGTCACGACTGGCGACGGCCACCTTGGCCCGTTCACCCCCTTCACGAACAGCGTTCTTGATCACCACCGTGCCGTCATAGACTTCTGGAATCTCCATCTCGAAGAGTCGGATGAGCAGGCTGGGATCGGACCTTGAAACCACGATCTGGGGTCCTTTCGAGAGGCGATGGACCTTGATGATGACCACTCGGACACGGTCTCCCTGCTTGTACTGCTCGGTTCGAGATTGCTCGCTGTAAGGCAGAACCGCTTCCGTTCGACCAATGTCGATAATAATGTCGCGACCCTCAAAACGACGTACGATTCCATTCACGACCTGGCCGATCTGACCCGAGAACTCTTCGAACACGATTTCACGTTCCGCCTCTCGGACCTTCTGAAAAATAACCTGCTTGGCGGTCTGGGCCGCAATGCGTCCGAGCTCCAGCGTGGGTTTGGGGATTTCGATGTAGTCCCCCACTTCGAACGTGGCATCGATTTCGAGTGCCTCCTGAAGCGACATCTGCAGTTCGGTCTCCGTCACCTCTTCAACGATCTCCTTGACCGCAAAGACCTCTATCGCGCCCGTGTCCGGATCGAATCGAGCCTGCAAATCCTCCTCAGTCTTGAAGTATTTCTTGGCGGCCGCCACCATGGCATCTTCCAAAGCCTGTTGGATGACCTCCGGATCGATGCCCTTTTCCTTACTGATCTGCTCAATCGTCTGGCTCAGCAAATTGGTCATGTCTCATGCACCTCGGTCCACTTCAACTTCGAGGTTACTCAAAGCGATAGACCAGGTTGGCTTTCTTCACCTTGTCCAACGGGATACTGTAGGTTGAGTCCTGACACTGGATTTCGACAATCCGGTCAGCGCAACCGCGCAGGAATCCCGTAAAGTTTCTGCGCTCGTTAATCTTCTCGATTGCGGTCAGCCGAATTTCCGCCCCTACGAAGCGCGCATAATCGGCTTCTTTGAAAAGAGGTCGTTCTATTCCCGGCGAGGACACTTCCAGAGTGTAGCGATGGCCAATGCAGTCTTCCACGTCCAGCAAGGTCCCTACATGCCGGCTCATCTTCTGACAGTCAGCGAGCGTGATTCCACCGGGCTTGTCGAGGAGAATGCGCAAAACGGGCGCGCTCCCCGCACCAACGTATTCCACATGCACGAGTTCGAATCCTTCGGCTTCCAGGACGCCCTCAATCAGTTTCTCGACGCGCTCGACGATTTCCATGTCTCCATAAAACAAAAAAGTGGGCACAAGCCCACTCTAGTAAGGGAACTTCCGCAATCAGTATAGTCCAGCCGTGTGTCTATTTCAAGACTTCCACTTCTCCGAAAGCTTCCAGCTGCGTCGCCAGTTCCGAGGCTGATCCGGCCACCACAATGAGGGAGGAATCGGGCTGAAAAAACTTCCTCAGGA
This sequence comes from Acidobacteriota bacterium, assembly GCA_046757765.1. Taxonomy (GTDB): domain Bacteria; phylum Acidobacteriota; class UBA6911; order RPQK01; family JBHHYX01; genus JBHHYX01. The sequence goes on along the minus strand of JBHHYX010000216.1, from coordinate 1,898 downwards.
CGGCCTGAAAGACGGGAAGGCGGACTCTGTCGATCAGGATGCCATAGTTGGCGATATAACTGATCCCCAAGTCATAGAGATTGGCCTTCAAGAGCTCGAACAACCGCGAAGGAGGACTCTCCAGGGAATTCTTGAAGTCCAGGAAAGCCAGCTCCTTGGCCTCCCTGTATCTGGCAGGGTCAATGCCATCCTGCTGAAGTCGGCGCATCACTTCCCGGAACCTGCGCAGGTAAGCGATCAGCTGCGGGGCGGGAGCCTGAATACTGAACTGGAAAAAGCCGGGCATCTTTCGAGCTTCCAGCCTGAAAGACGCTTGAATCTGTTTCTGAGCGGCCACATCCTTCGCCCACTCGGGCAGCAGCAAGGTCAAGTACTGCTCCAGAATCTTGAGCGCGTAGAATTCCCGCGAACCCTTTTTCACCGCCAGGTTGCCGGCCCGCAAAAGAGCTTCCCGGGAGGCGTGGTCGAAAACGACAACCTGGGTCCGGACCGGCCGTTCGGCCTGTCGGAAGGTGAACGGCACAGGTTCTCGCCGCACCCAGGAGCCCCACTCGCGTCCCATCGACCGGAAAAGACGATCGAGGTCCCCGCTCTGGTACAGTGCCAGCTGGGCCTGGTTGGGCATGAAGAGCTTTCGATACTGAATCCTGATATCGTTGAGTTGGAGGCTCTTGAGTGTTTCGGGGTCTCCCTTGACGGAGTGGGCGTAAGGGTTGTGCTGGAAGACTTGGCGCAGGAAGAGTCTTTGGGTCCGGTTTTCCGTTTCCAGCAGTTCATTCTCCACCTCCTCAACCAGAGCCTGTCTCACTTCTTCAAAGATCTCTTTCTCGAATCGGGGCCGAACGACGACTTCGGATAGAATGTTGAGCGCGTCTTGAATTCTGTCCCCGGGAGCGCTTCCATAAAAGAACACCGCGTCCCAGCCGACTTGAAATCGCAGCTTGGCCCCGATCGCCTCCAGATCCTGGCGAATCTGTTGACCCGTCCGTCTTTGGGTCCTTTCCAGGATCATGCGGGTCATCAGGTAGGTGGCTCCCCATCGGCCCACTGGGTCGAAGGCGGCGCCGTTCTTGACCATCAAGACAAAGTGCGATCGCCGGGCCCCGCCGGGAAGAAAAAAGACTTCCATCCCGTTGAGGAGCGAGCGTTTGGTGAAACGAGGAGGAGGAATTTGAGCCCGGGCCTCGGTGGCCAGCGGTTTGGCGAATAGAATCAGAAGGCTCAAGAGCAAAGAAGTGCGGAAAAAGAGGCGTTTCATCAAGTTCTGGGATTGTAGCAGAAAACGGAGCAGACCGGCCAAATGCGGCCCCCTCCACCCAGGCGCGCGTTGAGAGGTCGGTATGCCCGGTGAGGTAGGCGTTGCCCTCGGCGTCCAGGCCGCTGTCCGAGTCGCCCCTAGCAGCTATGAAGCTAGCGGTTGCAGAGCATTTTCGAGCGGGAAGTCGTCCGAGCGAGTTTGACCAGTGATTATGGCGTTGCCTTGGCAGTCGACGGCGATACCCGTCGAGGCTCTTCCTCAGACCGACCAGCGCTCTCCCTGGCCGTGATTCCCAACCCCACCGGCCTTGTGCCGGTGGTTCTCGGGTTTGACGGGACCCATCTCGAGCGGCGTCGAACCCGCAAGCAAGCACTTCCTGAAGTTGTCAAACCCACCTCCACCGGGACAGGCCCGGTGGGGGCCAAGTCCGACGTTCCACTTCTAGTTGTCAAACCTGGCTCCACCGGGGCAAGCCCGGTGGGGGCCCACGCTCCAGCCGTTGGTTATTTGTTGCGTGACGGTGTCCTCTGTTGTCCACATGTACAACTTGACTCAACTTTAAAGATTACCGCCACCCTAGTGGCATAGCGAGCGACCTCATACCGCCGAGAGCCCATTCAGGTTGCCATTACCGCATTTG
>JBHHYX010000215.1:0-8940 GCA_046757765.1 Acidobacteriota bacterium | reverse complement strand
CGCGCGTGACCTCGGGCTTCTTTGCGGTGATGGGAGTTCATCCCTCCCGTGAATCGCATCGGCGCCCTGCCCGGGGTGGTCTCCGCCGCGACGTCGCAGTCAGCTTTGAAGTGAGAGGTCAGGTTCCGCTGGCCGGGGGCCGGTTGTCCGCGCGGCTTCGAGCGGTCACTCCGGGTCTATTCCAGACCTTGGACATCCGGCTCGTGAGAGGACGCCCTTTTCAGGAGAGCGACTCTCTTCATTCCCTGCCCGTAGCCATCATTGATCGGGACCTTGCCGAACGCCTGTGGCCCCACTCCGATGCACTGGGACATCGCCTTGAATTGTGGAAGCAACGAACGATCGTGGGAGTGGTTGAAGGAATCAGAACAAGTGGGCCACGCAGCGAGCACAGGCCCATGATCTACGTGCCTTTCCAGCAGCACCCTTCCAGCCAGATCAATTTCGTCATCAAGACCGGTGGAAAACCTCTCGGCATTGCCGCTCAGGTGAAGAAAGAGATGAAGCGGCTGGATCCGGGCCAACCTCTGTTTGGACTTCAAAGCATGGAGGAGGCTCTGTCGATCTCAGTGGCCCGGGACCGGTTTCAGGGACTGCTGATGGCCCTGTTTGGCGTCTCGGGCCTTTTGCTCTCTTGCATTGGTCTCTATGGTGTCTTGGCTTTCAATGTCACCCAACGGACTCCAGAGATGGGAGTGAGAATGGCCCTGGGAGCAAGGCCGCGGGACGTTTTCAGGCTCGTCGTGGGGCAGGGAATCGGCCTTCTGCTGGCAGGATTGGCGATCGGAAACCTTGTGAGCCTCGGTTCGACCAGGTTACTCTCCAGCCTGTTGTACGGTGTCGGGACGATGGATGCGGGGATGTTCATCGCCGCCAGCCTGACCCTCCTCCTGGCTGGAGTCCTGGCTTCGGCCATTCCCGCCCGGCGAGCTGCCAGGCTGGATCCCGCATCGGCATTGCGATTTGAATGAGTCGGGTCTGGAAGCAGGACGCCCCCAAGCGATGGGATGTCCATCTGGAACTCTACAGCAAGCGGACCTGGCAGCGGATATCTCACCCTTCCCTTACCGTCTCCACCACCGGCAGGGCCAATCAATTCATCCTCTCGCTCAGGCAGGAATTTCAGGTACTAGTGTCCTATTTCTTTCGGGAAGGTTGCTTTTCGAGCGCCATCCATCCGCGTTTTCCGATTTCCGCGAGCGCGTCTGGCGAGCCTATCTCGACCACCAGTACTTTTATGAAGAGTCGCTCAAGGACCTCCTCGCCTCCTGATCTGTGAGGGGTGGGGCTGCCGTTGAAGAGTGCGCGGCTCCTTTCCCCGGGGAGCTAACCCGCATTATTCATGGGATTGCGTTACGAAGCGGCGAAGACGCCGTGCTGACAAGGCGTCGCGACTGAGGGTTTGCGCAAGAATAAATCCGCAGAGTTGGCGCTCAGATTTACACCAGATTTGGCCGCGAACGATTGAGCGGAACCGCAGGCGTAGCCGGGCCTACGTTGAGGATTTCGCGATTGAGGAGCGACCGAAGATGGTGTGAAGATGAGATGCCAAAATGTGAAGTTATTCTTGCGCGAGCCCTGAGGTCCCCGCAGTCGTACTCGTGCACTACGTCGAGGAGGCCGAGCGAGCGCAACGCAGTCAGCACGGATGATTTCGCCGATGGAGTAGACAGCTCATGAATAATGCGGGCGAAGAGCGAAGTTGGGGGGCTCCTCAATGCCTATCCGGCTGTGCGGGCGAGGGGTGGCGTTGAGGGGATTGTTCCTTGTGCGGGCGGGACGCCCGCGGTCCCGGGGGCACCGGCAGGTCTCCTGGCCGGCGCTCCAAAATGGCCAGTCTTCCGGCCTCTCGACCCGCTCATGACTGGCCGGATCGCCAGGCCATTGTGAAGGGATGAGCGGGTGGCCATGATCGCCTTTGTGTCGGCCCTCCTCCCCGCCAACGCAATCCGGCGCGATTGCGATGACCGATAGCGATTCCGATAGCGATTCGGACTCGGCAGGCACACCACTCGGGTGCAGCGAGGCAAAAAGGTTCTCCTGGCGGCAGGGGGCTTCTCCTCCCTTTCCCGGCCCTTCTTAATGGTCAGAGCAACTCCTCCCCTCTGCACCGCAATCTCTACCCCGGATGGACCTCCAGCGCAATCGTTCGGAGAGCGTCCAGGCAAGCGATGGGTGGCAGCCCACCGTTTCCTGGCTGTCGCGGCATCGGTTGCCCCGATGGGTTGGATGCCCCTCCGTTGACGAATGAAAGGCAGCCGGGAAAGGGGCGCTGCATCTTTCTCCGCTCTTATCCTTTGCACCCCCCAGGAAGCCGAAGGCGCTATTCTTCACGGGGAGGGAATCCTTGAGCTCTGTCGTCGCCAGATCAGCTGACCGGGAGGGTGTGGAAAAGGCGGTTCGGGAGCACGCCTGTTACCTGCGCCGCCTCTTCCCCGAGATTGAGCGAATCCTCGGGTTTGGGTTCCTGATGAGCTAAGGCAAGTCGAGTTCGGCTTTGACGCCGCGTCTGGCGGGAGGGAACTGGCTCCCCTGGCTCCCGACCTCCGACTCCACAGGGTGGGCAAGATGGTGTCACCGCTATGGAGTAGAGTGAATAAAAAGCTGGCGGACTTCCAAAGCGTAAGTTTCTCTTGGTGGGGGTGTCTTCCCTCGAGCGGTCTCTTGCCGGGTTGGCTGAACCTTCCTGGAGAGGGGCGCCACACCGGGGAGGCGGATTCCACCTGAACCTGACCGATTGTGAAACGGGCAGGCTGGTGAGGCGGTGAGTGATCGCCACCGTGTGACGACAGAGGTCGACTGGACGAGCGTGCGGATGCGAAAAGGGACGAAGAGAGCAACGGGACGGCGGGCCGCCCAGGAAGCGGCCAGGCGGATGAGCCTGGGCCAGCTCATCCGCGGCGGGCGGGAGAAGCTGAGCCAAGGGGATGCTCGCCGAGCGCTCGAGCTGCTGAGAGAAGCGAAGGGTCGTAACGGTGGCTCCCAGGAACTCAGTTTCTTGCTTTTCAGCGCCTACTCGCTGCGCAGTCGACAGTTTCATCAAAAAGGGATGACGCAGGAGGCATCGGTGGTCCGCCGGGAGGCGGATTCCTGGAAGAGCGTAATCGATCCCGGCTCTCTGACCGAGGCGGATCTGGACCAGTACCTGGGGTGTCTGGATATTGGCGAGGGTCTTCGCACCTATGCCGCTCTTTCACCCAGGGGGGGTCGGTCGGCACACATCGAGCGGGGGCTTGCCAGCCGGGTGGTGGTTGATCGCAGCTTTCAGGCTCTTTCAATACTGGATCCGGAGCACCCTTTGCGGCTCGACGGCCAGGTGGTGGAGAAGGCGATTCCGGCAATGGATGAGGGCAACTGGGAAGCCGCCGTCGAATCTTTTCGGCCCATCTCCAGAAACTCCCCTTTTTCACCTTGGCGCCTCTTCTGCAAAGCGGTCTCCTGCTTTTGCCGTGAAGATGACCAGGGTTTGACGAAGAGTCTCGATATGTTGCCGGAGGACTTCATCCTGACCGGGGTGGTGAAGGCTTTGAGGAACGCGGGCAGCTGGAAGGGCGACAGGGCTCTTCCGGTGGAAGGGGAGGACCTGGAAAGGCTCCTCTGGTCCTCAGGCGCCGAAGCGCCGCAACTGGCGAAACAGCTTGCCGACGGCGTCCGGCAAGGGCTTTTCCACAAGCTCCCGGAGTTGGTTTCCGCCTTGGCCGACTCTCTCTATCCCGAGGATCCCCTGGAGGCTCGCGTTGGTCTGTTGTTGATCCTGGCTCAGGCCGTGCGCTCAGATGAGCTTCCGTTGGATTGGCTTCTCGATCTGGCCGATCGGCTGCTGCCGCCCGAGAAAGCCGCTCTGATCGCTGCCAAGATCAGGTTGCTCACCCAAGAGGTGTTTCACGACGACTGGGAAGTGGAGGGGGCGGCGGAGTATCTGACCCTTCTCAAAGCGGAGTTTCCGGACCCCCGCCAGCAGGCTTTGGCGCGCGCGCGAGTGCTGGAGTTTCTGGCCCGGGAGGGGCATTCCGGCGGAGCCTGCCCCAACTGCCTCGACCGGAGTGTGATGGAGACGCTTTTCTCCCTGGTCGACCAGCCTTCCGGTCGGGATTCGATGCTTTTCATCGACCTGATGCGGGCCAGCTTGAAGTTGGATCCCCACAATCGGGAGGGCCATCGGTTCTTGATCTCGCTGCTGCGCGCCCGGGGAGGCTCTAAATCCGAGCTGGAGAGGGCGCTGAAATCGATGGCGGAGCACTTCCCGGAAGAGGCCGAAGCCCCTCTCGAACTGGCCAAGCTGTATGACTCAAAGAACGCCTACAGGAAGGCCGAAGCCGCCCTCGAGGAGGCGGAACGGCGGGCGCCCCACGACGAGCATGTTCGCGACCTGCGCGCCATCGGTTGCTTGAGGTCGGCCGACCGGAGCCGCGCCAGGGGCAACTACGCGCTTGCCGAACGGGACTACCGCAAGGTGGCCAGGCTCGGCCGCCGGCGCCTGGAGCCGGTTCTGCAGGTCAAACGGCTGGCCCTGGGGCTTCTTTCCGCGCCTGCTCCGGATCTCGCCGGGCTGAAGGAGAATCTTCGGCCCTTGGAGCCTTTCGACCAGCTGAGACGCCTGACTCTTCTCATTTGTGACCTGGAAGGCGTGAAGGGAGGTGGAGGCCGAAAACTTGTGGGTGCCGCCAAGCGGTTGCTCCGCCGCAAGGAGACCCTTCTTGACCGCCTGGACTCGGCGGAAATGGTCCAACTCCTGAGCCCCATCGACGCCGACTGGAGTCTTCTCTTCTCGCAACCCCGGGTGGCTCGGATCTGGTCCTCCTCGTGGACTCGGATGTTCTCCAGCGTCCAGGGGGAAGATCTGTTCGCTCTCTTCGACCTGTTCCTGGACTGTGAGCAGACCCGCCTGGTTCAAAAGGAGATTGAGCGGCGGCTCAAGAACACTCGCAACAATGGCTGGGACCCGCTCCTGCTTTTCTATCTTGCCGTCGTGCGCCAATTGAGGCGGCTCGACGTCGGATCCAGGCGCTTCCGGGAGGTGGTCGAAACAACGGGCAAGATCGAGCTGAAACGCTTGAGAGAGGCGGCATTTCGGCTGGCTCCAAAGGTGGGTGAAGGTCCCCTTCGGGAAGCCCTCCATAGCTTCCGTTTCGAGATTCTGGATGAGTGCCGGTTCGCCGATGGAGGTCTTCCTCGGGACCCCTTTCCCCCTTCTCCAGCTGGCCCCTTGCCAGATGAAGTGCCTTGTGAAGGGGATGGGTTGGGCGTCTTTGATGATCTGTTGGAGATGGTGGAAAACCTTGAAAACCTGATCGACAAGAGCGGTGCGCGTGGCGCCCCGGACTGGGTCGTGCGACAGCTCGCCCAGGCGATGCGGTTGGACCCGGAGCTTCGCCGCCTGATGAAGAAGCTGTCGCAGATCTGCCGGGGCTCGGAAGAGTTGCTTTCCAGAGAGGTCTTCATCCTGTTGTATCCGAAACGGAAAATCAAGACGGAAGAGAAGTCGGGGAGGAATCGGTCCAGCAGGGTTGGATAGTAAACACTACTGGAATTAGGGAGAAGGAAGGGAGAAAAACCATGCTTGCACTCTATCTGGCTTTGGGACTTTCTCCCGGTGCTTCGGGAAAGCAGATCCGAAGGCGCTATCTTCAACTCGTCAAAGCCTTTCCCGCAGCCCGGCACCCGGGGCGATTCGAGAAAGTGACCTCCGCCTATGAGGCCCTCAAGGATAGGCGCGGCAGAGTCGAAACGGCCATCCTGGGCACCTTGAAGAGTGCTGATTTTGAAACCGCCTTGAAAGAGCTGGTGGAGGCCCGCCCCCCCGGGAGAAGGCGTCCCGGTTTTCGAGAGCTGCTCGAGGCCGAAGGAGTGGGGGATGGATGACTCCCGAGGCGACTGGAAGATTGGCGTCATCGAAGACTTCGCCCGCTGGCTGGCAAGGATCCCCGACGACGTGCCCCCGCCCCTCGAAGAGGAGAAGACAACTTTCTCTGAGCTGGTGAACCTTTACTCGGAGCTCGCCTCCCTGCGCCGGGCGATCCTGTTGCAGAACCGTCAACAGTCCAAGGCCCTTCGGGAGTTGCGGAAGAGCGAGGAGGATTACCGGGCCTCGATGGATTTGTTTCGTCGCCGCTCCCAAGACCTGGATTCTCTCGAGGCCCGGACTCGCCTCGCTTCAGAGCGACGTTGCCTCATCCCTTTTCTGGACGTCCGCGACGCTTTGCTGCGAGGACGGAAGGCTTCCCTCAATTGCTCCCCAGGTGGGGCCGCGGTTGCCTCTGGGACTCTCGCCTTCGAGGGGCTGGCTCAAGGCTACGAGATGGCGATCGATCGTTTCGACCGGGCCCTGGCCCAATCTGGAATACGAGTGGTCCAGACGGTGGGGAAGCCATTTGATCCCCGGACCATGGCGGCTGTGGAAGTGCGGGCGGCGCCGGACCTCGAAGAGGGATTCGTGGTGGAAGAGTTTCAAAGTGGTTTTGTGCGGGGCGAAGAAGTGGTTCGGCCCGCTGAAGTGGCCGTGAATCGGCATCGGAAGGAGTAGAAGAATGAAGAGTGCACCCATTGTCGGCATTGACCTGGGAACGACCAATTCCGAGGTGGCGTTTGTTTTTGACAAGCAGCCCAGCGTGTTGGAGCTGGGCGACGACGGCATTGTTCCCTCCTGTGTGGGGGTGGACGGGAAAGGGGGGATCCTGGTGGGCGCCGCCGCTCGGAATCAACAGGTCCTTGCCCCCGAGCGAACCGTCGTTTCCATCAAACGGAAGATCGGTTCGGGCCAGCGGGTGTCGATGGGGGCCGAGACTTATTCGCCCCGCGAAATCTCGGCCTTCATCCTGAAGGCTCTGAAGGATCGGGCGGAAAAGGCGCTGGGGAGGCCTGTCTCCAAAGCGGTCATTACCGTGCCTGCTTATTTTACCGATGCCCAGCGGCAGGCGACTCGGGAGGCCGGCGAAATCGCTGGTCTGGAAGTGGTTCGAATCCTCAATGAGCCGACCGCCGCCGCCCTGGCCTACGAGAAGGGCTCTCCGGGGAAACGCACCATCCTGGTCTACGATCTGGGCGGGGGAACCTTTGACGTCTCCGTGGTGAGCCTGGAATCGGGAGTGGTGGAGGTTCTCGCCTCGACCGGCGATCACCAACTGGGAGGCGACGACTTCGACGACAGGATTGTGGAAAAACTCAATCGACACATCGAAGAGGAGTTGGGGGTCAAGGTTGGAGAGGACCGCGCCCTGCAGGCGCGCCTGAGACGGGCTGCCGAAGCCGCCAAGATCCAGCTCTCGAGCCGGCCCCAGGCCCAAATCCGAGAAGACCATATCGCTCAGGTCCAAGGCCGGCCTCAACATCTCGTCTTCGAGCTTTCCCGCTTCCAGTTTGAGGAGATGATCGAAGAGAGCCTGTCGCGCACGATGGAAGCCGTCAGCCGAGCGCTCAACGACGCCAAAGTTACCCCCGGCCAGCTGGATAAGATCCTGTTAGTGGGCGGCTCGACTCGCATCCCGAGAATAGCGGAAATGCTGCGCGAAAGGCTGGGAAAAGAACCCCATGGCGAAGTGGACCCGGAGCTGTGCGTGGCCTTGGGGGCGGCTCTGCAGGCGGGCATCGAAATGGGCGTCGAGGTGGAAACCGTTCTGGTCGATGTGACGCCCTACACCTTCGGCACCAGCGCCGTCGGAGAACTGGACGGAAAATCTTATCCCCACGAGTTTGTTCCGCTCATTCGGCGAAACAGCAAACTTCCCGCCACCCAGACCAAGTTGTTTCATACTATCTGGCCGGATCAGGAGAGCGTGGCGGTGAGAGTCTACCAGGGCGAAAGCCGGGACGCGCTCAAGAATGTTCGCATCGGCAACTTTCTCTTCAAGGGTTTGAATGAGATTCCAGAAGCCCATGATCGGGGTATCCTGGTGACTTATCGTTTGAATCTGGACGGGATCCTGGAAGTTCAGGCCTTGGAGAGGGCCTCCGGCAAGGCCATCCGCGCGGTCGTCGAAGATGCCCTGGCTCGCGCAACCCCGAGAGAACTGGAGGCGTCGCAAAGCCGGGTGGCGGTGCTGTGGCAGGATTCGAAAAACGGTCTCCAGACAGAGGCCGCCGGCAACGGAAATGGAGGTCCGCCGGCCGGTTACCAGGACACATTCGAGCGCGCCAACACGATCCTGGCGAGCGCCCCGAAAGAGGATCGAGATGAGATCGTTGACCTGATGGAGCGGATTGGGGAGGCGACCCGGGAGGGGCGTTGGGCAGAGGCCGCTCAATCCCACCAGCAACTCGAAGAGATCCTCTTCTATCTGGACGCCAATTGAGCGATTCTCGCCCCCGGCAGGCGCCAGGCAGTGGGCCACCCGCGGATCTTGCCGATGCACGAGCGAGGGCTTTAGCTGCTTGCCGCCGAATTCTGAGAATCTTGCTCTCAGATGGGTGGCACTGACGACGTGCGCGCCGTTGCCCCTGCCCTGTAAACTGAACCGAAGCGTCAGCGCCCGGCCCAATCCGGATGGCCACTCACTGGCGTTCGGGTTCAGTGACCTGGCGGCAGAATCGCTCAACCCGGGGAATCGAAATTTCAAATATTTTTGGTTAGCTTTGGCCGGTGCCAACGCGACATACCCACAAGCAGCTGGAATCCTCCTCCCCAACTGGAGTTGTACCCGTACCACGTACTCGTAGACGCTGGGACGCCCAACTCGAAGAGCTTGTGTCGGCCAGGAGAATGCCGGGTACGGCTACGTGAACGGGTACCTGTACGGCCCGAGACGAAAAGCGCTCCGTCCCCAACTGGAGTCCCTGGTCATCTGTAAATCTGAGCCAAGTCTTTGGGAGTCGACCAAGATGTTGTGTTCCCGCCTGCGGGTTGCGGAGACCGCAGGCATACTCGCTGCGGTATGTCGAGGATCGACAAGACCCGCGGGGCGCAACAGATTGGTGCTTACCGCCGGCGACAATCGCTCAATTCAG
>JBHHYX010000214.1:0-8942 GCA_046757765.1 Acidobacteriota bacterium | reverse complement strand
CAGCGCGGATGATAACGGCGCCGCAGCAGAAAGCTGGTGAATAGTCCGGGCTAGAGCACGCCATCTGGGCGCTGATGGCACAGAATCGCATCAGCTCAGGTTGAAAAGTGTCTGTTGAACACGTTAACTTTCTGCTATGTGGAGAGGGACGGCGAGACTTCCAGGTTTTCTCCTCGGCTTGTTGACGGTTGGAGTTGTGGCGGTCCAAACAGCCGAGGCGGCGTGGAAGTTCTCTGAGGTCGCGGCTCAGGCAGGTATTCAATTCAGTCTGGTCTCGGGCGACCTGGGCAAGAAGTTCCTGATCGAAACAATGGGCGGGGGTATTTGCGTGATCGACTCTGATCTCGACAACTGGCCCGACCTTTTCTTTGTCAACGGCAACTCTCTCGATCCATGGAGGCATCACAAGGGACCCAGTAACCGCCTTTACCGCAATAACCACGACGGAACCTTCGCGGACAGGACCCGGCAGGCGGGTCTGAAGGAACACGGTTGGGGCATGGGCTGCGCCGCCGCTGACTTTGACAACGACGGTGACGGGGATCTGTACGTCGCCAATTTCGGGGCCAACGCCTTTTACCGCAACAATGGTGACGGCACCTTCACCGAGATCGCGCGGGCAGCAGGAGTACTGGTGGGGGGATGGAGCACCGGAGCGGCTTTCGGCGACTATGACGGGGACGGAGATCTCGACCTTTACGTGGCCAGCTACGTCGACTTTGATTTTGAACATCCGGGCGGTGACCCTCGTTTTTGCTCCTACCGGGGAGTGACGGTCGCCTGTGGACCTCGGGGACTTCCGGCGGCCCAGGATACTCTCTTCCGTAACGACGGCAAGGGCCGCTTCACCGATGTCTCTGTTTCCTCGGGGGTCGACAAGGCCGAAAGGTCGTACGGTTTTCAGCCCATCTGGAGCGACTTGGACGAGGATGGGGATCTGGACATCTTTGTGGCCAACGACAGCGTGCCCAATTTTCTCTGGCGCAACAACGGCGACGGGACCTTTACGGAGATGGCCCTGTTGATGGGGTTGGCCTACAATCAGGAAGGGCGCGCCCAGTCCAACATGGGAGTCGACATCGGTGATTTCGACGGCGACGGGAACCCCGACCTCTACTCCACCAACTTTTCCGATGACTACAATGTCCTTTATCAAAACAGTGGGAAATCCTACTTTCAGGATGTCACCTTCAGTTCCAGGATAGCCCAGAATACCTTTCGTTTTCTGGGGTTTGGCACGCTCTTCGCGGATTTCGACAACGACGGACGACCAGATCTCTTCTCTGCCAATGGACACATCTACCCTGAAGTCCAGAAGTATGGCCTGGGCAGTGACTATGCGCAGCCCAATCAATTGTTCAGAAACCTGGGAAACAAACAATTTGAGGATATCGGTTCCAAACTGGGGCCCGGACTGGCCGTGGTGAAATCGAGTCGGGGGGCCGTGCTGCTGGACTGGGACCGGGATGGGGATCTGGACATTGCCGTCTCGAATATGGATGCTCGGGTGGATTTGCTTCGCAACGACCTGTCCCCACGGTCCAACTACTTGCAGGTTGAGCTGAGAGGTCGTTTCTCCAACCGCGACGGCATCGGCGCCCGGGTCGTGCTCATCACCGATTCGAGCCGGCAAACCCAGGAGCTCCATGCTGGATCCAGCTTTCTTGGCAGCTGCCAGAAGCTCCTCCATTTCGGGTTGGGCGATTCTCAACGGGTCGATCGGCTCGTGATCAAGTGGCCATCGGGCAAGGTGCAGACTCTGCGGGAAGTGAAGGCCAACCAGCATATCCTCGTTGACGAGGAGCGCGGCCTGGCCGGCCTCAGCCGTTGAGGCTTGCGGTCAAGGGTGGGTGATCCCAACAAGGCATGAGTTTAACAGGAAGATTGGCGACGGTGATGGGGTTGGGGGGGGCCGGCTGCGGAGAGGGCTGGCGGCTGCGGGCTGTCTTCGTTCTGTTGCCGCTCTTGGGCTGCCTGAATGCCCCCGGTGCCGCGCCTTGGGCAGCGCAGCGAGATGAGCGGCTGGATCGTGGTCAGGAGCTGATTCGGGACAAGCGCTACGCCGAAGCTCTTCTCCTGTTAGGGCAAATTAAAGAAGACCACCCCAACCTGCCCGAACCCTTTTTTTACTCGGCCCTGGCTCTGATTGAGACGGGCCAGCTCAGGCAGGCCGGGGCCGAGTTGAGAGAGGCGATCCAGCGGGGTCCGGCCCGGCCCGAGTACGCCGTTCTTTATGCCGAAGTCCTCTACAGGCTGGGGAGCAGGATCTCAGCCGCAGAGGCGCTGGATAGAGTCGAGGAGGCCTCCTACCTGTCCAAGCTCGAGCCGAAAGAACTGTCCCTGCTGGCCGATCTCTATTTCCGGCTGGGCAAGTTGGAGAAATCCTTGAAAGTTCTGGATCGATACGCTTCCGTCCAGCCAGACGACGCCGCCGTGACCCTTCGGAAGGGCCAGATCCTGCTGGAGAAGGGAGCGTGGGAAGAGGCACGCCAGATGTTTCAAGAAGCACTTGCCACTCCTTCTCAGCGGTTTCCGGCCAACTTCGGTCTGGGAATGGCGCACTGGAAGGAGGGTCACCTGGCAGAGTCGAAGACCTTTTTCCAAAGGGCTCTCGATCTGCAGCCGGGCAACCAGGAGGTTCTTTATCATCTCGGGCTGGTCTCTCTGCAAGCCAATGACACTGAATCCGCTCTTGTCTATCTGAATCAGATTGAGCGGACCGGGGAGCGTTATCCGCCCGTTTACAATGCTCTAGCTCGCGCCTACCGGAGAATGGGGGATTCTACAAGAAGCCGTGCCTACCTGGAGAAGTTCAGGAAAGCTCAACTTACCCAATTCCAGCACAACGAGGGGACGAAAAGGGCCGACGCGCTGGTTCGTCAGGGGCTGGAAAAACTCCAGCAGAGCCAGGTGGACGAAGCCCGGAGATTGTTTTCCAAGGCGCTTGGAGAGGACTCGAGAAACTGGGTGGCTCATAAGTATCTGGCCCGGATCTTGATCTCCTCCAGGCGGTGGCAAGAAGCGTACCCGCACCTGACTGCAATGGAGGAAGCTCAGCCCGAAGCCTACGATCTTCTCCGTTTGATGGCCGAGTACTGGTACCAGATCGGCGAAGCGGTCAAAGCCGGAGGCTACGCCGAGAAGGCTCGGTCGGTGAGGCCGGGGGACGCCGAGTTGCGCAACCTGCTCGGCAACATTTATTTTCTCTTGGGACGGCGCCGGGATGCCCTGGTGGAGTATGAAGCCGCCGTGCGCCTGGACCCGCAACGAAAAGATTTTCTCCTCAACTACCAATCGCTTTTGAAGAAGCCCTAGGCTAGTTCCCATCCCAAAACTGTTAAATAGTTGTTAAATAATAGTTTATCGTTTGGGATGGGAACTAGAAGTTGCAAGGACCAAGGGGCCAAATCTCAAACAAATCCCAAGGCCCAAGATTCAAGCTCCAAACCTGTCGTTGCTCTCCGGTGGCTGACGCTCCCGGCTCCGTTTTCGTGGTCTCTTCGTGTGCCTCCTTCTCGGCGGTCTGAGGTCGCTCGCTACTCGTAGCCGGGAACCGAAGCGGTGCGCTGAGAGGGCGTTGCAACTGACGTCCCCGGAGACGTAGTCGTGCACTCCGTCGAGGAGACCGGGGACGGGCAACGCTGCCGGCGAGGATGATCTCGGTTCTGCAGTAGAATGGATGTGGAAAATGCGGGCCAGACCAGCGCGGCCAGGGAGGGTCGTGATGGATCCGCCAATAGAACCTTTTTCAGCCTGGGGGCGCCTATCCGGGACAGGTCGTTCGCGAGACCTCTGAGACGATTACCCGTACTGGGTTTCTCTGCCTTGTCATCTTTGCTCCTGCTGGCTGCGGGGGCGAGGGGCTCGAGCGGTGACCCTGCCCCCTCCCTGCGTCTCGTCGATGTCGCGGCAGAAGCGGGCGTCAAGCTCTTGAACGTGTGTGGGGGAAAGCAGAAAGACTTCATCCTGGAGGCAGACGGAAACGGCGCCGCTTTTCTGGACTACGACAATGACGGAGACCTGGACCTTTTCATTGTCAATGGCTCCACCCTGGAGCACTTCAAGAGAGGTGGCGATCGGCTGGCATTCCTCTATCGCAACGGTGGTGACGGTAGATTCTCCGACGTTTCCCGGGCCGCCGGGCTGAGTCAAACCGGTTGGGGAATGGGGGTTTGCGCGGGCGACTACGACAATGACGGCTTCCAGGATCTCTATGTGACCGCTTTCGGACCCAATCTGCTGTTGCACAACAGTGGTGACGGGACGTTTTCCGATGCCACCGAGAGCGCCGGCGTGGGTGACACACGCTGGAGCACCGGCTGTGCCTTCGGAGACTACGACCGCGACGGCGAGCTCGATCTCTATGTCGCCAACTTCCTCCGTTTTGATGGGACCATTCCAGCCAGAGGCGAGTCATCCACGTGCAACTACATGGGGATTGAGGTCTTCTGTGGGCCGTTGCTGCTGACTGGTCAACCCGACGCGCTCTATCGAAATAGGGGAGACGGAAGCTTTGAAGACGCCACCCGCGCAGCCGGGATAACCGATCCCGACTCTTACGGTTTTGGGGTCTTGTTCACTGACCTGGACAATGATGGCTGGTTGGACATCTACGTCGCCAACGATTCCATGCCCAACCTGCTCTTTATGAACCAGCGGGACGGACATTTCACTGAGGTGGGACTTTCCGCCGGAGTGGCCTTGAGCGAAGATGCGCGCGCTCAGGCGGGCATGGGAGCCGCGGCGGGCGATTTCAACAATGACGGGTCCCTGGATCTCCTGGTCACCAACTTCTCCGAGGACAGCAACACGCTTTACGTCAACTACGGCCAACGGATGTTTCTGGACGGCACCACTCCGGGTCGTTTGAAAGCGTCTTCCATGCCCTACCTGGGTTGGGGAGCGGGTTTTGTGGATC
This sequence comes from Acidobacteriota bacterium, assembly GCA_046757765.1. GTDB lineage: Bacteria > Acidobacteriota > UBA6911 > RPQK01 > JBHHYX01 > JBHHYX01. Next base: position 4,024 of record JBHHYX010000214.1, on the reverse strand, counting down.
TGGACAACGACGGCTTTCTGGATCTTTTTATCGCCAACGGACATGTCTACCCGCAAGTGGAGGGCTCCTCGCTCAATACGCGTTACCTTCAGCCCAATCAGGTCTACCGCAATCGGGGCGATGAGACCTTCGAGGAAGTCAACGCCTTGGCCGGCGCCGGTTCGCAGACGCCCAAGTCGAGCCGGGGCGCGGCCTTTGGGGACTATGACAACGACGGAGATATTGATGTTCTGGTCACCAATCTCAACGATCGGCCGACGCTGCTTCAAAACCAGACCCCGCCGGTCCATCACTGGTTGACCCTCCGCCTGATCGGAAGGCAGAGCAATCGGGACGCTATTGGATCCCGTGTCAGCATCAGGACCAAGCACGGCATGCAGGTCCGGGAGGTGCGCAGTGGAGGCAGCTATCTCTCCCACAACGACCTGCGAGTTCATTTTGGCCTGGGAAGCGCCGATCGGGTGGAAGAGCTGCGCGTACGCTGGCCCCTCGGGCGGGTGCAGACCTTCCAGGATCTCCCCCTCAACCAATTCCTTGTCATCACTGAGGGCAAGAACAACGTTCTCCCTGCCGGGCGGCGCTAGATCACGTTCTTCGCCTTTGTGTCCCCCCTCCCCGCTTAGCCCGGATTATTCACCGGCTTTCGTCACGAAGCGGGCTCTAAGGGCGCCGGACTGGCAAGGCTTGCGAGGGAGGCCCCCGCACTCGTACTCGTGCAGTACGTCGAGGAGGCCGACCGGGTGTAACGCTGCCAGCCCGGATGATTTCGCCGCTGCAGTAGACAGTTGGTGAATAATGCGGGCTAGGGGCGACCCGGTTCGATCAGGCTGAAAGCTGACGTGTGCCGGGGTCTCTGAGCATTTCCTGGGCCAGCGCCCGGAGGTTCTGTTTGCGTCCCTGCTTTTCGGCTTCCCTGCACTCGCCAGCCGGCAGGCGCGCCTTCACCTGGCTCAGCACCTCCTGGGCCTTGATCCTGGCTTCGTCGTTGGCCTTGGGATGGTGGTGGACGAAGACAAGCAGCTCATAAGCCTTTCTATCGTCTCCCTGTTGGGCCAGCAACCGGGCCAGTCCGATGAAAGCGATGAGCGCCTGCGGAATCGCTTTGATTTCGGAAGCCACTTTCAGGGCGCCCAGGAAATATCGCCTCGACTCCTCGTATTGCTCCAGCCCGAACGTGGCTCGGCCCAGGTTTTCAAGAGCTCCCGCAGGCCCTGTCCGGACATCTCCTCCTCTGGTCTCGTAGCCGATCTCTTTGAAGAGTTCCAGGCCTTGCTGGGAGTACTCCTTTGCCTTCTCGTGCTCTTCCAGCTCTTCATAGACCATGCCCAGGTTACTGATGCAGCTGGCCATTCCACTCAGGACGTCAAGATTCCTGAAGATGTCAAGCGCTTCCTGGAAGAGTCGTATCGCCTCCAGAGGATACCCCGACAAGTAAGCGACGTTGCCCAGATTGTTCAAGCAGCGGGCGAGGCCGATCTGGTCGCCAAGTTGTTCGAAAATGACCAGGCTCTCGTTCATGAGGAGTCTCGTTTTTCCATACTCCCCCATGGCGCCCGCTATCGTTCCCAGCTGACTCAGTGCAATGGCCGTCCCATGGCGGTCTCCAGTTTTCCGAAAAAGGGCGACGCTTTCTTCGGCCAGCTTCCGGGCTGTGGCGAACTCTCCCACGTGGTGAAGGACCTGGCCCAATTGGGAGAGCGTCAAAGCAATTTCCGGTTCCACCTGGGAGGCCCGAAAGATGGCCAGGCTCTCTTGCAGCAGTATCCTGGCTTTTTCGTAGTTGCCGAGAAGACTACAAAATCGACCCTGACGGGCGGCGGCTTTGGCTCGGCTGAGAGGTGGACGCGCTCCGGAAATCGCCCCCACAGCCGAGTCGAGCAACTCCTCTCCTTCCACCAGCCAGCCAGCCAGGATGTAGAATTGGTAGAGACCTTCCAGACCCTCTTCGAGGATTTCGGCCATCCCCTGTTCCGCCGCCCAGCGCCAGCCGGCGCGGATGTTGTCGATCTCGCGCCGAATCCCCTCCAGTGCCCTCTGCTGCTTCTCTCCCTTCAAGCGCTTGCCATGCTCAGCCAGAAGCTCCAGGTAGTACTGACAATGGGCGCGTTTGACCGTCCTCCACGCCTCAGTGTGTTCGCTCAGAGACTCCAGCGCAAACTGCCGCAGCAGTTCATGCATCTCGTAGCGACCCGAAGCGCTCCGGCTTAATAGGGACTTATCCGCCAGATTCAGAAGGGATGCTGGCGAGGCTCCCGTCACCCGCAATGCCGCCTGCTGGTCGAATCCCCCTCGAAAAACGGATAGACCGCGGAAAACGTCACGATCGTTCCGGGACAGAAGTCCGATCGAAGAGATGAACACTCCCCTCAAACTGCGGTGGCGTTCGGGAAGATCCCGGAAGCCGGTGGAAAGAAAGTCGAGGTTGCGTTGGATTTCCCGGCCGATCTCCTGGCAGGAAATGAGTCTCAACCAGGACGCCGACAGCTCGATTCCGAGTGGCATGCCGCCCACCAGCCTGCAGATGCGAATCACGGCCGGTTTCTCGGCTGGGGAAAGGGCAAAGCTTGCTCGAACCCTGTGGGCCGCCTGTAAAAACAGCTGGACGGCGCTGTAGTTCTCGGCATTTTCAGAATCCTGCTCTCGCGGCACACTCAGCCCCTCGATTTCGAGCAGCCATTCTCCCTCCAGACTGAGGCGTTCGCGGCTGGTGATCATCACCTTGATGTACCGGGTTTCCTTCAGAATCGCCGCCACCAGCCCGCCTTTCTCCACAAGGTGTTCGAAGTTGTCCAGCAGCAAGAGAATTTTGGATTTGTGCAAGTGGTTGAGGAGTTGCCGTTCCGGGTCTCCCTGGGGGTTGAAGGTCAGACCCAGGCGCTCCCCGATGGCCGCCACCACCAGATCGGGCGCCGAGGCGGCCAGAGGAACGAAGTAGATCCCGTCCCAACCGGGCCCGATTTCCCTTCGCGCCGCCTCCAGCGCCAATCGTGTCTTTCCCATTCCTCCCGGACCCACGACCGTCAACAACCGGCAATCGGGGTCCTCGAGGCATTCCCGGATCCAGTCCAGTTCCGACTCGCGGCCGACGAAAGGAGTGGGCGAATCGGGCAGGTTGTGAGAGAAGGGCCGGCTGGGCCTGCCGGTTCCGGTCTCAGGGCCGCCACCCGGCGCCCCTTGCCTGCCCTCCCGAAGAGCTCGGTAGAGCTCTTCTGTCTTCGCTTCGGGAGAGACGTCAAGCTGCTCTTTCAGGACCGCCACGCATCTTTCGTACTGGCGCCGCAGCTGGGAGCGTTCGCCAGCCTCGGCGTACAGTCGCATCAGGCGGCGGTGGGCTTCCTCCACCAGGGGGTCCAGCGCCAGCCAGCGCCGGGCATAGTCGATCGCCTGCTCCAGATCGCCGAGTGCCTGGTGCCCGGAAACCAGCCCCTCCAGCGCCTTAACCAAACTGCGACGGTAGCGCTCGCCCTGCAGAAACTGCCACTCGTCGAAAGCTTCACTGTCCGAAAGTGTGAAATCGGCGAGAAAATGGCCCCCATAGAGGTCCACCGCCTGCGCCAGCGTTGCCAAAGAAGTCCGGCGGCTTTCCCCATCCGCCTCATCAGCACCAGATGGGCACTGCTTCAACAAGGATTCGAATTGGCGCACATCGACCCAAACCCGCTTGTCTCGCTCCAGAGCGAGGACCTTCCGGTTGGCAGTCAAAAAGCGTCCCTGGAAGGCTTCGGTGAGAGATCTGAGCGCGCGCCGCAGCGAAGAGAGGGCGCGCTGGCGATCCTGGGCGGGCCAAAGGAGGGCGGCCAGAGCATAGCGCCTTTCCTCCAACTCGGTGACTGCCAGGTGAGCCAGCAGCGCGATCGCTTTCCGCCGGTCGATGTGGACTGGCCGGCCGTCGCACTCGATTCGCGGAGAACCAAACAGGCAGACTCTCAACCCCGACAAGATAAGATCCCCCCATTTCAACTATAGCAGGAACAGTACCAGGGGTCACCGGGGCCGCAACTGGAAGAATCCGGTCGGAGTGTTG
>JBHHYX010000213.1:0-8947 GCA_046757765.1 Acidobacteriota bacterium | reverse complement strand
CTGCTTGTTAGGCTCCCTCCCCGAGCGGGCCGTGAAGTCGTAACTTGGCGATCCAGTTGAAATCATCGGTGTTGTGAGTGACCAGCGTGAGACTATGTACTAATGCGGTAGCAGCTAGGATGGCGTCGCCCAGGCTGATGCTACGTTGCTGGCGCAGCTGAACCGCACGCTCTACTATGGCCTCCGTGAGTGGCAGGACTTCTGCTGCTCGAAAGAATTCCTCCAGCAACCCACGCTCCACCTCCCGCAGGCGGTGGTAACCGAGTACCTCGATATAGTTGACAACGGAGACTGCCGGACCGCGTTCGGCGATAAATTCGCGCAGCACACCGTGTTCCGGCTTGGCTGCATAGATGACGATATTGCTGTCGAGCAACATCAAGTCTCACGGTGTGGTAAGGGACGATCCTGCCGCACCCGCTGCTGCCACGCCACAGGATCCTGTACGCCTGACAGTCCACCACCACGGGCCAGCGCATCCAGCAGCTCTGCCATGGCACTACCCCGGTCTCGGGCGGTCCGAGAGCCAGCGCCCTCCAGCAAGGTGATTTGTACAGGTGTGGGACCGCTCTGCTCCGGCGGAGAATCAATCCACTCTACTTGGTCACCATGTAGGACGGCCTTGTAGGTATTGTAGATACGTGGCATTAACCACCTCCCTCCAGTCAATATTACCATCACATCAGTATAGCCATCGGGGCAGAGACATCACAAACAATCGTAACCACCGCCCCACGAAGCGTCTCTGTGAGCCTAACGCCAAGCTTCAGCTGCTGCCGGAAGCGGGAGCGAGGCACGAGCGTAGGCTGTAGGCAGTCAACTGCAAGCAATTGTTAGGCCATGGCGTGAGAAGAACTGCCGGAGCTTCCCGAGCATCTTGTTGACGTCATCGATCGAGGAGCCATGGTACCAGCCTCGGCCTGAGGTAACGTCGATCTCGAGTGCGGGCTGGATTTGGGGCGTCTCGCTCCCCGATCGAAGGGAGAAACCCGAGTATCGCTTGGTGGTCGGGTCCTTCAGCAGCCGTGTGATGTCGTGACCGCTCTCCGGCAGATGGGCCGCCAAGGAATGCCGCAGCGTGTTCAACACGTTTCTGCCGGCCAACTGAACGAGGAGCCGGGACAGGAAGAGGTTTTATCTGGAACGATCAGCTCTGCCGGGAGGAGAGGTAGGCTCGACCCTTTTCCATCAGGGCCACGAAGGCGTCTTCGTCTCCCGCACGCACCACCGAGCGCAGGCGCTCGACGGCGTAGAGGAGGGCTGAGAGGGATTCGGTGCCGTAATCATTCAGGGACTGAATTTCGAAGTAGAGGTGAGGGTTCTCGGCAGCCACGCTGGCGGCTACAGCCAGCTGCGAGTCAAAAGTGGTACTGGAAAGGCGGGCCAGCCGGGGTGCAGCTTCGCCGCTTTCCGCCAGAGCCGTGAAAAAGGCAATGTTCAAGGCGTGTGAGAGCCCCAGCACATAGGCAATGAGCCGATCGTGATCCTCGAGTTCCATAGCCACCTGCCGGGCCATGGTGGAAGCGAAAAGCCGGGCAGCCTCCTGCGTGGCCTCGGGGACACCCACGTCGACAAAGATGATGTGCCGTCCCGACAGCAGCTCCGTGTCCGGCCCAAACATGGGGTGGAGAGAGGTTACCCGAACTCCTGCCTGAACCAGTTGGCGAAGGCCGTCACGGAGCGAACTCTTGAGCGAGCTGATGTCGAAGACAAGACCCTGGGGGCGTCGTCGCGCCAGTTCGACTAGAATCTCCCGCGTCACTCGTACAGGCGTGGCGATGACAATCACATCTTGATCCAGTTCCGACTGCCGCCAGTCGGAGAGATGGACGAAGCCCGGGATGGGCATTGAAGGGTCAGCCACTTCCACTTCAAATCCCTGAGAAGCCAGGAAGCGAACGAACCAGCGACCCATTTGGCCCGCGCCTCCAATGACGAGAACCCTCCGGCCGCTGCCTCCGGCCTGGTGGATGACCCGTTGTCGCTCCTGCGTGGTCAAGGCGAGGCGAATGAGCAGACGCATCAGCTGCTCGGCAACACGCGGAGGGAGGCCGAGATCATCGGCGATTCGCCGCGATCGCTCCACCACTTCCTTCTCCTGAGTAAAGTCGCGAGTGTCGAGCCCGGAGGTCTGCTTGATTTCACCCACCTTCTCCGCCCGCTTCTGGCGCTCCGCCACCAGCTCCAGAATGCGCCGGTCCAACTGCGCCAGTTCTTCTCTCAGCTGCGCCAGATCCTTCACGTCGTGCTCCACCTTCGGCGCCCGGAGACACCCTCTGAGAAGTCCCCGTTACTACAGTAAATACAAGTAGCGAGCAACCTCATACCCCGAGTGGCCATTGCCGTGACGACCGGGTTGCCATCAGCGCCTTTGTGTCGGCCCTCCGGCCTTGGGCAAGGTCGGTTGCACTCACGTCCCAGGCGCCCAAGGTGCCACTCATATCGCTAAGCATTTCCCGCAACTATCTGAAACCTGAATTGAGCGATTGTCGACGGCGGTAAGCACCAATCTGTTGCGCCCCGCGGGTCTTGTCGATCCTCGACATACCGCGGCGGGTATGCCTGCGGTCTCCGCAACCCGCAGGAACACAACATCTTGGCGCTTCCCATCCGCCAGAATCGCTCAAAGCAGGTGAAAGCTTTGGGATGGAAACTCGTTAATACTTGCCTCGCAGGCGCTCTTTGCCGGGCATCACCTCCAGGCAGGTCGTCCACCAGCCCGTCAGGACAGTCTCGATGAACTCCCGGGGGAGGTCCTCCTTTTCCATTTCCCGGGCCAGCTTCCGGTAATCGTACTCGAGCGGAACGAACTCACATCGAAGACCGTCGCCGCCGCACTCGAGAAGCGTAAACCAGACGTGGGTGGCGCCGTCGTTCTCAGGACGTCCAATGACGCCCACGTTGACGAAATGGCGGTTCTCAGCTAGCGCTCTGTGCCATTTGATTCCCGTGTGCGTGCAACAGATCACATCCGCTTCGAGATCTTGTGTGAACTTCCAGAGGAGATGGTCTGGTGAGGCGCTTTCCCACAGAAACTCATTCGTCTGCCGGGGGGACCCGTGGCAGAGATAAATCCTGAACGACCCCAGCCTAAACCGGGCCAGGCGAGGCAACGATCCCAGCCATTCCCTGTTTTCGTCAGAGATGTTGCGGAACGTGTAGTCATAACTGAGTTTTGCGAAATGGTTGTCCCGAGGGTCCGTGTAGCCGCATCCACAGTCTTCCCGTCTTGCCGCAATGGAGACATCGTAATTACCGGCAATGCTCAAGACGCGCCCATCCCGGAGATAGGGGAAGCAGCGATCGGGGTAAGGCCCGAATCCTCCCATGTCTCCCAGACAGAAAATGGCGTCGACTCCCCTCTGCTCACACTTCTTCAGAAGGCGGTCGAGGGCGAGATAGTTGTTGTAGACCCCGCCAAAGAGGGCAATTCTGCCGTAGGTCTCGGTCCTGTTCCACTGGTTTCCCGCTAGTCTGGCTGGTGATTCCATTCTTTCCGTTTTCGATCCGCAACTTTCAGTTGCTCGAGTTCTCGAATTGAGCACTCGGCCTGGGGCCGGCCGGGCAGTCCGGCGGCCGTTTGGCCACCATGTCACATGAGGATTGTGGCGCCGTTACGGCCAAGCGCTCCGCCCTCGTACCCGACGGTGGGCCGAGGAGCGCCGAGGGCGGGCAACCCAGTCAGCGCTGATGAACCCGGCGCCGCGGGAGACGGCTGATGAGAGATGCGGGCTCGTTTCGTCAATAGTTCTTACAGGTCATTCCAGTGAAATAGCAGGTCGTGCAGGCGGTGTGATAGAGGTCGCAAGGTCGCATGGCCTCTTCCACCGATTCGCGGCTCATCAGCGCCTGGCTCTCCCCCACCAGGATGGGACAGGCGTAAACGCCTCCGTCGGCCACGATTCGAGATGCCGAACACTGGAGCAGCGAGTGATCGAAATGTTGCATCATCTCGGGAGAAACATACTGCGGCCGTTCGGGAGCCGGCAGCATTCCCATTTCGAAAACCGGAATGACTTTGATACGTGGTCGGTCCACTCCGACCGATTTCAGCAGATCCACGTACTTCTGGTACTGTCCGATGTCGCTCTCTCGAGGGTGCAGGTAGCTGCGGATTTCGGTCACCGTAAGGATAGGCAGAAAACCCCTCTTGTACAGTCTCTTATAGACCGACAGGACTTTCCGATACGTGCCTTTCCCACGGACAGCGTTGTTACGTTGCTCGTCGAAATCATCCAGGCTGATGCGAATTTCCAATGAGTAACGGGAATTCAGGGCCATCCGGCCCAGTTCATCGGCCCGTTTCTCGTTAATGAGCAGCCCATTGGTGAGGACGGAGGTGGGGAAATCACGGAGCGTGCGTTCCAGAATCCGCATCAGATCGCGGTGAACAAAAGGTTCTCCGCCGGTGTAATAGATCTCTTTGACTCCCAGTCGTCTGGCTTCATCCAGGTAAGCGAAGACCTGTTCCGTGTCCATGAGCTCCAGCGAGTGGTTGTCGGGAGCACAACTGATGAAGCAGTGGGCACAGCGCAGATTGCACAAGGTTCCGGAGATCTGAAACCAGAGGGTCTCCAGTTGGTGAAATTCCGCTCGAGGCGGCGCCATTGTGGAACGAGTCGCCATGTTCTGATTCTAGCTCCCTCGGCTGGCGCAAACCAATGCTTCGACCGCGACCTGCAGCCTCTCGTTGAAGGCGCTGGGTGATTCGCCGTCTGGCCGAAGTGGTGGACCGAAGCGGACGGTGACGGGCCGAAGACGAATCCTTGAGGATCCCCGGGGCCAAGCCTCATAGGTGCCCTGGATGCCGACCGGAACGACGGGAACCCCCAACTCCGTTGCCAAGATGGACGGGCCTTTGCGGAACGGTTTGAGGCGTCCGTCTATGGCTCGCTCTCCTTCGGGAAAAACACACAAAATCAAGTTCTCGCTCAGGCCATGAGCCCCCAGGCGCAAGGCTTGACGCAGATAGCGGTCGGAATCGACCGGAATCACCTTGATGAGGCTGCCAAGAAAAGACATCAGACCACGGCTGAAGTAATCACTATAGCCCAAAAAAAAGAGACGCCTGATGGTCCTCAAAGGCAGCGCGGCGTTACAAACAAAGCCGTCCAGAAAGCTGAGGTGGTTGGGGCAGATTATGAACGGGTATTCCTTGGGCAGGTTCTCCCGTCCTTCAATCTTGAGACGGAGCAAGATCTTTGAAAGAATCCAAAGTGCCTTACTCATCAAGTAGTAGATGAGTTCGACAAAGGGGCGTCTCCTCAAAACCCGAGTCACCTGCTCCTGGTCTGCCGGTTGGAGCGGGGCCTTGAGAATTTCTCTCCAGGACACCCCAGGGGTATCCTTCCGGCCGGAAGTCTTCCCCCCCATCGCCTTCTCGACGACGGCTACGAGTTCTACGACGGTATAGATCTCGGTCGCCTCCTCATCGGCGATCTGTATCTGAAAGGTGTCCTGGACATTGGAAAGAAACTCCACTCGCTCCAGCGAGTCGAAACCGCAGTCCAGTTCCAGACTCATTTCCCGGTTGACGAAAGGCGTCTTCCCGGTCATCCGAATCATCTCGAAAATCTTCTCTTCGATCGGAGTTTGAGGGGGAGTCGGCTCCTTGTATCTTTGCTCTTTTTCTCCCTCCTGCCTTTCCGACAGCGCCTTTTCGAGTTGGAAGCGCTTGATCTTCCGTGTCGTTGTTCGGGGCAGCGGGTCCCGTCTGATCTCAAAGCTGCGAATTCTCTTGTAGCCGGGCAGTTGCTGGGAGATGTTCTCGAGCATGTAGCGAATCATGTCGGAGGCGTTGACCACCTGCTGGCTCCTCATATATTGGAAGTCAGGTACGATGATGGCGTGCAATTTCTCCTGCTGCTCGCTGGAGCCCGTATCGGGCACGCCCAAAACGCACATCTCCTGGATGAAGCGGCAGCGCGATTCGTAAAAGTGTTCCACCTCTTCAGGAAAGATGTTTTTGCCCGAGCTCAGAACCACGACATCCTTCTGGCGACCGGTGATGTATAAGACCCCTGCGGAATTAACGTAGCCCAGGTCTCCGCTGTGGAGCCAGCCGTCGACACGAGTTTCCTCTGTGTCTCGAGGGTTCTTCCAATACCCCTGCATCAGGTGTTCACCACCGATGAGAACTTCCCCGATACCCTTCTCATCGGGCTGATCGATTCGTATCTCGACATGAGGGAGGGGGTGGCCAACCGAGTCCACCGGGTCCACGCCGGGAATGACGATGGTGGAAACGGCGGAGGTCTCGGTCATGCCGTAAGCCTGAACCATCTCGAAACCCAGGTCCCGGAGCGCCTCCGCCACTTCTTTATCAAAGCGGGCGCCTCCCACCGCAAAGAACCTCAAATGGCCGAAACTCTTGTGGATGGCGGGGAAAAAGAGCTTCCCGGGGTTCCACCTCAAATGCTGGTTGCAAAAATGGGAGGCTCCAAGCAACCGCTTGAAGAGGAATCTCGTGACCAGAGGGCGCTTCTCAATCTCCTGAAAGACGCGGCGATGAAGGAGGTAATAAAACTGGGGAACGCAAACAAAGATCGTAATGCCCTGTTGCTGGAAACTGTTGAGTATCTGGTGAGTATCCAGCTTGTCGAGATAGCTGACGCGGGCACCCACATAAAGAGGAATGATGAAGTTGGCCATCAACGCCAGCACGTGGTAGAGGGGCAGGACGCAGAGCAGGTGATCCTTTGAGGAGCAGTCGATGGCACGCAGCACTTCCACCACGTTTCGATAGATGCTCCGCTGTGACAGCATCACGCCCTTGGGATTTCCGGTGGTTCCGCTGGTGTAGACCACGACCAGGGTGTCATCCAGATCACGGGCAACCAGAGGAAGCTGGGCTGGGTCGACCGTTCCCACCGATTCCGCAAGGATCGTCTCCCAGTTCCCCCACCCTGGCACCTCGGCTCCGGAAATCAGCCCCGGCAGCGGCTCAGGGAGAAGCCCTTGAAGCTCCTCCAGTTTAGGGAGCAAGGAGCGGGAGGAGATGAGAAAGGTGCATTCGCTATGGCGAATCAACCCGGCCAGGCTTTCCGGGGGGTGAAGAATGTCGAAAGGAACGATCCGCGCTCCGGCGCTCTGGGCCGCCAGGAATGCGATCCCCCAGCGCGGGTGGTTCTCCATGAGAATACCCACCGTATCTCCGGATTGGATCCCACTCTTGCGCAGATACTGGCTGATCCGAACGACTTCCGAGACAATTCTCTGGAATGTAAACTCGTCCTTGCCCTCTTCCCCCAGCATCTGAAGCGCCACGCAGTCCGGGTCGCGCTGCTGGTTTTCCTTGAGCTTCTTGAAGAAATCGAGAGTCATACCAGCCAAGATTGGCCCCATGCTAACACGAAAACCTCTCCGAGTGAACGCTCCTCTGATGCTGCCGAACGCCAATCCAATAACGTGAACTCCGTAGGAGTGACATTGTCCCTGCCTCAGCTCAAAAGAGAGTGTCACCGGATGAGCCCGGCCTGGCAGTGGGAGAATCTGTCATCTCGATCCAGGCCTTTGAGGCTCCGGCTCGGTAGTGAAGACACGGCTACACCACCATTTGCAGGTCGGAGGCGCCGCCTCGCTGAATTCCCGAGATCGTAAATACTCGGACAGGCTCCTAGAGAATCACTCGATTCAGGCTTTACAATGTGGGTTCATGGAAGGGCTTTGGCTGGAGCGGGGAGAGCTGGCTTTTCGGGGTGATATTCCCCCCCCGGAGCCGCCCGCCGGCGAGGCGCTGGTGAGAGTGAGGCTAGCGGGGATTTGCGGAACCGACCTGGAACTCGTGAAGGGTTACTATCCCTACTCGGGAATTCCCGGCCACGAGTTTGTGGGCGAGATTGTCAAAGCGCCCGATGCCCCCGTCCGCTGCGGCCAGCGGGTTGTGGGTGAGATCAACGCCGTTTGTGGAGAGTGTCGAACCTGCCGCTCAGGGCTTCCCCGTCACTGCCGGCGGCGCACGGTTCTGGGCATTGCGGGACGCCACGGCGCTTTCGCCGAATACTTGACTCTGCCTCTGGACAACCTGATTGAGGCGCCCCCTTCGCTGGCTGATTCCGAAGCTGTCTTTGCCGAGCCTCTGGCCGCCGCCCTGGAGATCCAGGAGCAAGTCAGAGTCGGTCCCTCCGACAGGGTTCTGCTGATCGGCGCGGGCCGCCTGGGGCAGCTGATCGCTCAGACTCTCGTCCTGACCGGATGCGAGTTGGTGGTGGTGGTGCGACATGAGCCCCAGCGGAAAATCTTGAGGGCCCGGGGGATCGCCTGCATCGAGGAAGAAGAGGTGAGGCTGCCGGAGGCCGATCTCGTCATCGAGGCCAGCGGCGTCCCCCAGGGTCTCCAACTCGCCCTGCGGGCTGTGCGCCCTGGTGGAACCGTCGTCCTGAAAAGCACCCATAAGGATGAAACGAGCGTGAACTTTTCGTCCATCGTAGTGAACGAAATCCGGCTGGTCGGTTCTCGCTGCGGGCCTTTTCCTCCAGCCTTGCGGCTGTTGGAGAGACGACGAGTCGAGACGGCTCCGCTGGTGACCGCAACTCTTCCCCTCACCTCCGCCTTGGAAGCCTTCGATTTGGCCGCCAGGCCCGGGGCCTTGAAGGTCCTGTTGCGGATGCCGGGCGAGTGACAAAAGAGTGTCGCCTGAAGGCCCGCAGACCTACAGGAGACCCGTCGTCCGTTGCAATGACGACGCCTGCCCTCTCCCCCCTGCCTTCGCCCCGTTCTTAGAGCTGGCAACTGGCAGCAGCCGAGAGGACACTGTAAACTGAACCGAAGCGTCAGCGCCCGGTCCAATCCGGATGACCACTCACTGACGTTCGTGGTTCAGTCAGCTGGCGGCAGAATGGCTCAACCTAGCCCGTAGCGAGCAACCTCTTACCGCCGAGCGGCCATTGAGGCGATGATTTGGTTGCCTTGACCGCCTTTGTGTCGGCCCTCCGGGCCTGTCGGCGAG
>JBHHYX010000212.1:0-8961 GCA_046757765.1 Acidobacteriota bacterium | reverse complement strand
ATGAAGTTCTCAACGGCAATATCGCTTCCGGAGACCAGGACGTCTACCGCAACGCTCTGACCACTCTGCTGGGACGCTATTCGCAGTTCTCGGGCCGCTTCACTTTTGGCGTGGATGGCACGCTGCTTTCCGCCGGAACACCCACCGACCGGGAATTTGCCACCGAGGAATACGAGTTCTATCTGGAGGACACTTGGCAGGTGAGTCAGGACCTGACTCTCAACCTGGGTTTGCGCTGGGGCCTCAACACGGTGGTCAACGAAACCAGTGGTTTCCAGGTGGCGCCGACGCAGCCTCTGGGGGATTTCTTCGAGCAGCGTCTGGCCGGCGCCGAGAAGGGTGTTCCCTTTAATGAGTTGATCACGATAGACACGTCCGGTCCCTTCTACGGAAAACCGGGCTTCTATCCCCTGGACAAGAACAACTTCATGCCCAGAATCTCAGCCGCCTGGTCTCCAACTTTTGAAGGTGGCTTCCTGAAGAAGCTGTTCGGCGGCAACGGAGAGTCGGTCTTGAGAGGAGGCTTCGCCGTCATGTACGACCGGGTGGGAAGCGCACTGGCCGTGGCCTTCGATCTGAACAACACGCTGGGATTTGTCTCGCGCCAGGCCATTGCGGCCAACACCTTCAACGTCAGCAGCAGCCCGGGCCCGCTCTTTACCGGTTTTGACCAGGCCATCCGGCCTCTGCTCGAACCAAACGGACTGACGGTTCCGACCAGTCTGGTTTTCCCGCTGACCACGCCCGCTGATGAGGCCCAACGAATCGAAAGGAGCCTGGACAGCGCTCTGACGTCGCCCATTCAATACTCCTTCAACTTCTCTTACGGACGTGAGCTTCCCGGTGGGCTGTTTCTGGAGGCTTCCTACATCGGCCGTCGCGCCCGCAACCTGCTGGCCAACCGCGACATCATGCAGTTGAACAACCTCAGGGATCCCGCCTCCGGCATGGACTGGTTCGAGGCTGGAAGGCTGCTGGCGGGTGCCCGTTTTAACCAGGTGCCGGTCTCCCAGATGGCGCCCATTCCCTTTTTTGAGAATTTGTTCGGAAGCATCCCCAACTCGGGTTGCTGGTGGTGTGACCCCAGTTTGTCCGCTACTCAGAACGTCTACAACTTTGTGGCCGCTGACGGGATTGACATCCCCGACTACACGTTCCTGCAACTGGTGATGGATGATTTCGATATCAAGAACGCCTTTTTTCACCCCCAGATTGCGGCTTTGAACGTACTGAGCTCGATCGCCGAATCCGATTACGATGCCTTCACGCTGACACTTCGCGAACGCTTCCAGGATTCACTGACTCTGGATTTCAACTACACGCTGAGTAAGTCCTTTGACTGGGCCTCCGGTGGAGGCACCGCGGGCTTTGGTGATTCCGGTGGCGGCTATGCCGACATCCTCAACGCGGTGCACCCGGAATGGAGCCGCGGGCTATCCGATTTTGACGTCCATCACATCATCAACGCCAACTGGTTATGGGAACTCCCGTTTGGTCGCGGCCGCGCCCTGGGAAGCGATATGGGTGCGGCGGCCGATGCTCTGCTGGGTGGCTGGTCTCTTAACGGCATCTTCCGCTGGAACTCGGGTCTGGCTCAGGACGGTCCTTTCGAGTCCAGCCGCTGGGCTACCAACTGGAACGCTCCCAGCAGGGCCCTCCGGATCCGGGATCCGCAGCCCTCGCCCAACAAGGGCGTCAACGGCCGTCCGCCCAACTTCTGGACCGACCAGCTCTTCTCGTATCAGAGCTTCAGGGATGCGGCTCCGGGTGAGGTCGGTGACCGGAATCCTTTCCGGACTCCCAGCTTCGTGACCATCGACTTTGGTCTCCACAAGGCATTTACGATGCCTTTTAACGAAGACCATAGGATCGTTTTTCGGTGGGAGGTCTTCAACGCCACCAACACCCAGAGACTGGGTCGCTGGACTGGAAACCGTTCCAGCTTCGGGACCGCTCCGGCTCCCAACGTCGGGACACCGGCTTCCAGTTTTGGAAACATCACTCAGACCCAGGGAATGCCCAGAGTGATGCAGTTTGGTTTGCGTTACGAGTTCTAGCTAAAGCTAGAAAGAGAAGTCTGCAAAAGTTCTGTCACCGCGGTTCAAAAACAAGAGGTTGGGGCCGATGTCTCCCCGAACGATGTAGAGATCCACGAGCTGATCTCCATCTACATCACCGGCTGCAACGCCTCCAATGGCCTGGCGCGGATCGGTGCTGGCGCCGTCTTTGAAGCCGTGACCGGCCGAGAATCCCGCTTCAAGGGTTGTTTCGACGAAAGTGATCGGAGCCGAGGACGGTGCGCGCAAAGGCGCCTCCTGCCGCTGGAAGACGGCGCCGATCACTCCCGCTGCCAGCACCGCGCTTCGGACCGGTCCGAATCTCCCAGTTCCCGCCCTGAACATGATCTTGGATTATAGCCCAGCGAGGCTCCGCCTCAGACCGACCAGCGGTGTAGTGGCCGTGATTCCCAACCCCACCGGCCCCGTGCCGGTGGTAAGGAGGTTTGGCAACTAGCACGTGGTTCGCAGCGATTGTCCGGCCCAACCGGCCCTGCGCCGGTGGTTCTCGGGTTCGACGGGACCCGTCCCGAGTGGCGTCGAACCGATCAGCAAGCACTTCATGGAGTTGTCAAACCTGGCTCCACCGGGGCAGGCCCGGTGGGGGCCCACGCTCCAGCCGTTGGCTGATCGTTGCTTTACGGTATCTTCTGTTGGCAAGTGCATAACTTGACTCAACTTTAAAGATTGACGCCACCCTAGCTTAGCTATGTGCAAGAAGATATAGAATAGGGGTGCGCAACCGAAAGGGGGTCGTGGTGGGCAGGAAAAGACTGGTGCTGGGCGTCGTGGCTATCCTGTCAGCGACGCTTTCGGGTCTTCCGGAAGAAGCTCCCAAGGATCCGATCGATAGTGCCAAGGAACTCATCGAAAGAAAGAAGTTCAATGCGGCGCTGCAGTTGCTGGATCTGATCAAGCAACGCGATCCCAAGAACCCGCGCCCCTATCTCTATTCGGGTATCGCCCTGGTCCAGGCGGATCGGAAACAGGACGCAGAGATTGAGCTCAACTCGGCTTTTCAGCTGGGAGTGGAACAGCTCGATGATGCTCTGGCTCTGGCCCACACGCTGGAGCAGCTCGACCGGAAGAGACTCGCCTTTGAGACCTTAAACCCGCTTGAGGACCGCTTGTCTGTCGGCGGTATCTGGTTCCTGGCCGATCTGCATTATCAGCAGCACCGCCACGCAGAGGCTCTAAGGCTCCTGCAACGGTACCAGCGATCCAATCCGTCTGATCCACGCCTGCCGGGCAGGCTGGGCGAGCTCTACCTGATGGCCAAGGATTACCCGAAAGCTCTTTCCAGCTTTGAAGCGGCAATTCAGACCCGGCCAGGTGACGCTCGAGCTCAGTTCGGGCTGGCCCAGGCGCTCTGGTTGCATTACAGGTCGGAACCGGCCAGAGAGGCCTTTATTCGTGCCGCCGAGCTGGATCCTGGCAACCCCAGGATTCTGCATCTACTCGGCATCGTCTGCAACGAGATGAAAGAACCCGAGGAAGCGGTGCGTTATCTGAAGAAGGCGGCCAGGCTGCCGGACACCTTTTCCAGAATCCTCTTCGACCTGGGGAACTCTTACCGCCAGGTGGGGCAGGCAGAAGAGGCCAAGGCAACGCTTCAGCAATACCAGGAGCTTTACGCTCGCGAGGAGGCTGATCGAAACCGCCAGCAGAAGATCGTCCAGTTGAACAATCAGGCGGCCCAGCAACTGGAGAAGGGACAGGTTGCCTCGGCCCGAGACAGTTTCCTCCGGGTGCTGCAGGAGGACAAGCAGAACTGGTCGGCCAATTTGAATCTGGCCAAGATCTATCTCTCGTCGGGCGTCCCTTATTCTGCGCTGAGTCACCTGGAGAGGCTCTTGGGGCAGCAACCGGAAAGCTCTGAGGCCAACTATCTGATGGCGGTCTACTGGTCCAGCCGCCAGGACACGACCCGGGCACTGACCGCCGCCGAGAAGGCCCGCTTGTTGCGGCCGGGACATCCCGATTTGAGAAACCTTCTGGGAAATCTCTATCACTCCCTGGGGAGGGAGAAGGAAGCTCTCCAGGAATACAGGGCAGCAGTCAACCTGGCTCCTGACCGGCCCGGTTTTCGCATCAACCTGGATTCACTGACCAGAAGGTTGAGACAGGACTGATCGGCGGCCCTTCCCCGGCGCTTCCCAGGCAGTTCAAGGCCGGATGCCTTCCCACCCAGACGCATGCCCAGCCAATGGTGACCGCTCTGATGACTGTTGTGCAGCAACAGGGGTGCGTCGCCGTCTTCGATACCACCGCGCCGAGCCGGCCGTCGTTGTCGCCAATGGCCAGCCCCCGGCCGGGGCTCGGCCCAGAGGGGGTCAAGACGCTCGCCAACCTCTCATTTCAGCGCCCCGATCCGGCCCGCTCAACCGGCGGCACCACGGCCTTAACTCGAAAGCGCTGGGAGATCGACACTTGTTGCTTTGACAACTGGTCCTCAACCTCGATCTCGAGATCATATCTGGCGGGTGGAAGAGTCTCGGCGTGCAGGTTCTTGAGCACCACCACGCGGAGACCCGATTTGAATTGGATCGATTCGCCGTGCTCCTCCGACCAGTATTTGATCTGTTTTCCGTCTCTGAGGATCCGGAAGCGAAGCGCCAGAGCGGGTTCCAGGGTTGTCTGATCCAGTGTGGCGCCGTAAACATGCAGATAAAGAGCCACCGGCAGGCCCCGGGTGAATACCCGGCTCAAACTCGGCCGTACCTTCAGATCGCCGATCACGAACATCTCATCAGGATCCGCGCTGTCGCCCACGGAACGGACATAATCTGAAAAGATGACCGAACTCAGACCCAGCTTTTCGGTCTGATAAGGAGGTGGAATAATGGCCTTGCGCGTGCCCCCCACGCTGTCGCTGCCCAGATCCTTGAGCACCAGATCGAGCCGATATCTCATCTTGCGGTCGAGCGGGATCACTTTCTGATAAACCGACCGGCCCATCCGCCCGGCTTTCAGGTATTCGGGCTTGTAGGAGATCATCAGGTCATCGTCGAATTCCTTGATCACCCGGTGGGTGATACTGGTGATAATCGCGTACACGGCCACCCGGGCCACGAACATCTCCCCCTCCTGTTTGAAAGTGAGGTGACGATTCTCCAGCTCAAAAGTAATCGGGACCAGTACGCTGTCCTCGTTGAGGCGGAAGTAGTCCATCCCGACCTGGTAGGGAAGATTGTCATAGCCGACTCGAACGTCCACGATCTGCTTGAGATCCTTGTACTTGATGGCCTTGGGCTGCTGGATTCTCGCACGAGTGATGTAGCGGGTGAAAGGGTCGTCCTTGGCTCGGTGACCCATGCCTGGATAGAGGTCCCTGGCATAGGGCTGAAAGTAGGAGCGCTGATCCCGGGACGCCAACCCGAGGGACTCGGCGGTCGTCAACCCGGTGCCCGGCGTGAATAGAAAAGCATCCTTCTCCCACGGGTTCATTGCCAGCCGAAACTCACCGCTACCGCTGGGGTCCACGAATTCCAGCTCGACATCCGATCCAATCCCTTCGATATGGTGGTAACGCCAGATCTCGAACGGAAAGACCGCTGTAAAACCACCTCCTTCATGATAAGGTCGCTGATAGCTTTCGCCGGAACGGTGTTTTTCAATCTCCGCCGGGTCGCCGTGAATGATATAGACCCTGCCCCGATCGGTCTTCCAGCCCGGAATCCCACTGGCAAAGCGCTCGTTGGCATAGGCAATTCGCCGGTAGTGCTCCTCCTTGAACTCGTTGCTGGTCGTGCGCAGATCGGGGTCCCGGCGGTACCAGAACTGCTCTATGAATTGTTCCTTCTCCTCAATCGTCTTCAACTTCTGAAAGACGCTCCGCTCCGGACCCGAGATGATGTAGACAACGTCCTCGTTCAGCCAGCGCCGAAAAGAATCTTCTCGTTCTTCGGCTCGCTGCTTCTTAGCACTCCGAGAGGGTTGGCTCTGGCCACGGAGCGCGGCAGGCAGAAGACCCAGGACGGGTGGCAGGAGTGTCAGGGTGAAGCAGAGCAATAACCGTTGTGCTGAACGGGTCCTGCGGCTGGTGACCAAGTCCGCTGCTTTCGGGATCAAGATACACTCCCCCTGTCTTTCCCGGCTTGGGCTGCTGCGATCGCTGCGGCGATCCTCTGCATCCCAACCGGGAGCTTCGAGCCAAACCCCAGCTTGACGCCCCCTACATATTTTGCCGCGTTGTCGCCCGACAAGACAATTCGCTGCGTCAGTCTCGTCCTGCGGTCGGCCACAGCATCAAAGTACCATTCGGATGACAACGTGGCCCGATTCAGCTCGGTCTCGAGAACGTATGAGTGTTTGGACCTAACTTCGCGGATGCGCCACCGCACGGGCTCTTGCCCCGGCATCAGTGTCGTTCCCTGTGAGCCAGCAGCGAATGGACCATCGAGCTCGAATTGCGCAGGCGGATCGACCCAGTTCCTTACCTCGGTCCAGTAGCTCCACGCGAAGCCAAGACTCGCGTCCGTCTCGACCCAGTGCTCAGTTTGCCACACGATCTCGTTCACGATCGATTTCCTCAGGTGCATGGCCTGTGTTAGACCGCGGCCTGTGATGCGTCTCTCCGATACCGTACCTCATGCAACGGTAGGCCAGTGAGTTGGGTATCAGTCTTCGTCTTCCCATCCCTTCGAAAACCAAGCGATTCATAGAAACCCCGTGCACCCTCGTTAGAGTCAAGAACTCAGAGAGACACTTCCTCAAACTCGCGTTTACGAGCCTCGGCCAACGTCCGCTCGCACAGGAGGCGGCCTATCCCGCGACGCCAGTGCGATGGAAGGACGTAGAGGGCGGGTATCTCGCCTACCGTGTCTCGGGCGTCCTCATCCCGTGTTGGACACAAGCAGCAGAAACCCTCAACCGTCCCATCGACAGTGGCGACGAAGACACTCAGTTGGGGTTGCTCAAGCCATTCCTCCCACTGCTGCGCCCGCTGGGTCACGTCCAAAGCGTCGAGCACCTGGTCAGGCATTTGGCCGCGATAAGCAGCGCGCCAGCTATCGATATGTACCCCGGCAATAGCTTCCGCATCTTTGACCTGGGCGCGTCTGATCACAACATTCATCTTGTCGGTCTAACGCAAAGGATTGTATCCGGAGTGCCTTGAGAACACCAGCCAAGCGGATCAGCGGTTTATGTCTTTGACAAACCCTTCCAATGTCCTACGAGGTCTTACAGAGGGGTTCAAGTCAATGTCGACAGACGGCCCCTTGAGTAGTTTCGCCTCTACCAACGTCGTACCTGAGCCACAACTTACTTCTGACTCAGGATCCAGGCACCCTTCCCTTGAGATTCTCAATCCCACTGATTCTGATCGCGAGCAATTCCGGTCGAGCTGAGGGGAGCTCGTTGCAGGTCAGGGATCACCTTCTGCCGGCCGGAATCCCAGCCCCCTGGCACCAGCCACGACGTCCGCCGACCACAAACCTCGACGTCCAGTTCCATCCCGGCAGAAGATCTGGCCGTTGACGCGCGTCGCACTGGTCGCGACCCCGACAAAGAGGGCGTCGCAGCCCACCCCCCGATCGTACTGAAGGCGACTTCATCGCTTTCGTCTGTCTCTCCTGTCACCATGGTTGAAGCCAGCAGTATTTGAAGGTCAGAATCCAGCTTCGAGATAAACGCGTCGCTCCAACACACGCCGGCACAACCTGCAGTAGGGGTGGGGTCAAAGGCCTGTGCAGTGGTGGGAAAGTCAGAAGAGAGTGTGTCGCCAGCCACATAAACGTTTCCACTACCGTCAATCGCGATCGCAGTTATCCTGTCCTCTCCGCTGTCACCTCCGATGAAGGTCGAGGCTTTGAGTCTCCGGAGATCCGGGTCGAATTTGGCGATGAATATGTCCGGGCAGCCGAGCGGGGGCGAGGAATCGTAGGCACCTGGGTCGATCGGGAAATCCTCCGAACAGGTTTCCCCGGCAATGTAGATATCTCCGGTCTCGTCCACAGCCACGTAACCCTGATGTTCGTAGAAAGCTCCTCCAACCAGCGTGGAGGCGAGAAGCGGGTCGATAATGAGCTCGCGGGTTCGGTCGTAGCGTCCCAACTGAAATCCATATTCGTTCCCAAAAATCGCGTATTCGACCGAAGTGTATACCCGCTCCCCGTGGATTTCCTGGAAGGCAATCGGTTTGGTGAACTTCAGGCTTCCCTGGTCTGTTTTCGCCTCCAGCTGGCCCAGCGGATCGACTCGCAGGCTGTGGGCACCATCTATCTTGATCCTGATGTCGCCTGGCTCCGCCCTCGGTGATACGCGGAAGAGTTTTTCCAGATTTTCGCTTCGTGCTCTGAGCTCGAAAGTGATGCCAGGGTAGACCTCGCCGAGTCGAACAATCCTGGCGACGATTGATTAGCGACTGTTAGAATTCCCGTCGCATTGACTCATTGGAAATCGTACTAACCGACATTCCTCATATCAGCCTCGGACGGACCTTCTGCTGGTCTTGCGCGTGGTGAATGGTCAAAACCTATCAGTCCTCCAACCAAGGAACAAGTGTTTTCCTCATGTGTCGGCTGAAAACAGCCTCCGATCCCTGAGGTTATCCAGGCGTTTTCGTCAAAATCTGAATCGGCAGAGACACTTCTCCCGCCTCTGGATCAGAAACGCACAAAACCTGGAGATGAGAGCCACTAGAAAATGCTGGAAGTTGATTTCCCCTCATCCGGCGCGGTGGAGGCGGCGAGGATACCTCGAGCTGGTAGACCTCAATGGGGACGACAAGCTCGATTTGATCGCAGCCTCGGATGAAGGTTCCCGCCTCGTGCAACTCTTTTTGGGCAACGGCCAGGGAGGATTCCGGGAAGCCGAGGGCTCGCCGTTTCGCGCGGCGGCGGGTGCTAAGGGCTCGCGCAAGAATAACTTCACATTTTGGCATCTCATCTTCACACCATCT
>JBHHYX010000211.1:0-9053 GCA_046757765.1 Acidobacteriota bacterium | reverse complement strand
CAGATCGTCGAGAACGGCGTTGGTACAGTCAAGCGTCATTCGGATCTGCCCGTCGGCATCCCCGACGTGACAGGTGGCGCCGCGGGCATCAATAGCCGCTGTACCGGAAACAAAGACCGTGCGGCCCGCGGGGGTGCAGATGGTGGAGGCGCGGGCAAACGACGAGCCGTATTCGTAAGCCGATTGTTGCTTGCCGGCTGCCGCGTGCTTGCAGACGCATTCGGCGGGGAACCGAGGGCAGGCTTCATCCCCAACGACAGCGATCAGGTCCATCAAGCACTTGGCGCTCGTCGCCGGGGACACACCGATGCCTGTGCTGGCCGGCAGTTGGCCATCCGAGGAAGGGCCCAGCAGGTGGCGCTCGGCGAGGAAGCGGCTCCGTGTGTCATTGAAACCTTCGTACCAGGACAGGATTCGATCCAGGAAAAACCAGGTCCGCGCCATGCTACCGAGGTCACCTCCCGAATGCCGCAGTAGCGACTCCGCTTGCTCAAATGCCGTGAGGGTTTGGGTCTCACCGCTTCCTGATGCGCGGGCGGGTAGGGCACTGGCGGTGATCCAGCGGCAGCCGCCGTGCTGGATCAGGCGGCCATAGGGCACCGCGTCGAGAGCCAATGGTTTTGGCCGAACGGGCAACGTTAAGGCGTAGACTTGAACGCCGCGGAGCGAAGGGTCAGGGCCGGCGACCAGCCAGGTGGGCTCGACGCGGTCGTCCAGTTCGCCATACGCTTGGCCGCGAACAGGCGAGAGTAGCTCCATCCCGCCGTCGGAGGTGAAGACCCGTTCCTGGCAGATCCACGCTCCCTCCGCTCGCAGGATGGCGGCGATCCCGCCGAACGCTTGGCGACCCTGTTCGACCAGCGAACGACCGGGCTCGGGACGCGCGGTGATGTAGATCTCGCGACCGACCTTGGACTCAATACCACGTACGTCGAACTTCATCGCTGTTGCCACACTATACGGCCAGTGGTCGGCGTCAAATCGCTGTCCTGATCAGGCCGCAGGGATTCGAAAGCCGTCGGGATCCTTACCGCGGACACGTCGCCACCAGACCTGGAACGTCGGGATGTTAACGGTGACAAGAAACAGTTTTCGCAGATGGTCTGGCGGGGGTTGCAGCGGGCGCACGCCGTGCCACGAATGATCCGTCCGCTGGAACAACAGGCTTCCGTTACCCCTCGGATCCACTGAGGCGGCGCCATGGAAGTCGTCAAATCCGGGGGCGGAATGCGGCTTGAAGCGCCCCTCATCGTCGAGCATCAAGATCTGGCCGCCCCAACTATCCTCCCACTCCTCATGTGTATTGAAATAGAAGATGTGTGTCGCTATCTTGCGTCGCGCGTCGCAATGCGGGGAGACGGCGCAACCTTGCCAGGCATAGTACCACTCGAACGTCAGGATCAGTCGCTTATCCGATGGAAGACCGAGCATCCGATGGAGAAAATCGTTGTAGGCCGGTGCCTGGAGCTCGGAGACGAAGTTTTTCCACGGCTCTGCCAGCTTCAGTCCCGGCAGGTAGTGTAGGAGGAGCCGATCGTGCGGGGCCTGACCGTGGCCGCGCTTGACGCCAACCATGCGACGGAACGCGTCAACCTCAGGAAGCGAGCCCCGAAGCTCCTCGAACGCTTGCGGGGTCAGTGTGTCTTCGATGTTCACCCATGGGTATGGGTGTTGCTTCTGGAAGGTTTCGCTCGACAGAGAGCCGAGGCGGTCGTAATTCAGGTATGTTGCCATGGCACGGGACCTCGCAACCGGCCGTCGAATTGATCCGCGACTCCTTCGGACGCAATACAAACGTTGATAATATACTGCCCTCTGTTAGTAGTCGCAACCAAGGATTCAGGACACCTGCGGTGGTTAGCTCCTCCAGACAAATCCGTCTACGGGCCAGACGGACAAGACAGGGGGATCAGGAGACTCCATGTGCAGACGCGCGTGATTGACCGAGTAGTCAATTTTTCAGACAACTACTCCGGACATCCATTGGATATTGAACTCGATCTCAACAATGACTGGATGTATTGGGGTGAGAGTGACTCTGGAGACGGCAATATCAAGCGAGCCAGACTGGACGGAAGCGGTCTGCAGACGATATCGACATTCAAAGGAACTCCCTATTTCTTTAGTCTCAACGTGTCAAATGGATACATCTACTGCCCGGTTATTGATTTACCTGCCACGCGGATCTATCGAATCACGATCAGCAGCGGCGAATTGAAGCGGCGTTCCTCACAGCACCAGCGGCAACGAATTCGTGCACGGAGCTGCCGTGGACTCCGGTCGGGAGCGCCTTTACTTCACACGCTACGATATTGATGAGACGACGGGATGGATTGAAGAGGACACATTGTACGATGGTCCTGCCGTCTCCATTGTAGGCTTTTTGCCCCCTTACCCATTTGACATCATCCTCGAAAAGCTTGAGAGGTATGAGCAGGACAAACCGTAGGGCGCAGATTTCAATTTTCCCCCAATGCGTTCATGGGGAAGACGTCCCCTCCTTGGGGAGCGAGAAGGCGACGTAGACTCCTCCCGAGGGGTTGCCCCACTTGCCGCCTCCGGCGGCAATGACCACGTACTGCCTGCCCTGGACCTGGTAGATGGCCGGAGTGGCATTTCCTGCCGCCGGCAAGGTGGTTTTCCACAGGATCTCTCCGCTGGCTTTGTCGAAGGCTCGGAACTTCCGGTCATGGGTGGTGGCACCGATGAAGAGCAGCCCTCCGGCGGTGACCACCGGCCCTCCATAGTTCTCGCTTCCGGTGCCTTTTAGGCCCTTCCTTGTGAGTTCCGGAAACTCGCCAAAAGGAATCTTCCAGACATATTCTCCGCTATCCAGGTCGATGGCGCTGAGGGTGCCCCAGGGGGGTTCCACGGCAGGATAGCCGTCCGGGTCCAGAAACTTGTTGTACCCGCCGTGGGTGTACTTCAGCTCGGGAAGAGGAAGAGGTCGCCCTTCAGCCGAAGGGCTGGCATCCTGGCCCGAGATCAGATAGCGAGTCAGCTCCCGGATGGCCTCCCCTCCCAACTGGGCGTAGCCGGGCATTCTCCCCGCGCCGTCATGGATGATCTCCTCCACCTCGTCTGTCACCCCCTCTTTGGGGAGTGAACTCAGAGAGGGAAACTCGGGCGGGCTTCCCGAAAGATCGCTCTTGTGACAGCTGGCGCAATGTTCCAGGTAGAGGGCGCGGCCGCTGGGTAGAGGTCCGGCAGGGGGCCGCTCGACCAGTCTCAGGATCCAGGCCATTTCATTGGAGTTCACATAGAAGATCCCGGTTTCCGGATCGAAGGCGCCTCCGCCCCACTCGCCCCCACCGTCGAAGCCGGGAAAGATGACTGTGCCCTGCAAGCTGGGGGGAGTGAACTGATCTCCGGAGCGAACCCTTCCAAAACGTTCCATGACGGCTTGGTGGGCCGCGGGGGTTCGCCTGGTGAGACTCTCCTGGCTGAGGAGCTGGCGGGCGAAAGGTAGAGGCCGAAGGGGCAGCGGTTGGGTTTCAGCCACCACCTCACCCTCCACATCGGAGGCCGGGACCTGGCGATCTTCAATGGGAAACAGGGGTTCGCCGGTCTCTCTATCGAGCAGGAAGAGATGCCCGGACTTGGTGATCTGGGCGGCGGCGTCCACCCAGCGGTCATTGTGGCGAACCGTGACCAGACCAGGAGGAGCGGGCAGATCGCGGTCCCAGACGTCGTGCCGGACCGCCTGGAAATGCCAGACCCGCTCTCCAGTCTCGGCCCGCAGAACCAAGAGCGAGTTGGCGAACAGGTTGTCTCCCACCCGGTTGGCGCCGTAAAAGTCAAAGGCGGCCGAGCCGGTGGGGCAGAAGACGAGACCGCGCTGTGGATCCAGACTCATCCCGGCCCAGTTGTTGGCGCCCCCGAGGCTCTTCCAGGCCTGCGGAGGCCAGGTCTCGTATCCGAACTCCCCGGGATGGGGAATGGTATGAAAACTCCACCGGATCTTGCCGCTCCGGACGTCAAAGGCCCGGATGTCACCCGGCGCCGCCGGCAGCGCTTCGCTCACCAGGCTCCCCAGGATCAGCAGGTCTTTGTAGATCATTCCGGGACTGGTGGCGGAGACGGAAAGTCCCTCAGAGTCACGACCCAGCCCTTCTCTGAGATCAACCCTCCCGCCTTCGCCGAAACTCTCAACCAGATTGCCGTTGCCGGCATGGAGTGCATACAGGTACTTCCGGGCCACAAACAGGATTCGCTTGTCTTCTCCCTCTCCCCAGTAGCTGACGCCCCGATTGCGCGACTTGCGGGCCCTTTTCGAGGGCAACGGGTCAAAGCTCCAGCGCAGCTGGCCGGTGGCGGCGTCCAGGGCAATCACCCGCAATCGGGGAGTGGTGGCGTAAAGCACCCCATCGACAACGATGGGATTGCACTGCATTTCCGATCCCTCGAAGGCATCGCCCGTATCGTACTGCCAGGCCACTTGAAGACGGTCCACGTTATCCCGATTGATCTGGTCCAGGGAAGAGTATTGGATGTGCTCGGGACTGCCGCCATAGACCTTCCACTCTTCGTACCCGGCGGACGCTCGCGGACGCTCTTCCTCCCGGCAGCCGGCGGCCAGAAGCAGTAGGACAACTCCGGCAGCCCGGAATCCCAGTCCAGCTGAATGGCACGATTTCATGGTCGGAGGATCCGTTTCCTTAGGGCTCGCGCAAGAATAACTTCACATTTTGGCATCTCATCTTCACACCATCTTCGGCCGCTCCTCAATCGCGAAATCCTCAACGTAGGCCCGGCTACGCCTCTGGTTTCGCTCAATCGTTCGCGGCCAAATCTGGTGCAAATCTGAACGCCAACTCTGCGAACCTATTCTTGCGCAAACCCTTAGCCCGTATTATTCACCAACTGTCTAATGCAGCGGCGAAATCATCCGGGCTGGCTGCGTTACACTCGGTCGGCCCGTACTGCACGGGTACGACTGCGGGGGCCACCCTCGCAAGCCTTGCCAGCCCGGCGCCCTTAGAGCCCGCTTCGTGACGAAAGCCGGTGAATAATCCGGGCTAGGAGGCCGGTGGCGTCTCGGCGTTTCGTTTCCGCTGTCGGCGCCTTCGCCGCCGCCTCGAGGCTGACCTCTGGCGACTGCTGGGGGGAGCTTCCGGTGTTGCCGCTTTGGCCGGGGCGTTGCCACCATTAGCCTTGGCCTCTCCTTTTGGTTCCTGGCCGCCACTGGCCACCCACTCGATTTCCAGGTCGGCGCGATGCAAACCGCTGGACGCAATGACCTCCACCTTCAACTGAAACTCCCTCTCCAGCTCAGCGATCTCCTGGCGGCGACCGTTTTGAAAACTATCGGCGAGCTCGGGATGGAGGGCGATCCGAACCCCGCCTCTGAAGCCCATGGCGGCCCGAGCTTCGAGACGCCGCAGCAGGTTGAGTCCCACCATCTCGGGGCTGGCGATGCGGCCCGTTCCGTTGCAGGTGGGGCAGGCCCGGTGAGTGCGCATCCGAAGTTCCTGCTGGATTCGCTGGCGGTTGATTTCGAGCAGGCCGTTGGCGCTGATGCGCCCGATGTTGAAGCGAGCCTTGTCGGTCTTCATGGCTTCTTTCAACGCCTTCTCCACGTCGCGCTGCTGCTTGTGGCCGGCCATATCGATGAGATCCACCACGATCAGGCCGCCAATGTCGCGCAGGCGCAACTGGCGGGCGATTTCCAACACCGCCTCGAGGTTGGTGTGGAGAGCCGTCTGATCCTGGCTGGCGGCACGCGTGGACCTTCCCGAGTTGACATCGATGGCCGTGAGCGCTTCAGTGCGATCGATGACCAGAGAGCCCCCGCTGGGCAGATCCACCCGGCGCTCGTAGATGTGGTCGATCTGGGGGTCCAGCTCATAGCGGGCGAAAAGCGGGGTACGATCTTCATAACGGATGAGCTGGGTCTTGCTGCGGGGCATGAAGGCCCGCATGTAGTCCCTGACCTTGGCATGGGCCTGGTCGTCGTCGGTCAGAACCTCCTGGATGGAGGGGTCCAGGTAGTCGCGCAGAGCCCGCAGAATCAGATCCTGATCGCGGTAGAGCAGCTTGATTCCCTTGCCTTGCCTGGACTCGCCCTTGATCCGGCGCCACAGCCGCAGCAAGGCGCTGAGGTCGCGGCTGAGGGTCGCTTTGTTCTGGTCCAGAGCGTTGGTGCGAACGATGACACCGCAGCCGGGAGGGAGATTGAGCTTGGCGGCCTGGTCTTTGAGGCGCCGGCGGGTTCCATCATCCTCGACTTTGCGCGACACACCCTGGACCTCGTCGAAAGGCCTGAGGACCAGATAACGACCCGCCAGGCTCAGATTGGTGGTGAGGGCGGCGCCCTTGGTCCCCTCGGGCTCACGGCTGACCTGGACCAGGATAGGCCGGCCACGCTCCAGAACCTCGTCAATGCGCGGGCGTCTGGTCTTTTCGACTTCGCGGCAGTAGGCCGCCGGCACTACATCCTGAATGGGTAAAAAGCCGTGGCTCTTGGCTCCGTAGTCAATAAAGGCGGCGTTGAGGCTGGGTTGGATGGAAACAGTAGATCCACGGTAGATGTTGCCCCGGGTCAGATTCCGCTCCGCGATCTCCACCTGGTAGTTCTCGAGCCTCTTGTTGTCGACGATGGCGACACGGATCTCCTCTGAGGATCGAGCATTGATCAGCATTCTTCGAGTCACAATTGTTCCTTTCGGGTGAGGGCCGATCAAAAGATCGGCCACTCTGTTTGAGTCAGTGGACCAGATGGGCCTTCCCGGCTGCTCGGACTTCAGTTCCTCCCAGCCCCCTGACGCCCGCCTTGCCCGTCCCCGTTTCAGCGCCCTCACAGAGCCTTGAACCTGGGTGAGGAAAGACCAGATTGTCTCGTTCAGCCCGTCATCGTCTCCTTCGAGAAGAGGGCGGCAACGGCGCCCGCGGGATCCTGGATGACACAGTAGCGGCCTTGAGACCCGAAGCCCCGCGGGCCGGAGATCACGTGGCCTCCCAGTTCGACACAGCGAGCCGCACTCCGGTCCACATCCGCGACGCGAATATAAATCAGCCACTGGGCCGGCAGATCCGCGTTGACGCCACGGGCGTGGCAGATGCCCGCCACCGGCACATCGCCCGCTGGGGCGTTCATGTTGAAGTCAGCGTAGCCGCCCATCTCCACGGGTGAGGGTTTCCACCCCACAACCTTAGGGCTCACGCAAGAATAACTTCACATTTTGGCATCTCATCTTCACACCATCTTCGGCCGCTCCTCAATCGCGAAATCCTCAACGTAGGCCCGGCTACGCCTCTGGTTTCGCTCAATCGTTCGCGGCCAAATCTGGTGCAAATCTGAACGCCAACTCTGCGAACCTATTCTTGCGCAAACCCTCAGTGTAAAAAACTTGGACTCCTTTGGCATCTTCCACCGTCAAGTCCGTCCAGCCAATCGATCCGATCTCACTTTGATCGGTGTTGCCCATGGGGCCCTCCTTACCTCCGCGCCCACCCAGCCAGGGCACCTCGCTTCCCGGCACCGCCTGGCTGGCCCCACCATTGTAGGGCAAGTCAATCCCGGGCGGAAGAATGCCAACGCCCGGGACCGGGAAGGGGATTCAGAAACTTTGACTCGCGCACGCTGGGACGGAGCGCTATGGAGTCGGCTGTGCGCCAGGCCAGCCTCGCCACCATTGTTTCCAGCCGAGCCTTTGCTCAAAAAGCAGCCCTGGAACTGCCAGCGGGAGTCGATCTGATCTGGCTGGAGGAAATCGCCGCAGCCGTGGGTTTTTGCAAGCGTCTGACCAGCATGCTAGCGGCCTGCTGCCTACCCGTCCGGTGGCTGGGAAAACTGTGCGGGGCCGCCGGTCCTGCCCAACCTGACGATGTGGCCACCGTGATCTTCAGCAGCGGTAGCACCGGTGAACCCAAGGGTGTGATGTTGACTCATTTCAACATTGCATCCAACGTCGATGCCATTGCCCAGGTGCTGAGGGCGACTTCGCGCGACCGGGTGCTCGGGATCCTGCCCCTCTTTCACTCCTTCGGCTACATGTCGTTCTGGTTTGCCGCTCAGAAGGGCTTGGCCATGCCCCTCCATCCCAATCCGCTGGAAGCACCCGCCATTGGGGAACTCGTCCATCGTTACGGGGTGACGATCCTGCTGGCCACTCCCACTTTTCTCCAACTCTACATGCGGCGCTGTTCGCCCGCTCAATTCGGCTCTCTCAGGATCGTGATGACCGGCGCCGAGAAACTCTCGGAGGAGACCGCCCTGGCTTTTGAGGACCGCTTCGGCCTGCGCCCGCTGGAGGGATACGGATGTACGGAGTGCTCGCCCGTGGTGGCTGCCGGCGTACCCGATTTTCGAGCCCGCGGCTTTTTTCAAGCCGGCTCGCATCGTGGTTTCGTGGGAACCCCCCTGCCGGGGGTGGCAGTGAGGATCGTCGATCCGGAAAGCGGAGATCCCATTCCACCCGGCCAGCCTGGAATGTTGCTGGTCAAGGGACCCAACGTCATGCGAGGCTACCTGGGTCGGGAGGATTTGACTCATCAGGTGATTCGAGAGGGATGGTACACCACCGGCGACATCGCGATCGTGAACGAAGAAGGATTCCTGAAGATCACCGACCGGCTCTCCCGCTTTTCCAAGATCGGCGGAGAGATGGTGCCCCACGGCCGGATTGAGGAGGCGCTGCACCAGTCCATCGGCGCCGCACATCAGATCTTCGCCGTCACCTCCCTGCCGGATCCTCGTAAAGGCGAGAGTCTGGCGGTCATCCACACCTTCGACGACCGGAAAATTCCGGAAGTGCTGGGAAAACTCGGCCAAATGGGTCTCCCCAACGTGTTCATCCCCCGCAGGGATCGATTTGTCAAGGTGGACGAACTCCCCCTGCTGGGAACCGGGAAGCTCAATCTGCGCGAGGTCAAACGGATCGCTAGAGAGCGGTTCGAGAACCCATAAACCCGCATTTCTTACAGGCTTTCGTGATGAGGAGTCGAAGGCGCCGCCCTGACAAGGCTTTCGACGGAGGCCCGCGCAGTCGCACTGTAAAGTACGTCGAGCAGGCCGACCGAGCGTAACGCAGTCAGGGTGGATGCATTCGGCT
>JBHHYX010000210.1:0-9063 GCA_046757765.1 Acidobacteriota bacterium | reverse complement strand
AGGCCGAGGAGGGGCAACGCAGTCAGCACGGACGATAACGGCGCCGCAGCAGAAAGCTGGTGAATAGTCCGGGCTAGAGCCCCTGGCCTTGCTGCCAGGAAACGACCGGGTTTCGCAGGACTCCAATGCCTTCAATTTCGCACTCCATCACGTCGCCCGCTTTCAGAAACCAAGCCTGGGGATCAGCGCTGAAGGCAGCAACGCCTGAGACCGTCCCGGTGGACACCACATCCCCGGCATGGTAGCCCATGGCCGCGTAATGAGCGAGGATTTCCGGGATGGTGACCGACATTCGGCTGGAGTGGGACGTTTGCCGAGATTCTCCGTTGACTCGCAGTTCCATCGCCAGGTTTTGGGGGTCGGCAATTTCATCGGCCGTCACAATGTAGGGCCCCAAAGGACAGAAGGTGTCGATTCCCTTGCACAGAGTGAAGACGCCGGACTCCATTTCGCGCCGCTGGATGTCGCGGGCCGTGATATCGTTGAAAATCACATAACCTCCCACATAGTCTCGAGCTTCGCGGGCTCCGAAATGCTTTCCGGATTTTTTCAGCACAACCGCCAGTTCCAGTTCATAGTCGAGTTCGCGCGTCAAGTGCTCAGGATAGATCACGGGCTCTTCGTGCCCGATGATGGCGTCGACGTTTTGGAAAAACACGATCCAGGGACGGACAGGGTGTGAAAATCCCGCTTTCCGGGCCTCCGTGTGGTGCTCTCGAAAGTTTCCCGCCGTGTGAAAGAACTTGCGTGGGCGGATGGGCGCTTTCAGCCTGACCTGTCGCAGTGCATAGACGAGTTGCTCTCCATTGGGTCCAACCCTCTCAGCTCCCGCATCCAGCATGAAGTCCAAGGCGGCGGCGGCGGCTTGAAGGCTCCCGTCCCCTCCTTCAAAGAGAGACCGCATGTCGGCCGGTACGCGTGCATTGGCGAGACGAGAATAGGCACTTTCCTTCTCGACGTCTCGACAATAGAGGGAGTATGCCCCATTCAGATCGACGATTCGGTCCTCGACCACCGCTCCGATGCGGCTCAGGCCGGGACGAGGTTCAAATGTAGCCAGGCGCATAAAGTTTCCCTTCTCCTAGGGCCCGCATTTCTCACTGGCCTTATCAGTCATGGGGAGTTGAAGGCACCGCCCCGACAAGGCTTGCGACCGAGGCCCGCGCGGGCGTGCGTACCATCAGGCCGCCGGCAGAGTGGATGCATTCGGCTCCCCAATAGATCGTTTGTGAGAAATGCGGCTTGGTTCTGAACGGTTTGCCCCCTCTTTCCACAAGTGCCTCCTCACCCGGCGGAGGGAAGAGTCCAGGCTGAGACGAGGAGCCCGTTCTCTCTCGTCATCCGGTCGCCTCGCAGATTCTGGCGATGGTCAGGGCGTACACCCTGGTGATGTCGACCAGAGTCCTCACCGCCACCTTCTCGCCATCGGATTTCCTGACTCCGCTGGAAGGTCCATAGTTGATGGTTGGGATTCCGTAGCGAGTCATCACGGAGGCGTCCGAGCACCAGATTACGGTGTCTCGAGCGGGGGGCTGACCGAGCACATCTCGGTGACTGGCATCGAGGGCCTGGACCACTTCATGGTCCTCATCGATTTCGGCCCCGGGTGCACTCACGTAGATCTCCTCTTCGATCCCGTAATCCGGAAATTTCTCCCGAAGTGTCAAAGCCAGCTGCCGGACTTCTCTTCGAGCCTCCGCCATGGGCATGGTGGGAGGGACCCGCACATCGAAGAAAGCGTCGCAGCGCTCCGGCAAACGGCTGGCGCGCCACGGATGTCCGCCCCGCAAGCAGCCCAGGTTCACAACTCCCCTCTTGCCCCGATATGCGGATTTCTCCTCCCAGGACGGCATCCACTCGACAATCGTGTTCAGTACCTGACGCATCCGATGGATGGAGTTCTCCCCTTGCCGGCCCACACTGAAGCCAGTATGCATGTAGGCCCCCCGAGTCGAGAATCGTACCCACATCGACCCGTAGTGCCCCAGTACAAGTTTCATGTCGGTGGGTTCGCCCAGGATGCACATGTCGGGAATCACGCCGCGGTTGACCAGGTGATGCGTCCCCACACCGTAACCGCGGTATTGCCTGCCCCTGTATTGGTCTCCCCACTGCGATTTCTCAATCTCTCCGGCAACGGCGGCGATGAGTACATCCCCTTTCAATCTCACTCCGGCGGCCTGAACCGCTTTGAGGGCGTGGGTGTAACAGACCAGGGCTCCTTTCATATTGTAGATGCCGAGACCGTAAATCACGCCGTCCTTGACGACGGGGGTGGTTTTGAACCCGATTCCCGTGAGGTGCGCTTCCCGGCCACTGTAGGAAGTGTCCATGTGGCCGTTGAACATCAAGCTCTTTCCGTTGCCTCTGCCTTCCAGAAGACCCACTACGTTGGCCCTTCCTTCTTCGATTTCCTGCCAGCTCACAAAGAGACCCATAGCCCGGAAGATGGAACTCATATACCTGGCCATTTCCAGTTCCTCTCCGGTCGGGCTGGGAATGCTGATCACTGCTTCGGACATTTGGACAATGCCCTCTTGATCTACCTCAGAAAGGATTCGTCGGGCCAGGCTGGTGCTGATCATAAGACTCTCCGTTCGATGGCGTTGGGTCTTCCAGGTTGGAAACGCCGTCGCCCCGACTCCCCCAACCGGAGGGTGACAAGAGGGCGGCCAATCCTGCCCGCCGCCGGGCTGCGTCGGTTGCAAACTCCGTCCCGGGCATACTCAGACCCGAAAGTCGTCGGGGAAAGGACACAACGGCTCGCTGCCCGAGGAGTCGACCAGGAAGTTGTCTTCCACCCGCAAACCTCCTCCTCCTTCCCAGTAGACGCCCGGTTCAATCGCCAGAACCATCCCTTTTTGAATTGTACCCCCACCTGCTTGATGGGCAAAAGGAGGTTCGTGAGCCCGGGCGCCGACACCGTGAGCCACCGGATGAGAGGGTTGGTCGGGCCATCCCCCCTCGGCGATTCGACTGCGGATGAGACGGTCCAGTTGGGGCAGGGAGGCCCCGTCCCTGGCGTATTCGCTGGCTTCGTTCATCACGTTCAAGAGCAGGTCCAGCAGCTCGCAGTACTCGAGGCGGGGCTCACCGGGGCAGAGATTCTTGGTGAGATCGGTCCAATAGCCGTCCGCGCACACCCACAGCTCAAACAGTGTCGGCTCATTCTCCTGGATTGGATTGTCTTTCGTGGCTGTAAAGGTGGCGATCCCCGGTCCCGACCAGACCAGAGCAAAGGCTCGTGCCATCTCCACCTTCCCCTTATAACCCACACCGACGGCATGAATGTGGCCCTCAATCATGGCCGCGACTTCACTCTCCTTCATGGCGCCGGGTTCCATGTGTTCTTTTGTATAGGCCAGACCCAGGGCAGCCAGTTCATTGGCAAGACGCATGCGCTCAATTTCCTGTTTGGTCTTGACCATTCTTGATTCCACCAGGAGCGGAACCGCATCCACCACCACCCTGCAAATGCTCCCAAAAGCGTCGAAATAACCTTGAGTGAAGACGGTCGGTTCACCCACCATCCGGTCGCAGATCTGCGATCCCTGTGAGAGTTCGATGCCGACTCGTCCCGTCAGCCCTCTTTCCCCCAGAACCCGCAGGCCGAGATCAAGCGAGCGGGCCGTAGGCGGTCGGGGGTCACGCTCGTCGTAAAACCCGAATGTCCGGATGTCGCTGGTCCAGGCGTTGCGGTGAGCGTTTGCCCTCTGTGGCTCAATCACAATGAGAGTGGAGGCGCCGTCTTGGGCGAAGACCGCCAATGCGTAACCCTTCATAGGCCAGTAGTTGGTGAGATAAAGAATATTGTCCGGAGCGCGCACGACCAGAGCATCAATCTCCTCCCTGGCCATGCGTTCACGAACTCGCCGCAGTTTCTCTTGATCGACTGGATAGCCCATTGTCAGAATGCTCCTTGCAAGGAAGCTTCCCCCTAGCCCGCATTTCTCCCACCTAGTCTACTGCAGAGCCGGAATCCTCCAGGCTGACTGCGTTGCCCGCCCCGGTCTCCTCGACGTAATGCACGACTACGTCTCCGGGGGCCTCGGTCGTAACGTCTTGTCAGCACGGCGCTTCCGGCTCTTCGCTACGACCGGGTGTGAAAAATCCGGGCCAACAAAGACACCCGAACGATTTGTGAGCAGTCGTGGCAGCCGCAGGTCACCAGGTGGGACTGCGCGGAAGCCGATCTCTTCCGGAACTGTCGAAACCCCGCAGGAACGCACCGGGTCAGGACAGCCGTTCCACTCTGACGCCCGAATCTGCCAGGTCGCCTTCCGCTCGGCGCAAGGCGTGGAAGATCGAGTCAGGCGTGTTGTGGGAATCGTTGATGATCACACCTCGTGCGTCGAGAGCATCCTGGAGGGCGGCCGAGACGGCGTGCAGGGGAGCGCCTCCACCTTCGCCCATTCCTTTGGCTCCATTGTAACTGAAGGGAGAAGGTGTCTCGATGTGGCCGCAGCGGAGGGTCGGCATATTGAGGGCTGTAATGGGGACATAGTCACTGAAGGTGCTGGTGATCATGTTACCGCCCTCGTCGTATTCACAGCTTTCGTGCAGAGCGGCGCCAATTCCGTGAGCCGTAGCCCCATGGACCTGCCCCTGAACCACCATCGGGTTGATCGCCCGCCCGCAATCGTCGACGACCGCATAGTCGAGAATTCGGGGGCAGTAAGTCTCCCGGTCCACTTCCAGCACAGCAATATGGAGTTGGGCGGCATAGGTCAGTGTCAGATTCCCGTACTTCCTCTCGACATCCGGCACTTTGAAGGGGGGAACATAAACGTATCGACAGTTGAGGGTGATCTCCCGCAGTTGTTCGGGCAACTCGGCGTTATTCACATTCACCAGATTGGCCAGCCCCCAATAGTTGATCGATTGACCGCTGTCACGCGCCCGCACCTCCGGGCCCTGATCGCCGACACTGAATTCCAAGGTCTCTTCGCCGGCTCGCAAGATAAAGCCCGCCAGGCGCAGCAGTTCTTTCTTCAACTTCTGGGCCGCACCGTGCACGGCCGAAAGACCTGTCACCGCGAACTGGCTTGCGTAGGTGCCCGAATGGCCGGTATACGTGTTCCACTCCGTGTTGAATCCAGTCCGCACCGTGACCATGTCGGGATGCACGTTGAGTTCATCCGCCACCACCTGGGCGGTAGTCGTCTCATGTCCCTGACCCTGCGGAACGCTGCCCAGGCTGACAACAATCTGACCATCCATGTCCAGCTTGATGTTGGCCGCCTCCGAGTTGCCCGAAAAGGGAGCTTGTGGATTAATGATCCTGGCCTGGCCGAAGTTGTTGGTGCCGGAGTCCAAGGTCGTGCCGATGCCGATTCCAACCAGCCTCCCTTCTTCACGAGCTTGCCGTTGATGCTCCTTCCACCTCTCCCACCCGATCAACTCTTTCGCCTTTGTCAGCATCTCGGGATAGTTGCCGGAATCGTAGACACAGCCGTTGGGTGTGGTGTAGGGAAACTCCTCCGGGGGAATGTAATTACGAAGACGCATTTCATCCCCGGGGATGCCCAAACGGTGACCGCAGATGTCCAGAATGCGTTCCATGAACCAGAGGTGCTGCATGCGGGAGTAGCCTCGATTGGGGGCGCAGGGACACTTATTCGTGCAGACTTGGGAGAAATCTATGCGAAGATTTCGGATTCGGTAGACGCCCGGCACCACCTGTGACCAGATCACACATCCCAGTGGTTCATAACGGGGATAAGCACCACAATCATCGATATGCCTGGACTCTATGGCGGTGATGACCCCGTCCCCATTCAGCGCCACTCGGGTGTCGCAGAAAGTGCGTTCATTGCCGTGACCACTGCCCACCAGGTGCTCGGTGCGCGTCTCGGTCCACTTGATCGGTCTTCCGCCGGCTTTTCGAGAAGCCAGGGCGCAGACCGCCATCTGGGGATAGTTGGCGATCTTGATGCCGAAACTTCCTCCGATATCGTGGGTTTCGACTTGGACTTGTTCCAGGTGAACACCCAGAGCCGGAGCCAAAAACTGGATTCCAAAGGTGGGAAACGAATTGTTGCAGAGAAAATGGATCTTGCCGTTGCAATCCCAGGTGGCGATCACGGCATTGTTTTCAAGGGGTGTGCTGGAAAACCGATGGAAGTGCAGTCGATCCACGTGCACGATACAGTCGGCTTCCCGGAAGGCCTGATCGACATCTCCCCAGTCGAAGAGGCCGTGCCAGACGAGGTTGGTCTTGGCACTCCGGTGCAGAACGACTTCGTCCTTGAGGGCTTCCCGGCCATCCAGCACAGGCGGAAGCATTTCATAGTCGACCTGGACGAGTTCCGCCGCATCTTCCGCAGCCATCCGTGATTCCGCCACCACGGCGGCCACCGGCTCCCCCTGGTAGCGAACCTTCCCCACTGCCAGGGGATAGTCGACAATGCTCCCACCCGGGTCGGGTCCGATCTCCATGAAGGGCTGCATTCGTTCTGTGATCTCCGACCCAGTCAACGTGCAGACCACGCCCGGGGAGGCTTGGGCGGAGGAGACGTCAACATCGACGATCCGGGCATGAGCGTAAGGCGATCGGACAAAACGCAAGAACAGCATTCCCGCCATTTGGAAGTCATCTACGAATTTTCCGCGGCCTCGGACCAGGCGGGCGTCTTCCTTCCGCCTCAGGGATTGACCCACCCATGTGTGCCGCACGGTTGTTCCCGCTGCCTTACTTTCGTGTCTCGAGTCGGCTTGGTTGCTCACCACATCAATACCTCTCTCATCGCAACTGGGAAAGAGCGGTCTGGAGACCATCGATCAACTTCTGAATGTTTCTCTTTGCCAGTGGTTCCAGAAGGCCCCTGGCCACCGAGACGATTCTGCCGAAAACCTGTGCGTCACCTCTCCAGGTCACCGTTGTGCCCCCCGGGCTTTCCGCCAGGTCGAAGCGGGCCGTCAAATCCGCGGACCCGCCGGGCAGGGTTCCGTGGCCCTTGAACAAGGCATACCGATTCGGTTCCAACTCGGCCATCTCGAACTTCACTCTCGCCGTACCCCGGATATAGGAGACACCGACCTTGAGCTTCACAATGAAGTGCTTGTCGTCCTGAACCTCGAGAGCTTCAAAATCGGGCAGGAGAGGAGCAAAGTGGTCGGGGGTGGTCAAGAAGCTATAGACGTCTTCCAGTTTTCGCTCAACCTCAAACTCTCCGGCCAAGGTGATCGCCATGCGTGAGTCCTCCCCTAAGTGGTCTGGCTCATCCGCTGAGCCGCCTCTTGAACCGCTTTGACAATATTCTGGTAACCAGTGCAACGACACACATTTCCGGCGATCGCCTTGCGGATCTGCTTTTCACTGGGCTGGGGAGTCTTGGAGAGAAGGTAGAAGGAAGAGATCAACACGCCCGGCGTACAGTAGCCACATTGAAGCCCATGGCAGCGGGAAAAAGCCTCCTGCAGGGGATGCAGTTCGTCGCCTGGGCTGAGACCCTCCACCGTCATGATTTCGCCCTGGTCCGCTTGAACGGCGAAGAGAGTGCAGGATTTCACGCTGGCGCCATTGAGGAGCACTGTACAGGCCCCACAATAAGTGCTCTCACAACCAACGTGGGTGCCGGTCAAGTGAAGCTCTTCACGGAGAAAGTCCACCAGCAGGAGGCGAGGCTCCACTTCCGCTTCACGGGCCTCGCCGTTTACGATAACGCGAATAGGAATAGTCTCAATGGCTTCAGGCATAGTAATGACTCATCTCCACCCGCTCTCCCCTGGCGCGACGCCCCGCCACCTCGAGGGCCCTCTTCACAAGGGCCTTCACCAAAGCTCGCTTGTAGTCGGCCGAACCTCGCATGTCCGATTGGGGCTGGGCAGCCGCCATGGCCGCAGTCGCCGCCCTCGACAGCGCCTCTTCCGTAAGCCGTCCTCCCCTCAGCTCGGCCTCGGCTTCAGCGGCTCTGATGGCCGTCAATCCCAGACATCCCAGGTAGAGACTGATTTGGCTGCAAACCTCCTCCTCCAGGACCAACTGAACAGCCACACTGGCGGTGGCATACACCTGGGCGCTCCGTTTGAAGGCGATGTAGGCGCCGCCACTGCCCGGAGGAGGCTTCTTGACGATCACCTCCTTGATGACTTCATCCGGAGCCAGGTCAGTGGTGTAGGCGTCCCGGATAAAAGCCGAAAGTGCGACGCTCCGATCCCCGCCGGGGCCAAGGCAGCAGACCCGAGAATCCAGTGCCAGCAAGACCGGCACCCAGTCCCCGCTCGGATCGGCCTCGGCCACTGAACCGGCCACGGTTCCGCGGTTGCGGATCTGGACGTCGGCGATGCCCGAGGCACAGTCCACCAGAATCGGGATCTCAGCGGCCGTCTCGGAGGCTGCCACCGCGGCATGGCGGGTCAGCGCTCCCAAACGCAGTTCACCGCCCTCCTTCCGAAGGTAGGAGAGGGAAGGGATGAAGTTCAGGTCAATCAGGTCGGTCGGCGCCGCAAGGCGAAACTTCATCAGCGGGATCAGGCTCTGACCCCCGGCCAGCACTCTTGCATCTTCGCCCAGCTGGGCCAGGAGTGACGCCGCTTCAGCCAGCGAAGTGGCGCGATGATAACGAAAGGGATTAGGATACATGCCGCTCTCTCTTAATCGCCAAACCGTGGCTCCAGACGACACGACTTCTGGAGGACTTCTAGAGGGAAAGATGGTAACACTTCAAGGGTTTTACATCCAGCCCGATCTTTCCGGGAGTTTCCCCATTTTTCGCACAATCTGCACTAGGTATAAGGACTCTGGCGAGGGACTGTGGAATACTTCCAATATCCCCCTATATCGCCCATTCAGGGCTTCTTTGTCTCCAGCAGCTCACCACCCAGGGCGTGTGGCGTGTACGTGTTTAGCGGGTGAGAGAGCAAACAAACCCACAAGCCCAAAGGGCTTGCGTCGTCCAACCCAGGGTTGGCAACAACCCCGGGTTTTGCCGGTCCTCGTGATCCCCTGTCCACCCCAACGGGGTTGTGTCGGTATCCAGTGCAATCCCTCTCACTCGTAACCGGGTTCATTCTCCTCCACGACGCGACCCTTTCAGACACTATGTAGAAGGCTCGGCGGAT
>JBHHYX010000209.1:0-9069 GCA_046757765.1 Acidobacteriota bacterium | reverse complement strand
AGCGCGGCGCTTCCGACGCCTCGCGACGAAACCTGGTGCATAATCCGGGCTAACGCTCTTCAGGCCGAGTCAGTCGAGCTCAAACCGGGAAAGATAGGGTTCAGGTGAGTCCTCCTGAGCGGTCTTTTTCTGCTCGCTCTTTCGTAAGACAAAATTTTCCAGTACCAAGGTGTCCATTCCGGTGGCTAGAAAGCAGCGGTAGGCGTCGGCGGGGGTGCAGACAATCGGTTCACCGCGAACGTTGAAACTGGTATTGATGATCACTGGGCAGCCCGTCTTTTGGCTGAACTTTTCGAGAATCTGGTAATACCTCCCGTAGCGGTGGCGATCGACGGTCTGGACCCGCGCTGAGTAATCGACGTGAGTGATGGAGGGGAGCGCCGAGCGTTCGAGCTGGAGTTTGTCCAGCCCTTTCAGCTCGCCGCTCCGGGTGTTCGTTCTTTTCCGCTTGGATTCTCGAATGGGGGTGACCAGCAACATGTACGGGCTCTCCTGGTGGGGAGGGATGTCGAAATACTCGGCCACTTGGTCCAACATGACTGAGGGGGCAAAGGGTCGGAAACTCTCGCGGAATTTTATTTTCAGGTTGATGACGGACTGCATTTTGGCACTGCGCGCGTCTCCCAGGATGCTGCGGTTGCCCAACGCCCGCGGGCCAAACTCCATGCGCCCCTGAAAAAGTCCAACCACTTTTTGACCCGCAATCTGGTCGGCCACGTACTCGGCCAGTTTCTCGTTCTCCTCGATAGACTCGTAAACTGCCTGAGCCTGGTCGAGAAAGGTCCGAATCTCACGATTGTTGAAGCTGGGCCCGAGCAGAGAGCCCCTCTGGCTGTCTTGCGGCTGAGGCCGGCGAGGCTGCTCCAGCAACTGGTGCCAGATGAGCAGGGCGACCCCAAGGGCTCCGCCGGCGTCTCCGGCAGCCGGCTGTACCCAGATGCGCTCAAAAGGTCCCTCACGCAGGATTCTGCCGTTGCCTACACAGTTCAGGGCAACCCCGCCCGCCAGGCAGAGGTTCTTCATCCCCGTCTCTCGGTGGACATGGCGCGCCATGCGAAGCATGATTTCTTCAGTCACTCGCTGGATCGAAGCCGCAATGTCCATTTCTCGCCCCGTCAGCGGCGACTCCGCTCTGCGTGGTGGGCCGCCCAGGAGCCGGTTCATCTTGCGGGAAGTCATGGTCAAGCCCTGGCAGTAGTTGAAATAGGATAGATCCATCCGGAATGAGCCGTCCGCTTTCAGGTCCAGGATCTCGTTCAGGATCAGATCCACATACCTGGGCGTCCCATAGGGTGCCAGACCCATCAGTTTGTATTCACCCGAGTTGACTTTGAAGCCGCAAAAGTAGGTGAAGGCGGAATAAAGCAGCCCCAGCGAATGGGGAAAACGCATCTCGTAGTCAAGCTCGATCCTGTTTCCTCTCCCGGTGCCGTAACTGGCCGTAGCCCACTCCCCCACGCCGTCCAGGGTGAGGATGGCGGCCTCTTCAAAAGGTGAGGGGAAGAAGGCGCTGGCGGCATGGGATTCGTGATGCTCGGCGAACACGACTCCCTTCTGGTACTGTTGGTTGAGCCCCTTTCGGATGAGGGACGGCAAGTGCAGCTTTTCCTTGATCCACAGAGGCATGGCGATCAGGAATGAGCGCAGACCAGTGGGTGCGAAGGCCAGGTAGGTTTCAAGCAGGCGTTCAAACTTGAGCAGGGGCTTGTCGTAAAAACCCACGTAGTCGATTTCTTTGTGCCCGATACCCGCCTCCTGGAGACAATACTCAATGGCCCGCAGAGGGAACCGGTGGTCGTGTTTTTCTCTGGAAAACCGCTCTTCTTGTGCCGCGGCCACAATCTGACCATCCTCAACAAGAGCGGCCGCAGAGTCATGGTAGAAGGCTGAAATTCCCAGGATCCTGGTCATCGTTTACTGATGTTGGAGGGCTGATTGCCTATCCCTCCGCCTCCGCTCGGCCGGCGTCCAAATGGTCAAAGTTCAAGATGGCGTTGAAGACCAGAAAGTAACTCCCCTGGGTTTCTCCTCTCCAGATCGGATTGGTGGAAAAGAGAACGATGTGCCCCTGACCGACCGGCACATCGATGACCGCGGCGTGCCGGGCGATCTCGTTGCCTCCGTCCAAAAGGCCGGAGACCAGCAGATTCTTGGAATCGGCGTAACGCAGGACGATTCGGGGACGGAACTGCTCGGGGATCACGAAGATGCCGTTTCGCTTCTGCTCGTCGGTCAGAGGCAGCGCCTCCCAGGGTTCTGCGTGAGGGCGCTCGGGCGCTTCCGCCGCCGGCCGTCCTTGAGGCTGATCGCTCTCATCCGGGCCGCCTCGGCCCGTCACTCTGGAGTTCCCGCCCCTGGGCCGGAATCTTCTTCCTCTTCCAACCCGGTTGCTCAGGTTGAAAATGGGCCCGTTGGAGCAGAAGATCGACAGCCGGTCACCGTAACCGTATGCGATCGGGCTGGAGGGGTCGACGAACTTGGACTGCAACACGCTGCCGATGACCTTGAGGTGCTGGGGGCGGGCGATGCTGACGCCGTGAGTCAAGCCGGCAGTCACCGCCAGATTGGCCGTGTCCATGACGGAAATCAGCAACCCGCCCTCACGCACGAAATCCCGCAAGTGGGCCAGACCCGTCCAGCCCAGACCGGGACGCATGTCCTCTGTCGAATCGATCTGGCCGAGGTTGGGCGTTTGTTCCGTCGTCTTCCAGGGGAGCGGATTGCCGAAGTCCGGCATGCCGTGGATGATGGCTTGACTTCCCCCTCGCCCGACGGGGGGAAACAGGATGACATCATACTTGTGCCTCAGGTTCTCCTCCCGGGCCACGTCCTGCGTGCTGAGATAGGTGAAAGGCACCTTCAGCAGGTCCAATGCCTGCCGATACCAACCTTCGTTCTGTGTGCTCAGCCACGTATGCAGCAATGCAATCCGGGCGGCTTGGACGGTGTGAGTGGGGACCGCCGGAGCGCCGGCCTGCGCGTAGACCTGCAGTCCCAGCTCCCGGGCCGTGCGGTCCATTTCAGCCCCGTCGACGTTGCTCACGACAAATGAGCCGCGGTTGAAGTCCTGGCCAGATGCCTGAAAGGGGTCCTCCGCCACCTCGAAAGAGGCTTCCCCGAGCCGATAACGGAGCGTCATCAGGCTGTTGTCGGTGTTGTGATTGATGAGGTAGACGGACCCGCTTCCGTGAATTCTCCCGGCGGCGCGCACTTCGCCCATGACCCGCTCCATGGGAGCCTCCAGCGCCTTGAGATCGGTGACGCGAACGACTTCGACGTTACCCAGTTCCCCGAAGGTCCAGGCGGTATCGTCGAAGGGCCGCGCCTGGGGATCGTCGGGGCTCCAGAACTGGTGATCCAGCAGCACGTCGGCGATCCGGCTGTAAGGTTGATCCATCCGCACCAGGTAACTGCCCGCCGGGAAAGTACGGGCCTTTGCGGTCGGCTTCTCAGTCTTCGTCCCCTGCCCCTCCGTGGACTCTCCGGCTGAGGGCGGAGAAGGGCTCTTCGGTTTCTCCTTGACCTTCATCCGCACGGTCAGTGGCGCCTTGATCCGAGAGATCTCGCAGC
Source organism: Acidobacteriota bacterium (assembly GCA_046757765.1). Classification (GTDB taxonomy): domain Bacteria; phylum Acidobacteriota; class UBA6911; order RPQK01; family JBHHYX01; genus JBHHYX01. Next base: position 5,499 of record JBHHYX010000209.1, on the reverse strand, counting down.
CCTGCAATTGAAGCAGGCGAAGGAGTTCGGCCTGACCCCCCGGCCGCGGATCGTCTCCCGGAAAGAGGTAGGCCGCAGGCCCCTCCTGCTTCGGTTTGTCGACCGAGCGCTTGCTCTTGAGGTAGAAGTTGTGGAGAAAGAGTTGGGCATTTTGGGCAAAGTACGAGAGTGAGACCAACAGTCCCGTCTGCTGGTAGTTATTGTTGTTGCGCTGGGACCACTTGACCTTCGGGAGCGGAGGATTCTGCCGGTACCAGGTCCTGGAATACTGGCTGGAAGAGAGGGTCCTCTCCAGAGTGTCGGCGCCGCCATTTCCGAATGTCTCGTAGAGGCGGCTGATCCCGTTGTGAGTCGCCGCCATAAACATCAGGTAGCCCGGCGACCAGGTGTCGAAGGTCCCATGAGTGAAGACCCCCGGCATTCCGAACTTGGTCATCTCGGCAACGTTGTGCCAGCCGATCATCTGCCACTCGTTAGTCAAGATTGGATCCAGCCAGGCATTGTAGGGGCCATCCCCGATGGTGTTGTCGTAGAGGTAAGGAACCGATTCATGCAGATCGTGCAGAACGAGCGCCTTCCAATCGATGAAGGTCCTGAGGACGTTGCGTGACAACTGTAGCGTGAGCGCCATCGCATCGCGGTTGTTGTCATGGGCTACATACTTTCCCCAGTAGACGAGGGGCGGCCAGTTTTTCTTCGGATGGGCAAGATGCCAGTTGTAGATGTCCACCTGCCGGTCGCGTCCATCCACCTCCACAATGGGAGTGATCAGGGTCAGTACCTTCTCCCGAATTGCCTTGATGTAGGGACTTTCGTCCACGGCCAGCCGGTAAGCGAGTTCCATCAAGGCTGTGGGAGCGCCTGTCTCCGGAGAGTGAATCGTGCCCGTGATGTAGTAGATGGGGTACGAGGCGGCGGCCAGTTGCCGCGCCTCCGTGTCATTCATTTGAATGATGCGAGGGTCGGCGAGTTTGGAGAGCCTGGCGCGATTCTCGTCGATCCTCGAGATCAGGGCTTGCGAGGCCACAGCCACCGCGATCATCTCCCTCCCTTCTTCGGTGCTGCCGATGGAATACACCTTGACTCGGGGGCTGGCCGCTTCCAGCATCCGCATGTAGCGGTAGACCTGGGTGGAGTAGGGAAGCTTTCCGGGAGCTCCGGCGACGTCGCTCAGGACGGCTCTTGGCGTGGGCACTTTCTTGGAAGCGGGAAGGTAGTCGACGAGAGGGGAGCTAAAAAAAGGCTCCGTTGTGTATTCCCGGATCTTGGCCGTGTACTCTTCATCAATGGGCTGTTGGGGATCCCGGCCGGGTCTGGGCGAATTGGAGGCCGCAAGCAGCGGCGGTGTCAGGATCATGGCAGCTAGGATTTTCAACATTGGTGAGTGAGGTTTCATGGCTGTCCTCTTAGGCGGGCCCGACTGGTCGCCCCCCTGTCAATCGGAATGCAAAAGTCGAATCTCTTGTGTGGGAGTTGTCTCACGCACACGCCGAGGCACGGTTCACGCGCGGCGTCATTCTAGCCCAAAAATCGTTCTCCGAAAAGGCTTGCCGTGCAGCGGGATCATGCTCCTCCATGACGCGACCCCTTCAGCGTCGATTCATAGCTGGAGTTGAGCGATTCCGCCGCCAAGTCACTGAACCACGAACGTCAGTGAGAGGCCATCCGGGATTGGGCCGGGCGCTGACGCTTCGGTTCAGTTGACGGGGCAGGGGCAACGAGGCGCACGTCGTTAGTGTTAGTTCAGCGCATCGGAGAAGCAAAATTCTCAGAATTCGGCGGTAAGCAGCTAAACATGTACGACTTGCAGCAGAGGGGCTGGCGTTGATGCCCTCAGTTTGAAAAGGTGACGCGGCGGCCCTTTTCCCGGCGGGCTTCTTGTTCCTCTTTGAGCCTGGAGTAGAGTTCCAATTCCTGCTTGGCCCTTTGGGGTTCGCCAGTCTGGGCGAAGAGGCGGCTCAACTGGAAATGAGCGTCCCAGTTGTCGGGCATCATCCGGGTGGCCTTCTCCAGTTCGATCCTGGCTTGGGTGAAGTTTCCCCGCTGCAGATGGACCTTGCCCAGGTTGAGATGGGCCAATCCGTATTGAGGTGACTTGGCAAGGAGTGTCTGGAAGGATCTGATCGCCTCTTCGTCCCGGCCGGACTTGTAAGCGATGAGAGCCAGGTAATATTCGGCCTCCTGCAATCCGGAATCGAGTCGCAGAGCTTGCTCCAGCTGAGGGGAGGCCTGAGCGTACTGATTGGTCACGTAAAAGGCATACCCCAGCATCAGGTGGCCCCTGGGATCCTCGGGCTTCAGTTCCGTGTACCTGGTGAACTGCTCGATCGCCAGTGGAAAGTCTTCTCCTCTCACCAGGGCCGTCCCCAGCTGATAGAGGTACTCCGGCGTGTCGGGGGCCATCATCAGTAAGATTCGCAGCACCAAAGTGGCGTCGGCCACCCGCTGGTCGGCCAGACTCACCTGGGCGAAGTCAAAAAGGACCTGAGGGGACGCCGGGGCTTCCTTTCTCGCCTCTGAAATGTATTGCCAGGCCTGATCGGTTTTTCCTTGCTTGAGTGCAATTCCGGTCAAAGTCCGCAGGGTTCGAATGGAGCCCGGATGACGTTCCAGGTGCTTCTGGAAGGCTTGCTCCGCCTTGTCGAAGTCTCCCATCGAAACAGAGGTGCGCCCCACTGCTTCCCAGTAGCCCCGGGGCGCTGTTTCGGCTGGGATGCTGCCAAAAGATTCGAGCGCCGCTTTGAAGTCCTTGGTCTGAGCCGAGAGAATACCGGATTGGAGGAGAAGTTCGGGATTCTGCGGCAGGCGTTTCAGGCCCTGACGAAGAACAGCCTTGGCATCGCCGATGCGAGATCGATCCCGATAGAACCGACTGAGGCGGCGGTAGGCTTCAACTTGATCGGGGTGGGCTTCAAGAGTTCTCTTGAGCTGGGCTTCCGTCTCGCCGCCTTGAGCCTGGCCGGTTCCCTGTGCCGTGCCGGGTTGCCGCGCTGAGGGAGCCTGGGAAAACAAAAGGCAAAGCAGCAGTGCGGGAAGCATTCCCGCCTATTATACAACTCGCGCGCAGGTCGCATTCCGAGGGGCGCTGACGCTTCGGTTCAGTTGACATCGAGTGGACGTCGCCAACAGCATTGCCCCTTGGGGAGGGAGAACGTCAGCGCCGGCAGTTGGCTCACGCCTGATTTTGCGGGGCGCTGATTGAAATTTGACCGGCAGTTTGTGTATCTTCGAGTGAGCCCATGACTTGTGCGGAGAGAGGAATGGAGGGGACGGCGTTTTCGGGTGGAAAGGCCGCCGCCGTCTTCTTTCGGGTTGGTCTGCTGATCGGCGTTCTTTCCGTTGGGGGCTTTGCCCAGATGGGGGAGGTCGACCCGCCTGTTTTGCGCGTGAGCAGCTACAACGTGGTGGTCGATGTGGTTGTCACCGACAAGGGCAACCGGACGGTGGCAGATCTCACAGAGAAGGATTTTCTGGTCCTTGAAGATGGGATAGCACAAAGTATTGAGTCCTTTCAGTCCATCCATTCCGGGGCAATCCCTGCTGGAAGAGCTTCCCGGAATCGGCTTCACAGCGACCTCGCCTTGGGCACTCCCCGGTCACCCAATCTGGTGATTCTGCTACTGGATTACGCCACAGTGGAATACGGCAACCAGGGCTATATTCGTGAGGCCGTGCGTCACTACATCTTGGAGGAGATGCAACCCAGCGACCTGATGGCGGTCTTCCGGGTGGGCATGAGTCTCCAGTTTGTCCAAGGTTTCACAAATGACCGGAAGCGGCTGATCGAGGCGGTGTGGAAGATGGATCCCGCTGGAACGGCTTACGCCGGCGACCAGGCCTTTCTCGATGATTCTGCCCAGAATGCCCAGGCCCAGGTAGACCTTTTAACTTCCAACATTGACTCTCTCTCCAACGGGATTGGCAATGCGGCTCCGGGAGTGGCATCGGTTGTGGAGCAACTGGGTCGGCAACTGGACATGGCCCAAGCCCTGGAAGGCCGTTACTATGCCCAGCTTTCCTACAGCCGTGACCAGCAGAGCCGTCCCATCATTGGCGCCGTGGAGACCATTGCCAGAGGGGTGAGCCACATTCCGGGGCGGAAGACGCTGATCTTGTTTTCTGAAGGGTTCTCGGTGCCGCTGACGCTGGAGTCCGCTCTCTACAGGGCGGTCGACGCCGCCAACAAGTCCAACCTGGCGGTCTATGCCATCGACGGAGGTGGACTCCGCGTCAAGCAGGCGAGCAGGGAAGGGGAGTTGAACGACATCAGCGCGGGTCGGGGCGGAGATCGCGTCCGAGCCTACGGCGGACTTTCCCAGTTCGACCGGGCTCGAGAGATTGGAAGCGATCAGAAGGAGGCCACGCTACGTTACATTTCAACCGCCACCGGCGGGTCTTTTCTCCACAACACCAATGACCTGCTGGGGGCGATGGAGCGGGTGGATCAGGATATTCGCAGCCATTATGTGTTGACCTACCGGCCCTTGAATCGAAACTTTGAGGGCGAGTTTCGGGAGATCCGGGTCAAAATCGGACGCCCCCATCTGAGAGTGAGGACGCGGGCGGGATATTTTGCCGTCCCTCCGGGAGCTTCCCTCCTCTCGGTGGAAGAATTCAAGGCCCTGGTGGGCCCTCAGGCCCCAAAAAGAACCACAGCAGAAGAGTCCATGCCCCTTTTCAGCCAGCTCTCCTATTTCCTGGCGGATGCCAGACAGTACCGGGTTCACCTTTCTCTGGAGATCCCCTTGAAGGGCCTGCCGGTTCATTCGGTTGGGGGGGAGCGGTTTGTCGATCTTCGTGTCGTGGGTTTGGTCAGAGACGACTCGGGGGAGGTGGTGACCAGCTTTCGAGGGCCGTCGCGATTCCAGCTGAGCGAAGAGGTTCAGAAGGCCTCCAAGACGGTGCGCCTGCAAAATCAGTTGCTGCTGACCGCAGGACGATATTCCGTCACTCTCGGCGTCCTCGATTCCGATGGAGGAATAAGGGTCATCCAGCACAGGGGCCTTCGCCTGCCTTCAATCGGCACTGGAATGTCTCTGAGCAACCTGGTTGTTGGAAAGAGCGAGCAACTGGTCAGGGCAAGTTCGGAAGGCGACTTGACGGTAGACGGGGTCCATGTCACTCCTTCCATCGATCGTACGTTCCAGAACGGTGATCAGATGGTGTATCTGGTCCATATTTACAATCCCATGCTGGATCAGAGAGCCGCGCCCGACCTGGAGTATGAATTGACCTTGTATCGAAAAGACCGGAAGATCAGTCAAGAAAGGCAGAGTGTTGCCACCCACCGGCTCGAACCCGGAGTCCCTCCCCACGTCAGGCTGGCGCGAGCCCTGAAACTGAAGGATTTTCAGCCCGGCTCGTATTTCCTCAGGCTCTCGGTTCGAGACCGGCTTTCCGATCAGGTCAGCCACACCCAGACCGTCTTTCATATTGTGCGCTAACCCGGACTATGCACCAGGTTTCGTCGCGAGGCGTCGGAAGCGCCGCGCTGACAAG
>JBHHYX010000208.1:0-9110 GCA_046757765.1 Acidobacteriota bacterium | reverse complement strand
CCTTTGGGGGGACGATTCCGCAGGGGGCCGAGCGCGGCCAGCTGGTCTGGTTCCCTTCGCGCGCGCCCTGGCATCTGGTGGGAAGAGCGGTGATCTCCAGAGAAGGAGGCGAAGCCATCAGCCTGAGCTGCGGGCAGGGCTGCTCCCTGGGGGAAAACCCGACCTTTCCCTCCTTCAATCCCTCCAGCCTGGTCTCGGCGGTCAGCCAGAGCACGGCCTCTCATCTGTTCATGGATTTCGTGGACGCCTGCTCGGGAGAGTTTCTGTTCAACAGTGAGATCACTGCTCTGGCCTCTTACAGCACGAGCAACCCGGCGGTGGCCACGGTCACCTCGGGCGGCCTGGTGACGGGCGTGAGCGCCGGAAGCTGCCAGATCACCGGCCACCTGGAGATGGAGAGACTCGTGTGCAACCTCTCCACCTGCACGGCCGAGCCTTTTCCCGTGGTCTATCAGCCTCCACAGCCGGTGCAGGTCTGCACGATCGACATCAAAGAGGAAACCGTCTCGCCTTATGATGGGACTCTTCCGGTGAGGAACCCGGCCAGAATTCGAAAGGGCTTCGCACCGGTCTTTCATGCAATTAAAGTTCCTTCCACCTGCCCGACGATTCAATGGAGCATCGTGTCCGGACCAGGGACCGCCACCCCATCCGGCACGCATCCCTATCTGGTGACGGTCAGAGGGAACTCGGTGGGAACCGTGAAGTTGAGGGCAACTACGGGCGGAGTCTTCGACGATGTCGACATCCCGGTCGTCAATCAGAAGAACGTAAACGTCAAGGTTTGGATCGTCGCCAAGACTGATGGAACGATGCCCGCCACCACCCAAAGCAGGGTGACGGATCACATCGGCGATGCCAACAAGATCTGGGAGCAGTGCGGCGTCCAGTTCAACCTGATCAGCACCACCACTCTTCCCAACGGCCTTCTCACGCCGACGACGAACCCCTATTCGGGGAGCCAGCTGCAGCAGCTTTTCAGTACGGCAAGCGGCACCGGCAGTATCGAGGTTTACTATGTTGATGAGTTTATCGATGCTCCCTCTGTCACAGGCATGACAGCTCCTGCCGTCGGCAACGCTGATGGGATCGCGATCAAAGATGCCGCGAATAATCGTGTGCTGGCCCATGAACTTGGGCATGTCATGGGATTGCCCAACAGCGGGACCCAGGATTTACACCTGATGCATCCGGCCTCCTCCGACTTTGCCGCCGACCTCAGGCTCTCGGAGTGCGTAACGGTAGATCAGGTCGCCAAGTTCAGCACGAACTAGAAACGCGACTCGTATGCGAGCAACAGCAGAAGGATGTGCTGATGGTCCTTTCCGTTTCGCTTCTCGGAGTCACGCGCGCCGCCAGCGCGGCTGCATCGAATCCAAGAGGGAAAGAAGATGAGTTTTATGAATGCAAGAAAGACGGCCAGCTCAACGGTGCTCATCTGCATGTGGTTGAGCTTTGGAACCCCCTTCACCGCCGGTCAGTCGAGCGTCGAAAAGAGGGTAGAGAATATCCTGCTGCTCATTGAAGGATATCCTGGAGGACGCGAAGCGATGGTGGATGCCCTGCGCAATGTCGGTCCTGAAAGTCAAGTTCGGACGGTTTTGCTCAGATGGCTCTCTTTGCGTCCTTCACGGCCGGACACCATGGATGGCAACCGCCTACACAATGCGATTGCTGCCGCGGGAGCTCTTAAAGCGAAGTGGGCGATCGAACCGGTTTCGAAAGCCCTTCTGGATCCTTCCGTGCACGAGACGACACGCTCGACGGCGGCTCGAATGCTCGGCGAGATTGATCCAGAGGCAGCCAAGGAGACGCTCATCAGGGCTCTCGACCCACAGTTTGCCGAGTACGTCTTTATTCGAATTCATTCCGCCGAAGCCCTGGCCAAGACGAAAGATCCTGAAGTCCTGAAAATCCTGCGGCAGTACGCAGCCGCGGAAAAGGATGAGTTTGTCTTGCAGAGACTTCAAGAGACCATCGGGAAAATGAGTCAGGCGATGAAGCCTGATTCCCCGTAGGTTTCGGCGTCGAAAAGAACGGGCTGGGCAAACCGAGAGCCCGCCCGGTTTGCCAGCGGGCACAGTCCCCGCGGAGGCGGTTCGGGCGCCGGCGCTCGGAAACGGTCGGTTTCCACGCTTTTTGACCGGCCCCGGAGAGTGTGTGACTCGCATTGCTGGAGCTGAAGTCACCTCAGTCAGGGGAGGCGGGAAGTGGGGGAAGTGGGGACAGTCTCGATCTGGTCGACCTGTTGCACCTGTCACAAGACGATGAGTGGGCCACTCTGGATCTCACCTGGCCGGGAGAGCCGGAGGCGCTGCTGGCCTCCTGTTTCACCATCGATGGGGGCGGGCGGTGCGCAACCCGCTGGTCGATCCCGAGGGCCCGAGGCCTCGCTCCTCCAACTACGCGGTGCTGCTGGGAGAAGGGCTCAACACCCGCCTTTACATCAAGAACCCCGACTCCGAAGAACGTCATTTCATCGCTCATCTCTTTTTGGAGGACGGCTCGGAGTACGATCTGGGAGGGAGGGCCGTGGAAGCCGGCAGCGTGGCCACGATCGACCTGGGCGGCTGCGGGCGGAAGAGATCACGGACGCCTTTGGGGGGACGATTCCGCAGGGGGCCGAGCGCGGCCAGCTGGTCTGGTTCCCTTCGCGCGCGCCCTGGCATCTGGTGGGAAGAGCGGTGATCTCCAGAGAAGGAGGCGAAGCCATCAGCCTGAGCTGCGGGCAGGGCTGCTCCCTGGGGGAAAACCCGACCTTTCCCTCCTTCAATCCCTCCAGCCTGGTCTCGGCGGTCAGCCAGAGCACGGCCTCTCATCTGTTCATGGATTTCGTGGACGCCTGCTCGGGAGAGTTTCTGTTCAACAGTGAGATCACTGCTCTGGCCTCTTACAGCACGAGCAACCCGGCGGTGGCCACGGTCACCTCGGGCGGCCTGGTGACGGGCGTGAGCGCCGGAAGCTGCCAGATCACCGGCCACCTGGAGATGGAGAGACTCGTGTGCAACCTCTCCACCTGCACGGCCGAGCCTTTTCCCGTGGTCTATCAGCCTCCACAGCCGGTGCAGGTCTGCACGATCGACATCAAAGAGGAAACCGTCTCGCCTTATGATGGGACTCTTCCGGTGAGGAACCCGGCCAGAATTCGAAAGGGCTTCGCACCGGTCTTTCATGCAATTAAAGTTCCTTCCACCTGCCCGACGATTCAATGGAGCATCGTGTCCGGACCAGGGACCGCCACCCCATCCGGCACGCATCCCTATCTGGTGACGGTCAGAGGGAACTCGGTGGGAACCGTGAAGTTGAGGGCAACTACGGGCGGAGTCTTCGACGATGTCGACATCCCGGTCGTCAATCAGAAGAACGTAAACGTCAAGGTTTGGATCGTCGCCAAGACTGATGGAACGATGCCCGCCACCACCCAAAGCAGGGTGACGGATCACATCGGCGATGCCAACAAGATCTGGGAGCAGTGCGGCGTCCAGTTCAACCTGATCAGCACCACCACTCTTCCCAACGGCCTTCTCACGCCGACGACGAACCCCTATTCGGGGAGCCAGCTGCAGCAGCTTTTCAGTACGGCAAGCGGCACCGGCAGTATCGAGGTTTACTATGTTGATGAGTTTATCGATGCTCCCTCTGTCACAGGCATGACAGCTCCTGCCGTCGGCAACGCTGATGGGATCGCGATCAAAGATGCCGCGAATAATCGTGTGCTGGCCCATGAACTTGGGCATGTCATGGGATTGCCCAACAGCGGGACCCAGGATTTACACCTGATGCATCCGGCCTCCTCCGACTTTGCCGCCGACCTCAGGCTCTCGGAGTGCGTAACGGTAGATCAGGTCGCCAAGTTCAGCACGAACTAGAAACGCGACTCGTATGCGAGCAACAGCAGAAGGATGTGCTGATGGTCCTTTCCGTTTCGCTTCTCGGAGTCACGCGCGCCGCCAGCGCGGCTGCATCGAATCCAAGAGGGAAAGAAGATGAGTTTTATGAATGCAAGAAAGACGGCCAGCTCAACGGTGCTCATCTGCATGTGGTTGAGCTTTGGAACCCCCTTCACCGCCGGTCAGTCGAGCGTCGAAAAGAGGGTAGAGAATATCCTGCTGCTCATTGAAGGATATCCTGGAGGACGCGAAGCGATGGTGGATGCCCTGCGCAATGTCGGTCCTGAAAGTCAAGTTCGGACGGTTTTGCTCAGATGGCTCTCTTTGCGTCCTTCACGGCCGGACACCATGGATGGCAACCGCCTACACAATGCGATTGCTGCCGCGGGAGCTCTTAAAGCGAAGTGGGCGATCGAACCGGTTTCGAAAGCCCTTCTGGATCCTTCCGTGCACGAGACGACACGCTCGACGGCGGCTCGAATGCTCGGCGAGATTGATCCAGAGGCAGCCAAGGAGACGCTCATCAGGGCTCTCGACCCACAGTTTGCCGAGTACGTCTTTATTCGAATTCATTCCGCCGAAGCCCTGGCCAAGACGAAAGATCCTGAAGTCCTGAAAATCCTGCGGCAGTACGCAGCCGCGGAAAAGGATGAGTTTGTCTTGCAGAGACTTCAAGAGACCATCGGGAAAATGAGTCAGGCGATGAAGCCTGATTCCCCGTAGGTTTCGGCGTCGAAAAGAACGGGCTGGGCAAACCGAGAGCCCGCCCGGTTTGCCAGCGGGCACAGTCCCCGCGGAGGCGGTTCGGGCGCCGGCGCTCGGAAACGGTCGGTTTCCACGCTTTTTGACCGGCCCCGGAGAGTGTGTGACTCGCATTGCTGGAGCTGAAGTCACCTCAGTCAGGGGAAACGGCGGGCTCACGCCCACCGCTCGCCTGGAGAGGGAGTCGGCGGCATGAAGGCCAGCACGGCGGGCAGTTCGCCTGTTCCACTTATTTGGGCGGAAACTCCGGTCAGCTGATTATTGCACCCTCCCAGAGCTACACAGCATGGATGCAGGTTCTATTGGGATGTTTGCGAGCCTCGGATCAATCTTCGTAGAATTGTAGTTCCGGCATGGGATAGTGGCGCCGGTTTCGGGTCCACAGCTTCAGGCCGGTCGTGACCGCCGCTGCCGCGATCAAAGCATCAGCCATCTCCAACCCCTGAGACTTGGAGTATCGGGCCAGGAAATTCCCGGCGCATCGACCCGCCACTCTATCCAGAACAACCTCACCACGAGCCATAAAGAACGACTCCGTCAAGACCTCCTCTCCGGGACGAAGACCGGCGTAGATTTCCGCCCACGAGATTGCGGTGCAGTAGGTTGGCACTCCCGCCCCCTCCAGAGCCAGAGCCGCTTCAACGACTTGCCGACGTCCCCTGAGTATGTCTATGATGACGTCGGAATCGAGGAGGACCCCCGTCAATTGCCTGTGTGCCGGGCGCGGCGGGAATCGCGGCGAAGTCGCCTCACGTAAGCGTCGGTCTTCGGGATGTCTTCGCGGTCGCGCCATAACCCCTCTATGTTCCGTAAGGTTGTGAGCCGCTCATCCGGACCACCTGCACCGTAGACTCTTGTCAAAGCCTCACGTACGAGGTGCGAAACGGTTCGTCCCTGCTTTCGAGCCAGCTCCCTCAGCCGGGCGTGGATGTCTTCATCGAGGTACAATTGCGTGCGAACCATACGATGTATATACATCATTAGCGGCTCGATAGTCAACTGCGAATTCTTCAACCAAATCACGACAGTACTCGAAATCGTTAGATAGGACTGGTGAACGGGTTCTCCAGGAGATTGTTCTCAGTCTGCTTTACACACTGGAATTGCCGGCCCAACCGATGCACGGCCTGGAGATCGCGTCCCCTCGGCCGGGCCACGGGCGGGACCTGGAGGCCTTCTGCCGGGACCCTTATCCGCATTTGGGGGGAGATGGAAACCGGGGGTTTGATTCGCCGACCATGGGGCCGGAGTCAGGGAGCGCCCGAACTGCTTTACGGTGGCCCCCGCGAAGTTCGATCGACGACCTTTTCCGCCTCCGACTTGGGGCTTTTCCCATGCGCGGCACGCCGCGCGGCGCCACTGATCGGAAGGGCAAGCTATCGATCGGGTCTGCCGGGGGCGACTGGGAAAGCGGTCAGGGTGGGCACTTCGGCTGGAAAGGACTTTCGGGGGTCGTCGTTCTGTCGCAGGGAGACCACGGCCAGAGGCTGATCGCTGCTGACCGTCAAGAGTCCCACCATTTCCCTCACCTCTTCGCTCACGTCGGGTGGGTCCATGAACATCTGGCCCACGAATTGGGCGGTGTGGCGGCCGGGGGCCAGGCTCATCTCCTTTTTTGCTACCAGCCGAAAGGATTCATCGTAAAGACGAAGGGTGATGTGCGCTTCCTGGTTCTGTGCGGGTGAAAGGGCCGAAAACTGTGTGTTCACCATCGCCAGGCCGGTCCCAAAACTGCCCAGCGTGTTGACCACTACGCTGAATTCCTTGAGGGGTTCGGTCAGGGAGACCGCAGCTTCATAGAGATTGATGCCGGCGGACGCCTTGCTCCCGGTAAAAACGGCCGTTCCCGTCACCCCGGGTCCGGTTTCCACCCTGGCATAGCCCACCTTGAGAGGCCCGTTTCCCGTCGTCTCCAGCAGGAGGGGTGTCCCCGTAGCAATCTGGAAATTGAAGAAGGAGCGGGCAGCCGACTCGCCCAGGCGCATTTCCAGAGGCTTCCCGAAACGGTCGTACAACTCGATTTGAACGGACGTGTTCCCGGACGTGTTGGAAAAGACGAAACTGGTCAGAAAACCGATGTCGCCGGCCGTTCCACTCCCGATCTGGGGAACGAAGAAGCTGGTGGCCGGCGCGCACTGGGCATAAAACGTCTCCAGGTTCTGATCCGAGTTCCGCCGAGTCAGGTTGCCCTGGGAGCCGAAGACCATGCGGCTCCCGTCCTGGCTGAGAAAAAGCTCCCCCGCCCGGGCGACCGAAGAGGCGGCGTAGGTGACCTGGCTCAAACTCTCGTCTTCCAGATTGTAAAGGTAGATGTTCTGGGCGCCGGAGCCTTGCCAGAGGAGCAGATCCCGGCTGGAGAGGAATGCAATCCTCTTTCCATCCCCGCTGGCTGCCAGACTCTCCGGACCCGCCCCTGAAGGGAAGCGGGTGAGCTGCTTCAAAGAATCGGTGGGATTGGTCGATTCCGGCTGGAGAAGGAAAATCTCCCCGCTGCCATCGCTATTCAGGCTGACGGGATCAAAGTCGGAGGCCACAAACAAACGACTGCCGTCGGCACTCAGGAGGGGATGGCTCAGGCGTTCCGCCGCCAGAAGCAATCGTGTGCTCGAGGTCCTGACATCGTAAAAGTCGAGTTCGCTGAACCCAGTCAAGCTGTGAACGACCACAAACGCAAGCTTGTTGCCGTCCCTGCTCAAAGAGGCGCCCCAGGGTACGGAAGCCTGGCTCAAATCGGGGGTGACCTGCACAAACATTGCCGTTTGGACGTCGTAGAGGAACAATTCCTGGCTGGCGTCAGAATTTCCACCCGTCAGGTCCTGGCTGGTGATGATGGCAACCGTACTCCCGTCTCCGCTGATAGTAGCCAAGGGTGGGGCCGATGCCTGCTGAGGGGCATCCGTCAGCTGTGTGAGGACCTGCCGAACCGTGTCAAGCTGGAAAATCTCATCGCTCCGGTCGGGGTTCTGACCGGTCAGATCCTGATCGCTGGGAAAAACGACTCGCGTGAAGTCCTCGCTGGCCGAAGCTCCCCGGTCCAGAAGCCCGGCCCCGGAAGTATGGGTCAACTGGACGATCTGGCCCGAAGAGACGACCATTCGAAACAGTTCCAGATTGAGGTCGGGGTTCTCTCCGATCAAATCTTCTCGTGCCAGGAAAAGGGTCTCCCCTCCGTCCGGGCTGATCCCGAGGGGCCAGCCTCCAACCATCACCTCGGCCGTCTGGGTCAGCTGTGAAAGGCCACAGCTCAAGCGGTTTCCCAAGCACCAGGTCGTCATGGGAAGGAGAATGAGCGCCACCACAAGCGCAACTTGCGTGGCCCTCTTTGCTGGCCCCACAGCAGGGTGAGGTCCAGCCCCTGCCTCTCCCGCCCCCATGCTTGGCCTCAAAGGCTTACATTTCATGGATCTCAGACCCGGAAAGGAAGAAACAAAAATGTACACGCCCACAACAGCTGCGAATAAATTAGCACTGATGGGATCTATCGTCAAGAGAAAGAGCCTGTCTTCGACATTTCGGGGGCAGTTCGCACAGGTCTATTCTGGAGCCGGTGTCGCTTGACTGCGATCCGAACGGGTAGCTACAATGTCCACATCATGAAAGTAGTCGGTGCGCGGGAATTGAAGAACCGGTTAGGAACCTACTTGAGGCAGGTTCGGGAGGGGGTGACGATTATCGTCACGGACCGGGGGCGACCGGTGGCAGAGCTGCGGCCGTTGCAGCTGGAAACAGAGGAGGAGTCTCCACTGCTCGAGCTGGCGGCTCTGGGCCTGCTGACCCCGAGGTCCCGGAAGACGCTGACTGCCCGATCCCCGGCCATTCGAGTGACGGGGAAAGCCGTGTCGGAGACGATTCTGGAGGACCGGGAGGACCGCTTTTGATCGCCTATTTCGACGCCAGTGCCCTGGTCAAGAAATACGTGGAGGAACCTGCAAGCGACGTTGTCCGGGAGCTGTTGCGGAGGGTGATCCCCACCACCAGCCGCTTTACCGCTATTGAGGTGGCCTCGGCTCTGGCACGGCGTTGCCGTGAAGGGGATCTGGCGGCCGCCGAACGAGATGGGATGCTCTCGGACCTGGGCCACGACCTGGAGGCATTTTACGTTGTCGAAGTCGTTCCCGACGTTGTCGAGGCCGCCTCCCGACTTCTTCTCAGGTATCCGCTTCGCTCGGGAGATGCTCTCCAGTTGGCCTCCTGCGGCCTGATTCAGGACAAGATACGGGGACAGGTACAGTTCATTGCCTTTGACGGGCAACTGAACAACGCCGCCCATCGAGAAGGCTTCACCACTCTAACCCCGCATTCTCCCGGCGGGTGGTAGCGAGGCGCTGGAAGCGCGGCGATGGCTAGTGCGGCTAGCGGTAGCGAGCGACCTCATACCGCCGAGCCACCATTGAGGTGATGATTTGGTTGCCTTTACCGCCTTTGTGTCGGCCCTCCGGGCCTGTCGGCGAGGGACAT
>JBHHYX010000207.1:0-9152 GCA_046757765.1 Acidobacteriota bacterium | reverse complement strand
GTAACGGATCCCCGACCGTGAGGGAGGGGTACCGGGGTTGACGCTCCCCGTTGCTCCGGTCGCTGACGCTCCCGGCTCTGTTTTCGTTGTCGCTTCGTATACCTGCTTCTCGGCGGTATGAGGTCGCTCGCTACGTCTAGTCGCCACAAACGCAACTCATCCACCTGGTTCTTTCCTGCTCGACGCCAAGTAATCCATTATCCCAGGCTGTCCGAAAAAAACGCGAAAAAATGCTCCGTCCCCAACAACAACCGTGCTAACCTGACCCAGGGGAATGGGATGAAGAAGCACCCTGGAATCCGAATTGACAAGATACCGGTAAAGAGTTCGGCTGGCCTTCTCTTTGTGATCGGAGTCCTGGCCATCTTTCTGATCGGGATCCCCGCGACTCGATGGTTTCTTGCCCTGGCCCTCATCGGCGGAGCGGCAGTCGCGGCGCTCCTTTACTGGTGGCACAACCGAACCTCTTGACCCTTTTCCGCACCCCACAAGGCGGAGATGCGCGCGACTCAGGGCCGTGCACTGCTCCTCGGCAAGGCCGGGGCTTCTCATCGGCTTCCGCGGCGGTAAAACGAGACGAGAGATGCAATCGGAGAAAAGCGGAGAGTGGGGAGTGTTTTCTCGCCAACCAGAGCAATGCTCCGTCCCTTACCGGTGCTTACCGGTTTCCTGGGCGAACAATGGGAACGAAGGGACGGAACGATGGGACGAACTCCTCAAGACTGTAAGACCTCGCGGACTTGCTCAGTCCGGACTCAATTGAACCTGCTGCAATAGCCACGGCCTGTGGAAGAGTAGGGGAGGAGAGCTCGTCTACCGGCAGGGCGTGAGGCACATCTGGGTCCGAGCGCCGCGCTCGTGGGGTGGCCACGACCAGGACTGAGGCGCGGTTCAAGGCGACTCGACGGCGCGGATGACGGTATTGGTCTCGAGCAGCGTCGGGTCGTCGATCACCCGCCGCACGACTGCCTGGGCGAACACGGGCTGGCCGATCGCCAGGCCGGAAGGAATGGGGATCGTCAGGACGGCGGATCCGTCCGCCCCAGCGGTGACGCGGCCCCGCAGGCGGGGGTTCAGCAGGTCCAGGCATTCCCCCAGCAGGAAGGGAGGACAGGGACCGGCATCCGGCAGCAACCCGCTGGTGCTGAACAGAAAGCTCACCCGGTCGCCGGTGGCCAGTTCGCTCACCACGAAATCGGCCTGCTCTCCCCGGACCAGACGGCTCGCCCACAGGGTGGGACCGATGCCACCGCCGGCACTCGTCGTGTCGCAGTCGAGATCGCCGTCGTACTCGACGGCGCCGATGTCCGGCACCCCGTCTTGACGCTGGTTTCGGCAGTAGTCGTCGCGGACCTCGGGAAGCGCTTCTCCCAGGTCCACGAGCAGGGTCCCGTCGAGCAGCCTGAAATCCGCCGCGGCGGGATCCGTGAACCAGGCGAAGAACTCGGCCTCGGAGACGTTTTCCAGGTTAGAGCCAGTGGTGGCGGTGCCACCGTCGCGCTCCCGGATGCTCCCCGAGAGAATGTTGTTGCGCAGATCCGCGACGCTCGCCTCGAAGCGCACGTCGATTCCGCTGGTGTCGAAGAGGGTGTTGTTGTAGATGCCGCTGTCCGCCGCCTCGTTCAGGTAGATGCCGACATCGTCGGGGCAGCTCACGATCACGTTGTTGCGCATCACCCCGCGGGAGTGCTCCGGGATGCAGATCCCATCCTCGCAGATGGAGGGGGGATCCGAGCCGCCACCGCCGAAAGAGAGGCCGAGTCGACGACCTTCGGTGTGGTTCAGCTCGCAGATCACCAGGTTGCGCTCGAAGAGCCCGTCCTTGGAGTTGCCTTTGAAGAAGGCGGCGTAGCTGATGCGGTCGGAGCGGCCCTTGGCGAAGTCCGAGATCGTGTTGGCGCGGACGATCCAGCGCTGGCCGCCGACGACATCGATCGGAGTCACCGGGTTGCCGGTGTTGCGCACCGTCGAGTTGAAGAGCTGGCTGAACTCGACCAGCACGTCGTCCGGGAAGACCATGCCGCCGCCCGGATCCTCGCCGTTGCCCTTGATCATGGCGTTGTACTCGTGCATCCGGCAGCGGCGAATGGTCGTGAAGTCGGCTTTGCCGACAATCTGGAAGGCGTGCTCGCAAGCGCTGTGGTTCGAACACGTCCCCTCGATGTCAAGGTTCTCGAAGGTCCAGTGGGGCGCGGAAACACGGAAGGCGATAGCCGCCCGGGAGAGGATCAAGGCGTCACCCAGTTCCTCGGCGCGGACTAAGATCGGCGTTTCCGGGCTGCCCGGCGTGTCGGCCGAGAGGGTTGTCCGGCCGAGATCGTAGGTGCCGGGGGCCAGGATGATAACGTCCCCCGGGGAAGCGGCGCCAATTGCCGCGATCAACCCGGCCGCATCCACGACGTCCTTCACGGCGCCGGGGCCGACGGCAACCCACAATAGCGCCGTCAACCACAACCCGGCTCTTCGGGCCGGCATCTGGCTCATCTTGAGATCCTGCCAGACGGCGACACCCGCGTCAAGGTCCCCTCCGACAACGCCCCCCGTTGCGACAGTCCTCCAGGCGCGGATTTCTCTCGCAGATTTCCCGGCCGCGACGGTATTAGTCAACAGGGGCGGAAACGAGTCTCCTGGTATCCCGGCGACCTCTGACCGGGCAGATTTGGAGCGGTGAATGTTACTCAAAGTGCACAGTGCTTCGGTTCTCGGCATAGAGGCCGAAATCCTCGACATTGAAGTGGACCTCTCTGTCAGTTTCAAGCCTCAATACCACGTGGTTGGCCTGCCCGACACGGCTGTCAAGGAAAGCGGAGAGAGAGTGCGCGCTGCCATTCGCAATTGTGGCTACAAGTATCCCACGTCCGGAACGATCACCGTAAACCTGGCGCCCGCGGACTTCAAGAAAGAGGGTAGCTGTTACGATCTGCCCATCGCTCTGGCGGTGCTGGGTCTGGGGGGAGACCTGCGACCGGAGACCGTTCAAGACTGGCTCATCCTGGGTGAACTTTCCCTGGACGGACGAGTCCGCCCCATACGCGGTGCCCTTCCGGTGGCCTTGAGCGCGCAGCGGCACAAGTTTGTGAAGCTGCTGCTGCCCGCCGACAATGCAGCAGAGGCGGCCGTGGTGGAAGGCATCGAAGCCTACTCGGCGTTTTCGCTCCCACAGGTCCTGGAGCTGCTGAATGGGGGAGCTTCGAACTACCCGCCGCGCCAAGTCGACCGCAAGAAATTGTTGGAACCCGAAACGGCGGCCTTACCGGACCTGGCCCATGTCCGAGGTCAGCAGTCGGCTAAGCGGGCCCTGGAAGTCGCCTGTGCGGGCGGCCACAACATCCTGATGATCGGCGCCCCAGGTTCGGGAAAGACGATGCTGGCCAAGCGGATCCCTTCCATCCTTCCTCCCATGAGTCTCGCTGAAGCACTGGAGACGACGGCCATCCACAGCGTCTGCGGACTCCTCAAGGACGACCGGCACTTTGTGGTGCATCGACCCTTCCGGGCGCCCCACCACACCATCAGTTCGGCCGGGCTGGTGGGAGGCACCTCGAATCCGCGTCCCGGAGAAGTGTCGCTGGCCCACAACGGCGTCCTCTTCCTGGACGAACTCACGGAATTCCAGCGGCAAGTCCTCGAAGTCCTGCGTCAACCCCTGGAAGAAGGCAACATTACCATCAGCCGCGCCGCCAGAACACTTACTTTTCCCGCCCAGTTCATGCTGGCGGCGGCCATGAATCCCTGCCCCTGCGGGTACTGGAACAGCGTGTTGAAGTCGTGCGTCTGCACGCCTCTCCAGATCCAGCGTTATCTCTCAAAGATCTCCGGTCCTTTGTTGGATCGCGTCGACCTGCATATCGACGTCCCTGAAGTTCCCTACAAAGAACTCACCAGCCGTGCCGAGGGTGAACCTTCGAGCCAAGTGGCGGAGCGAGTTCGCCGGGCGCGTGACATCCAACTCTCTCGCTTCCAGCAGGCTTGCACTTTTTGCAACGCCCAGATGACGGAACCCGAGCTGCGCCACTATTGTCGGCTCGATGATGAGACGCAGAACATGCTGGAGTCCGTTATCGAGAAGCTGGGCTTTTCGGCCCGAGCCTATTTCCGAATCCATAAGGTGGCGCGGACCATCGCCGATCTGTCCGGCTCGCCGGAGATTCGCTCGGAACACGTTGCCGAGGCCCTCCAGTACCGCTCCCTGGATCGTAACTTCAAGAACCGGCTCTGACTTCAACTGCCCGGTTTCGGTTGCCCACCCGGTCGCTGTCGACCGGAGCCATCAAAGGCACCATGACCTCGCCTCCCCTTTCCGAGATCTGCTCACCGGCGGGCGTTGGTTCGCTTCATCCTCTTCGGGCTCTTTGTCGGATTCTCTCCCTTTGACAATCATTTAACCATCTACTTTCATTTCCAAACGGCCCCAACCAGGGATTGAAGGTGACGCCGCACAGCTAGAGACAAGGATCTGGCCTCCATTTCTCACCAACGATCTATTGCGGAACCGAACCCATCCACACTGACTGGGCTACGCTCCGTCGGCCCGCTTGACGCACTTCCCAGCATGCCTGTGCGGGCCTCGGTCGCAAGCCTTTTCAGGGCGGCGCCTTTGACTTTTCATGACCAATTAAGCCTGTGAGACACGGCTTAGACAGTCCTGAATCCCGATGTCTTAGAAGGGACTTGAGATCCTGAGTCAAGAAGGCTGGATTCTAGAAACCTATTGACTATTTTCCCGCATTTTGTGATACTTATCACCAACTTCAATCTAAAACCGAAAGGAAAAGAAAGCGGATGAGCAGACTCTTGAGAGTGTTCCTACTGTCTTCTGTCCTGGTCGGGGTGGCGATGGGGAACGCGTGGGGCCAGGAAGCTGCCAACCAAAGGGCAATTTTTGCGGTTTTCCTGAACAATGAAGGCCCTGTTGATACGGCTCTTTCCATCAGCAATACCTTGGCCGCGCCTCTGGATATCGGCGAGGTGCTGGCGACGTCTTTCGCCAACACCCAAGGCACCTTGGAATTCTATCTGTGGGATCACGATGGAAACATGACCTTTTATGAGACGGGACCGGAGTCTCCCGGAGTAGGGCTCTCCGAGCAGGGAACTCTTGGCCCTGGTCAGACCTATCGCGTGTTGCTGAGTGAAATCCTGAGAGCGGCGGACCATTTGGGGAGCTTCGCCGGCTATGGCTGGATCATCGCCAACTTCGACGGCGTGCAGGGTACTGCCAACGTCACAGATTTCTCCGGCTTTACTCAGACGACGGTGCTGAAACCCGATATGGGATCCCTCTTCTTCGTCGATAGCGCCAGTGCCGGTCTTCCTTTGGTGTCTCCCAATTGACCTTCCGAAAAGACCCGGGCGGCATGAAGCTGTCGCTCACCGGAAGCGTGGAGACACTCCGGATCTTCCCAAGCTTGGGATGGAAAGCGGGGATGAACTTTTTCCTCTTCCTGGCTCTGTTCTCCAATCTGGCTTCAACTGCACGGCTTCCGGATCTGGAAGAGGCCGTGCAGTGCTACTGGGACTACCTTCTTCAGCGCCAAAAGAGCCGAGCGCTGGAGTTCGTTCTGCCCGAGAGCCGAGACCACTTTCTCTCCCGGCGCGAGCCCTTCTTTCGCTCCTGGAGACTCCTCCAGTTGGAAGCGAAATCCAATCGAGACTACGTGGTTACAACCAGTGTGGAAAGGTTGATGCTGGGGAGCTACTACAACTGGAAAGTACGGGAGCACTGGTTTTTGCGAGATGGAAGATGGAGGGTGCAGATCAACGACAGCGTGGCGGAAAGAAGGCGCCATTGGCAAAGGAGCACGCCCATACGGCCCCGACAGGGTGTTCTGGATGTCCTGCCGGCTTCTTTAAGAATTCACTTCCTGAGCCGCCGACCGGAAGCCGCACTGATCATTCGCAACGGTTTGGACGAAGAGGTAGAGGTGGTGGAGGTAAACTACGACGCCACCAGCTTCGATCTTGTGAGACGGCCCCGAGTCGTGGCCTCAGGTCGGAGCGGCAAGATCACGCTTCGTTACCAGGGACGGGAAACGAAAAAAAACTTGACGGGCCGAGTCGACCTGCTATTGAGGTGGGGCTCGAAGGAGAAAAGCTTCTCCATTCCCGTCCAATACAACTACCTCAGCCCGGGAGCCCGAGCGCTGCTGGGCCTGACTCGCGAAGAAGCTGACCGGTTGGCACCAGCCGACCGTTTGACTCCCAGGATGACTCCTCCTGGAGAGGAGGAAACGAAAAGTCCCCCTGGCTCCTCGCCGCAAGACTGGGGGCATCCTCCTCTGGATCGACCCGATAAGGAGAACCGCTGATGCATCGTTTTCTTCGAGCTAGTTTGATGATGGCCATCCTGCTGGGGATTTCTCCCCAGTTTGCCCGCGGCCAGATCAACGTGGTGCTGAGCCTGACCATTTTGAGCGTTGAAGAGGTCGGCGGTACTTTGGTTATTCGCGGCCAGAACTTCGGACAGACGCCGGTAGTGACACTAAGCGGGCAGGAACTGGAGGTCTTGAGTGCCAGCAATGAGGAAATCGTTGCACTCTTGCCGGACGTTGTGGGCCCCCAATTGTTGCAGGTTTCAAGCGGTCCCATCCGACCCTGGCCGCGAGTACTCGTCGACAGCGTAGAGGTGGATATCGGAGGGGGCACGTCTCCGGAAGCCCCTCCAGGCCCTCCCGGGCCTCCGGGTCCCCCTGGGCCTTCGGGTCCTCCGGGGCCGTCGGGGCCTCAAGGCCCTCAAGGGGTTGGGGGAGTCCAGGGAGCAACGGGTCCGGCGGGTCCCGCCGGACCTGCGGGTCCAACCGGTCCCCAGGGCTTCCTGGGGCCGGCCGGGCCACAAGGCAAGGATGGACCTCCAGGGCCTCCCGGACCCACGGGGCCTCAAGGGGAGCAGGGCCCTCAAGGAGCAGTGGGCCTGCCAGGTCCTCCTGGACCCACAGGTCCTCCTGGACCCACGGGGCCTCAAGGGGAGCAGGGCCTTCCCGGGGCTGCCGGGTCAGCCGGACCTCAAGGGGCACTGGGCCTGCCGGGGCCTGCCGGACCGGCTGGGCCTCAGGGCGAGCCGGGCCCTCCGGGGGCGGCCGGGCCACAGGGTGCGCCGGGGACGGAAGGCGTTCCGGGTCTAGCTTGCTGGGATCTGAACGCCAACGACAGCTGTGACCTTGCCAGTGAGGACAAGGACCTCAGTGGAGCCTGTGACGCCTTGGACTGCCAGGGCGCGGGGGGGGTGACCGCACTGGAAACGGTGTTTGGAGGACATCCGCTTCCCGGACTCGACCCGGAGGACTGTACTCCGCTTCCGGGAGAAGGCAACCCGGCCTGCTTTGACCAGGTAACCCTGCAACCCGGCGAGACTCAGACCTACCTCGTCCAATGCCCCGCCGGAAAGATCGCTTTGGGAGGAGGAGGCAGCAGCGTCAATGTCGACCCCGTCCCCAACTCGGGCGGGGTCGACATGCCGGACTCGAGCAGTGTTGACACCGGAGGCGGCACGGAGGCTTTTTTTGCCCCCCAGTTTGCCATACACCTTTCGATCCCGTTCATCCAGGATGGGACACCCGTTGGCTGGTTTGTGGGATTTGTGAATTTGCGGCCCCTACCCCTAAGGAGGTTCATTACCGTTCAGGTGATCTGCGCCAACGTCGGCTCATGAGTCCGTTGGCGAAGACCGGGCCGTGCTCCACTTCCGCTGGCGTCCAGCGTCCCCAGCCAAGAGATGACCGTGCGAGGAGAATGCCACCGGGAGAGTCAATCAGACTTCCGGGGTTGCAACTTCTCCTCCAGTTGCAGGACCTTCTCTTTGAGAGCTTTCAGTGATCTGGCCATCTCGGGAAGGTGATGCATGATCAGATAGTTGCGCTTCCAAAGGGCGGAGTCCATTTCAGGCGTGCCTGAGATTTTCCGACCAGCCTCCACCGAGCGGGCGATCCCGGTCTGGGCGGTGGCGATCACTTCGTCGCCCACTTTGAGATGTCCGGCCACTCCAACCTGACCCGCCAGAGTGACGTGATTACCGATGCGGGTCGTCCCGGCCAGCCCAGCCTGGGCGGCCAGGATCGTGTGTCGGCCCACTCTGGAGCCATGTCCGATCTGTACGAGATTGTCGATTTTGGTTCCCTTTTCCACCCGGGTCTCGCCAACGCTGGCGCGGTCGACGCAGGCGTGAGCACCCAACTCTACGTCATCTTCCAGTACGACTATGCCCGACTGGACGATTTTTTCGTAGCCGCCGCGCGGGTGGGGAGCAAAACCGAACCCATCGGCACCCACCACCGCCCCATTTTGAAGAGTGACTCGGTTGCCCAGTCGGCAGTACTCTCGCACCACAGCGTGGGAGTGAGCCACAAAATCATCTCCAATGCGGGCGTACGGATAGAGGACAACATTGGGGTACAGGGTGGCGTTGTTGCCCACTCGAACACCCTCGCTGATGACGACATTGGCGCCGATGGAATAGCCTTCCCCCAGGGCAGCCGTGTCGGCGATGGAGGCGGTGGGATGGATTCCCGGAATCGGTTCGGGCGGCTGATAGAATAACTGGATCGCCCTGGCAAAGGTCAGGTAGGGATGGTCCGAGATCAAGGTAGCGATCTTAGTGAAGGGGGCATCGGGAGGCAGTACGATGGCGCCCGCTCGAGTGTCTTTGATTTTCGACAGGTACTTGGGGTTGGAGACAAAAGTCATCTCCTCTGAAGTAGCCTCCTCAATCCCGGCCACGCCGCGAATCTCGAACTGCGCGTCTCCGCGAAGCTCGCACTGAAGCTTCTCCGCGATGTCACCTAGTCGCATGGCAAAGTTCCGATCCTCAACCGGCTTGTCCCACAAACAATCTCTTGCGGGGCCGAATGCATCCACCCTGACTGGGTTACGCTCGGTGGCGCCTGCTCGACCTACTGTACAGTACGCCTGCCCGGGCCTCGGTCGCAAGCCTTGTCAGGGCGGCGCCTTTGACCCCTCATGACAAGAGCCCGTGAGAACTGCGGGTTAAGAATGTTCAGAGCAAGATGATAACGTAGTGGCGTGAGAGTGTGCGCGTGTCGCTCAGGTTGTTCACAGCGGGTCCGTACAGAGCTGTGGCTCCGAAATGGGCATCCAGCCAACAAGCCCAAAGGGCTTACGTCCTCCGGCCCAGGGTTGGCAACAACCCTGGGTTTGCC
>JBHHYX010000206.1:0-9210 GCA_046757765.1 Acidobacteriota bacterium | reverse complement strand
CGAGGCTTCACGCCCGGCCGCAACATACGTTGCCGTATTTGCGGATTGGAGTACTTAGCCCGAATTCTCACACTCGATCGTAGCGAGGCGGTGGAGATGCGCCTTGTATCCACGGCCATCTCCGGTCCCTCGCTACGACCAGGTGTGAGAAATCCGGGTTAGCGCAGCTTCGAAAACTCTTCTCCCGCGGTTCTTCCCACGGCTCCTCTGTGGTACGCTTCTTGGGCGCCCGGAGATGGAAATGCCTGGCCAGAGTAGAAGCTGAGTCCGCCTTTCTCATGAATCGTCTGCTGTGGCACGGCAATGATCCGAGCTGACTGCACCGCCCGGCCTGAGCCTTCTCGGTGCGCCGTCGCCTACGACTGCGGGTTGGGCTGTAAGGCCTTGTCAGCGCGTCGCTTCCGGCGTCTCGCTGCAATCCCCTGAGAAGTGTGAGTCGGACGGCCCCGGAGCGCGTTGTTCCAGGCAAGGGGGCTCGGGAGGCTTTTCCGAAACCCCCTGCTGTTGAGGCCGGGAAGCGCTCCGATTCCCAGGAGGTCATGTTCTCATGAGCAAACCCGTACAGATGTCCGCCGGAAAGGACAGCGCCCAAGTCCAGATCAAGGCCGACGAAAAGGAGCTTTTCGGAGTCTATTCGACATCCGCCCAACTGGTCCATAGCGCGGAAGAATTCACTTTGGATTTCTTTTACATTTCGCCCAATCCACCGGTGGGAAAGCTGGTGGGAAGGGTGATCATGAGCCCCGGACACGCTAAGAGGCTACTGGGCGCACTGGCCGACAACGTCAGAAAGTACGAGGCTCAATACGGCGAGATCAAGCCGCCTTCACAACCCGAGCCGGAGATCGGTTTCGTGCAGTAGCGCCAGTTTCAAGCCAGTCTCCGCGCGGGCAGCGTCTGGAGATCGAACAGGTTGGAGGACTCCATCCTCATCTTCGGGGCCCCGGGTTGCGGCGGGATCGCCTCGAAGGGAGATGGCCTCATGGCTGGTTGGGCGCGCGTGTCTCATGGGGGTTGTCAATCGAGGCGCCTGAAGCGCCGCGCTGACAAGGTGTGACGTCCGAAAGCCGTTGCGGTCGGACTGGTTCCGCAGGTCGAGGAGCCCGAAGCCGTGAGACGCAGTTGGCGGGGATCATTCCGGCGCCCCATCTTGGACGGCTCATCTAGAAACGCGGGTTGAAGGAGCAGAGTGGCCCGAGACCCTATCTGAGGTGCCATGTTGGTGGTCCACAGCCGACTCCCTTCCCAAAGCAAACTGCGGTGGTACCAGGGGCTGGAGCGCTACTGCTGGATTGTGCTCATCGTGGCGGCGCTGGGCTGGCTCTTTGACACCATGGACCAGAACCTCTTCAACCTGGTCCGAAACCCTTCCATTCACGAACTGCTGCGGCCGCACATTCAGGATTCGCTGCTGCTGGAGGCGGAAACCAGGCGCGTCGGCGGCTGGGTGACCGCCCTTTTTCTGGTGGGCTGGTCGGCAGGGGGCTTTCTTTTCGGAATTCTCGGCGACCGTCTGGGCCGCACGCGGACCATGATCCTGACCATCCTCATTTACGCCGGGTTCACAGGTCTGAGCAGTCTGGCCTGGAACTGGCAATCCTATGCCTTGCTGCGCTTCATGACCGGGCTGGGCGTGGGCGGAGAATGGGCGGCCGGGGCCGCCATCGTGGCCGAAGTCTTTCCCGAGAGATCCCGCCCCATGGCTCTGGGCACACTGCAGGCCCTCTCCGCCGTTGGAAACATGATGGCCGCCGCCATCACCTTCACCCTGGCGGGATTGAGCTGGCGCTACGTCTACCTGGTGGGCGCCCTGCCGGCGCTTCTGGTGGTCTGGATCCGGCGCTCCATCAAAGAGCCCCAAAAGTGGATCCAGGCCAGGCAAGAGGCCTCCCTGGGTCAAGAACTGGGTGCCATCGGAGAACTCTTTCGCGATTCCACCTTGAGACGCAACACGGTTGCCGCGTTGATGATGGCGGTTGCCGGTCAGGGCGCCCTCTGGGGAATTGGCTTCTGGAGTGTCGATCTGCTGGCTTCGGTGCTGGGGAAGCTTTCGATCCAGGCGGCGGATCTGGATCGGACCAAGAGTCTGATGTTCTTTGTCCAGCAGGTTGGCGCCATGACCGGGATCTACGTCTTTGCGCTGGTCAGCCAGTGGACCAACCGCAGGCGCACTTTTGTTCTCTGGTTTGCGCTGGGCTGCGTGGCTATTCCCGTCTTCTTCTGGGGCGTGGCGCTGGCGCCGTCGGCCTCGCTGCCCACAGCCGTCGATACCCTGCTTTCCCCCCTCACCTTTTCTTCCGGCTTGCCGGAAGCGGCCAGGACCACCGTTGACTTTGCGGTCCTGCTCGCCTTTTTTCTCGGCTTCGCGACGCTGGGTCCCTTTTCCGGATACACCATCTATTTTCCTGAACTCTATCCGACCCGGCTGAGAGCAACGGGCTGCGGCGTCTGCTACAACGGAGGTCGTTTCCTGGCGGCCCTGGCCCCGATTGCGCTGGGAGGTCTGACCGCCCGTTTTGCCAGTCTGCCAGGCGCCGTGGCTGGAGGCATGCCGATGGCCGCAACCGTCGTGACCGGCATCTACGCGCTTGGCTTCCTGGGCGTGGCTCTGGCGCCGGAAACAAAAGGCAAGCCGCTGCCCGATTGAGTCACTCCGCTGGCAATATCTAACGAGGCTCACGCCTCAAACCGACGAGCGGTGTTCTAGCCTGCATTCCCAACCCCACCGGCCCCGTGCCGGCGGTTTCCCGGTTTGACAACTAGCCTAGCGCGGTGGGTACCCCGTTGTCCGGCCCCACCGGTCCTGCGCCGGTGGTTCCAGGGCTTGAACACCCCTTCGATCGGTCCGGAGCGGGTCGTCTCCACTGGCATTGACAGGCAACCCAACGCTTCGTCTAGTTGTCAAACCCGCCTTCCACCGGGACAGGCCCGGTGGGGGGCTCTGGTGCCGGCTCCACCGTCTAGTTGTCAAACCTGGCTCCACCGGGGCAGGCCCGGTGGGGGCCTACACTCCGGCCCTTGACTCGTTGCGTTATGATGTGATGTGTTATCAGGTGCGCAACTTGACTCAACTTTAAAGATTACCGCTACCCTATAGTGATCTAGCGAGGCTCACGCCTCAGACCGACGGGCGGTGTAGTGGCGGTGATTCCCAACCCCCACTGGCCCTGCGCCGGTGGTTCCCGGGTTTGACGAGGCCGGCCCTTCATATAAGTTGTCAAACCCGGCTTCCACCGGGACAGGCCCGGTGGGGACCATCGCTCCAGCCATTGGGTCGTCATTGCGTTACGATCTTATTTGTTGAAATGTGCGCAACTTGACTCAATCTGGCTGAGGGCGGGCAACGCATCAGCGAGTGGATGATTTCGGCTCTGCCGTAGATTGGGTCTGAGAATGAGAAGGGAAATGCGGGTTGGGGAAGAGGCTTCGAAACCCGGACCGCGCTCATGCTGTTGCGCCGGCGGCACGCAGGATTTCGGCAATGCGGCTCTGTCCACGTCTTGTGGCCCAGGCCAGCGGGGTGGTCCAGGGTTCGTCATCGGGGAGGTGGGTGGCGGCGCCGCGGGCAAGCAGCAGCTCGACCATGTCTGTCAGGCCGTTGCGGGCAGCCCACGCCAGCGGGGTGGAACGGTAATCCTCGTCTGTGGCGGAAATCGCGGCTCCAACGTCGAGCAGGAGGGTCGCGCATTCCGTTCGATGGGGCCGCGGTCGCCCACGACCGTCACGCCGGCAAAGGTCGTGGAGGGGTGTCGCCCGCTGCCAATCGGGCAGGTCTGGATTCATACCGCTCGCCAGCAGGAGTCGCAGCAGGCCAGGGTTACACCACAGATAGGAACGGCATTCGGTCACCACGGGTGGCACACGCGCGCCGGCGTCCAGCAGCCGGACCACCAGGTCGCGTTTGCCCAGCTTGCAGGCGGCCGCGAACACTCCACCGCAGCCGGCATTCGCCGAGCTCGGGTCTGCGGACACACGGCGCACCGCCTCCTCGTCCTCGCCCAACCATACCAGGTCGTAGGGGTCGAGCCTGCCACCGCGCGCCAGCAGCAGCGCGCGCAGCTCGCGCGTCTTGGCCACGTAGGTGGCGCTGCCTGCCGAATCGATTGAGGCGTTAGGATCAGCGCCGTGTGCCAGGAGCAGCTCCACAAGCGTGCGGTCACCGGCGCGCGCGGCAGCGTGCAGCGCCACCCCGCGGGGCGCGTCTGCCCCTTCCGGCCAGTTGGGATCCGCCCCGCGCTCCAGCAGCAGCCGGACAATGCGCTCGTGCCCGAACTCGACAGCGGAGGAGAGGGCGCGCTTGCCGCACGGCCGCGCCTCGACGATTCGGCGGGGATCTTGGTCCAGAAAGTCCTCTACGCGTTCGAAGTCCCCAAGAGCGGCGGCAATCACCAGATCGTAAGCCGCCCCGCGCCCCAGCAGCAGCCGGGCGGTTTCGGTGTCCCCGCGAAGCCCCCAGAAGGGCCCGCTCCACAACGTGAGGTCGATGGGCTGAAAGTCGGTGGCAGGATAGCCTCTATCTGAGCCCGCGCCGGAGCCATGCAAGGCATGGATGTCCGCACCTCGATCCAGCAACAGCCGGACCACTTCGCGTGCCTGTGCAGCCACCGCCCGGTGCAGTGGTGTGCCCCCTGCGCGGTCAGCACAGAACACGAATTGGGGTTGGGCGTCCAGGAGCGCGGCCACGCCCGCCACATCGCCGGCGGCTGCCGCCACGTGGATGGCCGGATCGGCCGGTGCCGGCGGGATACGGCTGCGGCGCGCGCGAGTCTCCTCGAGCAGCCGGGCGACTGTTTCGTGACCACGATCCCGGGCCCCAGTAATCAGGTCTTCGCCGCTCAGCCCCACCGCAGCCGGGTCCGCGCCCGCCTGGAGCAGGACGCGGACGGCCTCGAGGTGGCCTTCTCGCACCGCAAAGTGGATGGGCTGGGTGTAGGCATACTCCGCTCTGTACAGGTTCGGATCGCGCTCGAGGAGGCGACGAAGCGCGTCCGCGTCGCCGCTGACGGCGGCCCAGATCGCTTCCCACACGTCGCACCCGCGGCATGACCATGGACCGTGCGGGAGCTCAGATGCGAGGACGTCAGGCTTGATCATGTCTTTCCAGACAATTCCAATGGTCCGACCCCATTTTTCCGGCGGGATAGTGCAAAAGACCGTTCCCTACAGGCCTGCCAAGAATGCGATCACCAGTTCGTTGACCTCGGCGGGGCGTTCCTGCTGGATCCAATGGCCCGCACCCGGCAAAAGTACCTTGTTTCTCAAACCTGGAGCGGCCTTCTCCAGAGCATCGAACGCCTCCCGGTACATCGTGATCACCCCGTCGACCTCCCCCGCCACGAACAGCGCCGGTTGGCGTAGCTTCGCGCCGCTCAAAAAGGGCGTCAGTTCCCACATCCTGTCAATGTTCCGATACCAGTTCAGCGCTCCACGGAAACCGGTCCGCTCGAACTCCCTGGTCAAGAAATCGACATCCTGCTCATGCAACCAGGCGGGAAGCGTGTCTGGCAGCGAGACCGTGTCCAGGATCTTCTCGGACTTGCTGAACAGGAAACGCCAGCGTTTCTCCGGGGGTGGGTCCCCGGAGGCGGAGTAGAGGAACATGCGCATGGTCTTTCGGACGTCGGCCTCTAATTCTGACTCGGCCTTGCCGGGTTGCTGGAAGTACAGCTGGTAGAAGTGGTTTTCCCCCGCAATGACCTTCATGGCGTCTGTTGGTCGTATGTCTTTCCAAGAGCGGGGAAGATAGGGCACGCTGAGTAGCACGACGGCGTGGAAGATGTCTGGTCGGAGCAGAGCGCAATACCAAGCGACGGGAGCTCCCCAGTCGTGGCCCACGATGATCGCCTGCTCCTCGCCCAAGGCATGGACCAGACCAACGATATCTCCCGTCAACTGAAAGATGTCATAGGCCTCGATCGCCTCGGGTTGGTCCGTCTGACCGTAGCCGCGTTGGTCCGGCGCCACCGTGCGATACCCCGCGCCCGCCAGCGCAGGCAACTGGTGCCGCCAGGAATACCAGCACTCCGGGAAGCCGTGACACAGTACGACCAGTGGTCCCTGGCCCTGCTCGGCAAAGTGCATCCTGATACCGTTTGTTTCAACAAACCGGTGCTTCGACTCAGTCATATGTCGCGCTCCTGACAATCGCGATACGCGTCGCGGGCGGCCCAGCCCATTGCCGATCCTTGGCGGCTGAAGGCATCCGTGGACGGTCCACCTGCGCACTCTACACCCAAGATGGGAGGAAACCGCACAGCCGAACCGAGTGGTCGGGACCTTCTCCGCACATCATGCACGCGGATCGAAGCGCTGGCGGGCACCACCAACTCCTCGCATGCTTGTCACGGCGGCGGCGCCCAGCCAAAGAAGGTAAAAACTCCACAGCCCCAGCATCGGTGGCACCGTCCCCCCGGTCCCGGGGAGCGGAAGCAGAAAGAGCAGGTAGAGCGCAAACAGCAAGGCCGTAGCTGCGCCTGCCGCGATCGCTGGGCGGCGTCCCACCTTGATCGCACGATACAACGCCGCGTTCATCGCGCCAGCGTACACAAGCATTGCGCCAGTAGTGAAACGCAGAATCTGCAAGGGCCCGTACTCGCGCTCGCTCAAGCCGAGGGAGGCGACAGCTACTGAGTGACCGACCCCGGCGATCACGGTACCAACGCCGAGGCTGAGGGCAACCGCCGCAGCTGCGTGGCAGACCCAGGGCACATCAGCAGCCGCACGTCTGAAACGACGATAGAGGAGCACGACGACCAGCAACCAAATCGAGAGCACGGGCAGAGCGATCTCAAGATTCCCCATCGGCTACCTCCCAATCATAGCAGTCGCGGTGCCGGCGCTGCTCCCCAGCGGTGTCCTCCCATCGGGCGCCGGGATCGCACCCAAGAATCGGAGTTGCGATTGGGCGGATCACGTCGCGGAAGGGTCCAGGATTCGAAGTCCGGAAAATTCCTGCCGGTAAAATCCACGATCGCGGGTGAGCAGAGCCTCCGCCTGGTGAAGAGCATGTGCGCCGACAAGAAAGTCGGCGACGACGCGGTCTCGGGGACACCCTTGTCTTTGACAGCAGCGACGCCAGAGGTCACCCGCCCCTTCCGCCGCTTCCGAGGAGAGCGATTCGAAGCGGACTCCGAGGACGGACAGGGCTTCATGGAAAGCTCGGGATGCGGCAAAGTGAGCCCGCACTTCACTCCAGACCACATCGCAGGCGATGAGGGCTCCGGCGTCGTAGGCTCTTCGGAGCGCCTCGCGGGAGCGTTCTCCGAAGTTTGGGTCGGCACCCAGGACATCCAACAGCACCGATGAATCGACGGCGGTTCTCATTTTGTGTCAGGTCTCGGCCCGCGCATTTCATCCAGCAGCTGGTCGACTGGCTTGGGCAGACTGATCACACCGAAAACGCGGTCGACGGGATGCGTGCCGGATATCCCTTTTCGTAGTAAGACGCCGTTTCCCCTCAGCTCGAACTCTACTGGAGTTCCAGGAAAAAGGCCGAGCTGGGCTCGGACTTTTACGGGAACGGTGACCTGGCCCTTTGCAGAGATCTTACTCCTCATAAGGTAAAGAATAGTATTCTTTACCTTTCAGGTCAAGAGCGTGAGGAGGAGTCGATGCTGGGGCGTCGTCGGCTACGGGCCACACGAATCCCTTTTTCGTTAGGCACGGCTCCTGCTATGATTCAAGGGAGATTCGAGTCGTGCGGACGACTCACTGCGGGCTGGTCCGGATTTCTCATCAGAGTTCTCGTGATGAGGAGCCGAAATCGCCGTTAATGACAAGGTTGGCGAGGAAGTCCAGCGCGGAGTCCTACTGGACAGTACGTCGAGCAATGCGAGCGAGCGTAACGCAGTCAGAACGGATGAGGTCGGCTTCCGCAACAGGCACTTTCGTGATTCTCTACGGCGGCAGGCACCCATCTGTTGCGCCCCGCGGGTCTTCTCGATGCCCGACAGACCCGGCCGGTGGCGATCTCTCCAACCCGCGGGGACACAACATCCTGGCGCTTCTCATCCGCAGGCGTCATTCCACTCGGGTTGAAACCGGAAGCGTGGGTTCCAGATTTTGAATAAGCCGGTTCTTGCCAGGTCCTTTAGCCTCTTCGTCCTTCTCTGCGCCGGCCCTTTTGTGGCTGCCCAGGGGGATGAGCCCGTCACCCCCAGCCAGCCCATCCAGTTGTTCAATGGCCTCGACCTCAAACCCTTTTACAGTTGGCTGGTCGATGACGGGAGGGAGGACCTCAGCCGCGTGTTTTCGGTCGTTGCGGAGGTGGATGGCGCCCCGGCCTTACGGATCAGCGGGGAGAAATGGGGGGGTCTGATTACTCGACGATCGTACCGGGACTATCGCCTCACGGTGGAATTTCGTTGGGGACTGATCAGCTGGGGAAATCGCAAAAAGGCGGCTCGCGACAGCGGAGTCCTTGTCCACTGTCAGGCGCCCGACGGGAACACCGCCTCCGATTTCAATGGCCCCTGGATGCGCTCGATCGAGGCCCAGATCATACAAGGAGGCGTGGGGGATTTCATTCTGGTGGCTGGCTTCGGGCTTGACGGCGCACGGACCCTGCCAACGCTCGCTGTGGCAACTTCCAGGGATCGAGATGGAGAACCCGTCTACGACCCGGAAGGACCTGCGCAAGTCTTCAAAGGGGTCCGCATCAACTGGTACGGCCGGGATCCAGACTGGCGGGACGAATTGGATTTCCGCGGCCGCCGCGATGTCGAAAGTCGGGTTGACGAGTGGACGCGACTGGAGGTGATCTGTGATCGGGATCGAATCACCAACGTGGTCAACGGGACGGTGGTGAACCGCGGACTCCAGTCAAGTTTGACCTCTGGAAAGATCCTGTTTCAATCGGAAGGGGCAGAGATTTACTTCCGCCGCATCGAGTTGAAGCCGCTCCGATAATGAGCCGGATTTCTCGGCTCAAAGAGGATGCGCTCAAGTGAGGCCAGTTCGAGCCTCGTCGGGGAAGGGAGACCTCCAGGAACTCGCCTGCCATGCAGAACTGCCCAGTCTCCCACCCCTTTTGATCCAAGTGTCGCCCAAGCAGGCGGCCGCCCATCTATGCCTACCTTCGGCGGCGTGGCTACGAGCAGGAAGCCGCCCGGGATCTGACCCAGGAGTTTTTCACCCAACCCCGCTAGGGGTGACATGTTTGTAGCCAGGAGGCCAAGACCGGACTAGAACTCCGTAGGAGTGACATATATC
>JBHHYX010000205.1:0-9241 GCA_046757765.1 Acidobacteriota bacterium | reverse complement strand
TAGTTCCCATCCGGAAAAGAATAAGTCATTGGAAACACAAATGTTAACAGGTCGCAATGGGAACTCGAATTCCCAAGTGCCAACTACCAATCCCCAAGGTGGCTTGTTGATACGAGAACCGCAAATGCAAGAGCTGTTTGGGGTTTGGAGCTTGGTCCTTGGGATTTGTTTGAGATTTGGCCTCTGGGTCGTTGCAATTTCTCGTCCCCATCCCAACTGCTAAGCCATTATATCACAACTACTTAGGAGTGTTAGGATGGGCACTAGGCGCAGTGCGATCTGAAACCGGCGCCCTTCTCGAGCGCCGG
Organism: Acidobacteriota bacterium; assembly: GCA_046757765.1. Taxonomy (GTDB): domain Bacteria; phylum Acidobacteriota; class UBA6911; order RPQK01; family JBHHYX01; genus JBHHYX01. Next base: position 8,933 of record JBHHYX010000205.1, on the reverse strand, counting down.
GCGAGGGGTGGCGTCCAGTGCTCGTGGATTCGGGTGTTCCATTTCTTCAGATAGTCCCGGTGAGTGGCATCCCCGGGATAGCTCTCGCTCTCCGGATAGGGATAGGCGCTCATTCCGTGGAACGGCAGCGGGCCGACGTCATCGGGACGGGCCGAGTTGACGTCCATGTCCTTGCCGAAGCCATCGACGTAGAGCAGATAATCGCGGACCCACCCAGCCGGCAACTCGGGCAGTCCGGCGAGGTCAAAAAAGGCTTCAATCTCATCTCCTGAGCGGGTGATGACGTACCTGTCGTCTCGCTCTTCCAGTAGCGGCAGGACGTCCCCGAAACGCGTGTAGCCGCCAATGTGCACCTTCCACTGGGCGCTTTGAGAGATCCGGTCGTAGTCATAGAGCTTGGGTTCGCGGCCGTCGGGGCTGACGAAGGCGGGGAAGCCTCGAAAGTGGAGGTCGGCGTAATCGGCCGTCAGGCGGTGGACCCTGAAATCGTCCCGGCGGGGCCCGCTTCCCACCAGGATTTGATCCCAGTAGATCCGCATGTTGGTCACAATTTTGACCTCGCGGCGTTGGGAGAGAAACTTGCCGGACAGGTCTACCGTCATCATTTTTGGCAGTCCCGCCGGGAAGCCCATCCGCTCGATGACCGTCACCCACTCTCCTTTCGCGTCGCGAACTTGAAGGTAGGGCGGCACCAGCTTCAGGTTGGCCTGTGAAGCCGCCAGGTTGCTGGTGCTGTTGGCGTAGTCGATCCAGGCATGCATCAGAAGCACGAGGTGCTCTTGCGAAACCGGACCCAGGTCCAGAATCAACTCGTGAAGCTCGGCGTACCCTTTGTACGGCAGGCTGCGGAATGTATTTGGGTAAACGCGGTCGATCTTCTTGATTTGGGGGAGAACGTTGCGGTTGTGACTGTCGACGGCCGCTCGAGGCGGGCGGGCGCGGGAAATCGTTTCCAGGCTGAGATCCTGGTAAGGGGGACCGGGTAGAAGCTTTTCGTCCGCGTACACTTCGTAGTCAGCCGGATGATCGACGGCCAGCAGTCGCAACTTGTCGAAGAAGATGACCTCTTCCAGCTGGTTGTTCAGTGTGACCGCCAGTTTGCCCTCTTTCAGTTGGACCTGATCCCGTCGAAGCTTGATGTATTCGTCCGTATCCGGATAGTTGAAGACCCCTGGCGCCAGAAGATAACCAAACGCGCTTCCTCCCAGAAAATCGGTCTGAAAGCGGTAGGTGTCCCCGTCCCACACGTAGAGAATGGGACAGCTGGTCCCCTTGCGGTCCAGTTCCTGGATCTGGATGCGTCGATTGATCGGGCGGTCGGTCTCGGACTGCAACACTCCGCCCGGCCAGAGAAGTCGAACCACGTCAACTCTTGCCTTCTTTCCCAGTCCAAAATGAACCACGGACGAGCTTTGGCTCAGCCAGCCATTTCCGGCCACCACCTCCATTTTCTGCCAGTGGCGGCCGGCCATGATTTGGACTTTGGTGCCCACTCCCATCTTGTTGCTGTTGGTTCCCACCAGCTGAAGCTCCAGCCAGTGGTTCTGATTTCCACCCTCGTTGCGCAGGAGCAGAGGCGCGGCGCCATTCACAGTGGCGGCGAAATCCAGGTCCCCATCGTTGTCGTAATCGGAGACGGCCAGTCCGCGTATGGCAAGGTTCTTGAATCGGTTCAGGCCGGTCTTTTCGGAGACATCTTTCCACCCACCAGGTTCATTGGCAAGAAGAGCCAGGTTGTTCGTGTCGCTGGAATTGGGCGCCCACATCGGAGTGCCCGACAGCAGCAAATCCAGGTCTCCGTCATTGTCGAAGTCCAGGAATTGGGCCTGTTGGGCCGCCCGCATGCCCGCCGACCTCAGAAGATGGCCGACGTCCTCCGCTTTGAAGGGGCCTGACTCCTGTTGGACCATCAGCAGGCTCGTCATGGCTCTCAAGGAAGGTAGGGCGAAGTCCATGAGACCGTCCTGATTGAAATCCCCGATTCCGATGCCGCCGGCTCCCGGAAGCGCCACCCCGGAGGCGGCGCCGACATCGGCAAATGTTCCGTCTCGCAGGTTGCTGAAGAGCTGGTTGGGAGCACCCAGGTTGACGAAATAGAAGTCCACGTCTCGAGAATTGTTGAAGTCGGTTGTCATGACGCCAACGGTTTTCCGGCCCTGGCCGGCCAGACCGGAGAGAGTGGAGACATCGGCGAAGGTGCCGTCTCCGTTGTTCCGATAGAGCACGTTGTCGGCGCCTGAAAAACCGGTGGGGAAGCTTGCGGCACCGCTGGCTGGGATGTGGGAAGGGTCCACAAAGTTGGCGACAACGATGTCCAGATCACCATCATGGTCATAATCGACGAAGGCGCCGCTCATCCCCCAGGACGGGTCCCCCACCCCGGCCTTCCGGGTGACATCGGTGAAGGTTCCGTCACCGTTGTTCTGATAGAGCACGTTGGCGCCGTAGTTGATGAGATAGAGGTCGAGGTGGGCGTCATTGTTGAAATCCCCCCAAAGCGGGGCCATAGTGAGGCCCCGAAAACGGATCCCGGCGCTCCCCGTGGAGTCCTCGAAACCGCCTTTGCCGGTATTGTGGAAGAGCGCGGGTGAGGCGCCACCGACGGCGGCGTTGGCAATGAAAAGATCGTCCCAACCGTCGCCGTCGTAGTCGCCGAAGGCCAGGCCCGATCCGGAGTACGGTACGATCCTCTGGTCCAGGTCAGCGCCGGACCGCACGCTCAAGCTCACCTGGCCGGGTCCGCCGTGCTTGAATCTCAGGCCGGCATCCTCGGCCACCTCCGAAAACTTCACCTCGATCTGGCTTGGGCTCCCGCTAGTAGGCAGATAGTCGGAGAGTTTGTCAATGACCAGGGAGTACTTCCCCTGCTCCAGGTACTGCAGACCTATGGTGTCGGTGCCGAACTGGTCTTGGAGTTTCCGGAAGGCAAGCATCTCCACCTGACCCTGCTGGCGCTTTCCGCTGCGCAGGAGCGAGATGGCCAGGTTGTATCGGGCGGAGGCGTTGTAGGGCTGCCTGTCGATGGCCCTGCGAAGAAAATCCGCGGCGGTCGCGTATTCTTTCTTGCGGCTGTGGAGCAAGCCCAAAAAGTAATTCGTGGAAGGGTCGTCAGGGTCATTCTCGTACACTCGCGAAAACTCGGCAAGCGCTCTTTCGATCTGGTCTTGATTCCGATAGATGAGCCCGGACATGTAATGGGCCCGACGCTGGCCCGCATCCAGTTCGAGAGCCCGACCCAAGGATTGCAGGGCGGCTGGATAATCCTGCAAGTAAAAGTAGGCAATGCCCAGATTCACATGTCCCGGGGCAAAGGTCGGATCCAGTTCCACGATCCTGGCAAACTGCTGTTTCGCGTTATCGAACTTGAGCTGCTCCATAAAAGCCACGCCCAGATTGTTGTAGCGAACGATCTGCTCAGACCGGTCGGGGCGAGGACCACTCGGCTGTCCGGTAGAGTGTGGGACCAATAAAGTGACGAACAGGGCGCCAAGCCCCGCCAGGAGAAGGGATCCGGTTTTCATGGCAATACTCGTTCCGGTTCCAGTGCCTCCTGCCACCCTCACTTGTCCAGGGCGAAGAGGTACTCTCTAAAACCGTTTCTCAGGACAAAGGAACAACAGACGGTAAAATCGGGCATCAGGTGCTTGAAATCGACCGGCCCGTACTGTGGGCAAGGCTTCTTGATCCCGGAAGAGTTGTCGTGAAGAAGACTGTTGCGATCCTGAATCCGGTAGGTCCCCGGTCGCTCCGGGATGAGCTTGTTGGTGGAGATGAGGGCCATGAGCAGACTTCCAGGACAGCAGAACCGAGCCAGGTGACGGACAAGATGATGCAGTTCGTCGCGCTCCAGGTAGTTGAACAGATCCCAGCTGAGGATGGCATCAAAGCGGGTGTTCTCCGGGAAGGGCAGAAGGTAGCGAAACACCCGGTCCAAGGCCACGCCGTCTTCCGGCGACAGAAAGTCGAAAGAGTTCAGAGTCTGGTGTAGCGCCTCAATATAGATCTTGCAGGAAAAGTGAGAAAAAAACTCAATATTACGGCCGCATGCCGGGCCCAGATCCAGGATAATGTGCTTGCGGCCGCCGGGCAGACGCTCAAGAAGCGCATTGAGGGCCAAGGAAGTATGCTGCCTCACTTGACCTGACGGCGGCAGAGAGGATCTGGAGCCCAATGAGGATAGCCATTTCATTGTCCTCTTGACGGCGTTCGTCCGGCGGCAAGCTTCGACACAGCCTCAGGCAAAGGCTTAGTTTGCGGCTCGGACTGGGTCCTTCCTTCCCGTGCCGATTTGGCCCGACCCGATCCCCTCTGTGGCTTCCCATCTTCCCCGGAGTCCATGTCAATGCTGCCCTTGAACTTGGCCCCGTCTTCCAGGTTCACCCGGGGGGTGACGAGATTCCCCTTGACCTTTCCGGTCCTCCTGATGATGATCTTTTCTTCTCCGAAGAGGTTGCCGTCCAGTTCGCCCTCCACGCTGATGGTTCTAGCGTAAATGTCCGCCTTGACGCGCCCTGTCTCCCCTATGGTCACGTTGTACTTTTTCAAGTCGATCTTGCCTTCGACGCGTCCCTGCACCAGAAGATCTTCCTCGCCGCTCAGATCCCCTCTCACAAGGATGGAAGGACCAATCATGGCCCGGTCCTTCAACCCATGGGTGGGGTTTTGCGGAGCGTGATCGGGCTGGGAGGGCTGAGAGTAATCCGTCTCAGATTTCTTGTTCCACATATCTGTGTGGGCTCCTCTGCTCAAATCGGACTCGCCGGGCACACTTCATACCTCTTGAAAAGAAAGACGAAATCCTTTGAGCTCTCTGTGGTGATCTTCATTCGGGCTCCTCGACCCGCCGTTGAGCCCGACTCCAAGGAGTCGCCCCTCGTGGAGTGGCGACTCGACCTCAGGAATCCAAATCAACTATACCGCGGCGACAGCCGAAGTCAAGTGACAGGTGTCTCAGAACCGCAGGGCGTTCCACCCCATCGCAACTCGGAGGCCACTTCCTCAACGAGCAGACAGATAGGCGGCAATGGCTGTGGAGATCGCCTCTTCCTGGTCCAGCATGAGGAAATGCTTGGCCTCGGAAACAAAGACCCTATGAGCGCTCGGCCATTCCACTGAAAAGATGAGGAGACCGCTGATCAGGTCCGGCGGAGCCCAGATCAAAAGGGGGCCGAGGGTGTCCAGTACGCCGATACTCTCCGCACAAACGCCGCCAAACGCCAGCGGGTCCAGCGTTTCCTCCTCGATGATCCGTGAAATCGCCAGTCGGTGCGCTTCCTCGCTGTTGGTGGCCGCGATCTCCTCGACAATGCCGGGAAACTTGGCAAAGACGTCCTGGAAGGTGTCAGCCTGCAAGGCGAATCTTGAGAGTTCACGCACCACCGATCGGGGCACTCCCAAGTCTCCCATGAGACTTCCCAGCAGCTTTATCCCGGGGAGCGGTTCAAGCGGAAGCTTGAAAACATTGATGGCAGTGTCCAGGACAATCAGGCCGTCGAGTCGAGCTAGGTTCCGAGGTTCCGTCGCCGGGCACAAAAACCAGGCGCCGCCGACGTCGTGGGCCACGCCGATGAAACGATCAATTCCCAGCCCATCGGCGACCTTGAACGGCACTCGGTTCAGACTGGCCTCCGAATAATCGAAGGTGACGGGTGCTGGTGCGCCGCTTTGACCGAATCCCAGCATATCAATGGCATAGGAATCGACATTGGCCTTTTGGGAAAGGCGATCCATCACCGGCACCCAGATCGCGTCACCCGTGGGGAACCCATGAACAAACAGAAGACTGTGAAAAGGTTGGGAAGGATCAGCCGGCGGACTGTGAAAATAGTGGATATCCACCGGCAAACCATCGAGTTCGATGGTCACGCGCCCCTCATCAATGGGAGCGGCATCAATCCACGAAGTGTTGAAAAAGAGGGAAATCACCAAGAGGGAAGCGAAAGCCATGATAGCGCTCCCAGCCAAGAATTTCAGTCGGGCCATTCTCGAAGGGTGTGGGTCGGACCTCGACACTATCGATACCAAAAGCGTCGCCATCTTGTCAAACGCCACCTCTTCTTGACCGCCCTTGCTCTGGCAGGATAGAATAGAGTTGTCTTCTTTATTTTTATCTATTTCAATCGGCACAACGTAAAGGGTATCTGGGGATCGTGGTCAAGGCAACAGGGAGAGCCCTACTCAGCCCCGCGATCCTGCGTCGTCACCCTTTGCTGGGCCGGGTCGATGGCCCATGCGCCGGGCGTGAGGATCCTTCCGCGGTGAGCGGCCACCATGGGGCATAGCATTCTGATTACGGGAGCCGGCACCGGGCTGGGTCTGGAGACGGCTCTCTATCTGGCAGGCAAGGGATACCGGGTGTTTGCCGCCGTCGCATTTGAAGGACAGCGCAAACATGTTGAACGAGAGGCGGTACGCCGGAGGTTGTCGTTGAGCCTTCCGCTCCTGGACGTGACAGACCCGAAGAGCATCCGATCCACGGTGGACGCCATTGCTTCCGAGTGCGGCGGGGTCAATGGATTGATCAACAACGCCGGAGTGAGCCTGCGAGGTTACTTTGAGGATTGCCGTGAGGAGGAAATCCGGACTGTCTTCGACGTCAATCTCCATGGTTCCATGGCCGTCACACGGGAGGTGTTGCCGCTTATGCGCCGGGCCGGAGGCGGCCGGTTGATTTTCATCAGCTCGATCGGAGGGCGTATCGCCGCCATGGCCCGCAGTGCTTATTGTTCCAGCAAATTTGCCATCGAGGGCTTCGCCGAGTCGCTGGCCCAGGAGGTGATGCCCCTGGGATTACACGTCAGCATCATCGAGCCCGCCATTATCAAAACCGAGCGCTGGACTATCCATCGGGGCGTGGCTGACCAGGCTTTGGACCCTGAGAGTCCTTATTGTGACTGGTTTCGACGCGAGGAAGAGCTGGCCGACCGGCTGGTCGAGACCTCTCCAACCACCCCCGCCGATGTGGCGAGGACCGTTTATCGCGCCCTGACTGCCCGTCGCCCGAGACTGCGATACGTGGTAGGCTCCCGGGCCAGACTGGCGGTGCTGCTACGACGATACCTGCCGGGAGAATTATTCGAGCAAATCTTTTTCCGTCAAGCTGTTCGGCGGGTGGCGGGTCCATCTACAAACAAGAAATAAGGTCATGGGACTGGTTTAGAGGAGGATTGAGAATGGGAAACAGCGGCAATCAATTTGATGTGGCCATTCTGGGCGCCGGCATCGGTGGCGCCATGTTGGGCACGATCCTGGCCAGGCGGGGCGCCCGCGTTCTTATCCTGGACGCTGGCACCCACCCTCGCTATGCCCTGGGTGAGTCTACCGTGCGACATACGCTGAGAATGGTCAGAATCATGGCCGAGCGCTTTGACGTTCCCGAACTCGCAATGATGGGCTCAGGTAGAGACATTCGGAAATACGTGAGTTCGAACTGTGGAGAAAAGAGAAATTTCGGCTTTGTCTTTCATCGCGAAGGTCAGCTCCAAAAATCGGAGGAAGCGACTCAATTGGTCATCCCTCCCTTCCGGGAGGGCTACGAAGCCCATCTTTTCCGCCAGGACATCGATGCTTTTCTCTACCAGGCAGCGGTGCACAACGGTGCGCTGGGTCGTCTCGCCTGTCGGGTGCAGGAGATCGACTTTGACGATACGCGTGTCACACTGAAGGCGTCGACGGGGGAAACTTTCAGCGCCGACTACCTGGTGGACGCCAGCGGTTTCCGCTCTCCTCTGGCCCAGAAGTTTGACCTGCGCGAAAAACCCACCCGGGCCAAGACCCACTCGCGAGCACTCTTTACCCACATGATCGACGTGAAACCGTTCGACGAATGTGTCGATCAACCTCACGGGACCCCGGAGCCGTGGCACAGCGGAACCTGCCATCACATTTTCGATGGCGGGTGGGTGTGGGTGATTCCCTTCAACAACCAGCCGGACTCAAAGAACCCTTTGCTCAGCATCGGCCTTCAGCTCGATTCCAGGCGCCATCCGAAGCCGGACAACATGACCCCCGAGGAAGAATGGCAACATTTTCTCTCCCGCTTTCCCAGCATCGCCAGACAATTTGAGAACGCCAAAATCGTTCGACCCTGGGTGTCGACGGGGCGGATTCAGTACACTTCAAAGCAGACTGTGGGGGATCGTTGGTGCCTGCTGGCCCACGCCGCCGGCAACATCGACGCCCTTTTTTCACGGGGTCTGGGCAATACGATGGAGTCCATGAACGCCTTGGCAGCGCTGCTGCTGGCCGCCATCGAGGACCGCGACTTCTCCGCCAAGCGATTCGACTACCTGGAGCGGCTCCAGCAGAAGGTCATCACCAACAATGACCTTTTGATTTACGGAGCCTACGTCGCCTTTCGCGATTTCGATCTCTGGAATGCCTGGTTCCGGGTATGGGCGCTGGGAGTTGGATTGGGTGACCTGAGACTTGCCGGAATTTACCGTCGCTACTTGAGAGACCACGACGATTCCATTCTCCCTGACGCTCAAGAACCGATGGGACTCTTCTACAGCAACCATCGTGGATTTCAACGACTTTTCCAGAAGGCGCTGGAGGAGATCGGAGCGGTGGAGGAGGGTACACTCGACCCCAAGGAAGGAGCCCGCCGCATCATGGATCTGATCAAGGGAGCGGACTATACGGCGCCAGCTATTGGTCTGGCCGACGAGTCCCGCCGATACATCAACGCAGGGGCTTTGGGAACCGCCCTGCGCTCGGCCTTATGGGTCATGACTTCGGCGCCACCCGAGATCAAACAACACCTTGCAGGGGCCCTGGGTGGCTTTTTCAGTAAGAGCGGCAAGGATCGCCGGGACACCGCTACCGTGGCTGAAGGCAGGTGAGGGTGGGTCCGGATCACTCGGGGGGAGTCGGTATCGCTATCGGTCGTCGGCATCCTGCGCATGGCTCCCCGCCATAGGAAGTACGTGTTT
>JBHHYX010000204.1:0-9262 GCA_046757765.1 Acidobacteriota bacterium | reverse complement strand
GGTGAGGTGTACAATGGCCATGGATTGAGAACCTTGGGGAGCGGAAGAGAAAAATGAGCGAGGGTATCGCGGAGCCTCTGAAGATTTTTGCCAACTATCTGAAGCAAAACGGTCTGAAGATGACCCGTCAGAGAGAGTTGGTGGTGCGAACGTTCCTGAGAGAAGAAGGCCATTTGAGTGCCGACGAACTCTTTGCTTCCGCCCGCGGGAGCGACCACAAGTTGGGCTTTGCCACCGTCTTCAGAACATTGAAAGCATTAACCGAGTGCGGCTTGGCCCGAGCGACCGACTTGAGCGATGGGCGGACCCGTTTTGAGCGATTGTACAGACGTCCCCATCACCACCACATCGTGTGTGAGGAATGCGGGCGGACCATCGAGTTTTTCAGCCCCGCAATGGAGGAGATCCAAAAACAAATTGTCGACCAATATCACTTCAAACCGCTGCGCCACAGATTGCAGGTCTATGGAATCTGTGACGACTGTCAGAAAAAACAGTCACCCGCTCACGAGGTTGTCGACAGTGACCTGGTGTTCGCGCGAGATGCCTTGAAGATTGCCATCGAGACCGAGAAAAGGGGTGTCGGTTTTTACCGGGCGGCCGCCGAGTCGGCCACCGAACCTTCCACCAGGTCGACTTTCCTCAGCATGCTGAAAGAAGAACAAAAACATTTGAGACAGCTGACAGGCGAGTGGAATCGTCTGATCGCGAGCAATCGCAGTGTTTTGGACGCTCCCGTCTTTCTTCATTTTGACTTCGACGCACTCACCAGAATCTTCCCTTCACAGGATGAGGCGAAGCACAAACTGGCCCAGAATCTCAACCAGAAAGATGCCCTGGAGATGGCGATGAAGATGGAGAGGGAAGCGCATAATTTCTTCAGCCAGTATGCCGAGCGCTTCAATGATACAAAAGGCAAGGAGATCTTTTTGACCTTTGCTGAAGAGGAACTGGAGCACTACGACCTGATGCGCCGGGAACTGGACCGCCTGGGGTGACGTCCCGCTTCGGCGCTACCGGGCCAGGAACCCCAGCAAGATCTGATTGAACTCGGCCGGCTTCTCCCGAGGTGCCCAGTGCCCGCAATCTTGAAGAATGCAAAGCCTGGAGCCTCGGATCAACCGATGCGCCTTCTGACTGTGGGCGAGAGGAATCAACCGATCGTGGGAGCCGTGGACCAGCAGCGTCGGCGCCCGGATCTGGTCGACCTGGTCGAGAAAACAAGTGCGAAACCCCTGCCAGTCGATCTCTGAACGCAGGAATGACACCCAGGCCCGTCCTTCCCCTGAAAGGCGGAACGCCCGCCACACTTCGTCCAACAGACCCTCGGTGAGGACTCGGGGCCGGTGGACCATGATGCCCAGTGCCGCTGCCAGGGCCCCTCGTCTCGCCGCCGTCAGCTTCCTGCAAGCCTGATACAGGCGCGGCATGCGAGCCGCCAGACAGGCTACCCTTGCCAGCGGAATTCGACGGCCCAGTCCGGCACTGTCGACGAGCACGAGGCTGGAGACTTGGAGTGGATGGCGCAGGGCGAAGCCGAGTGAGATCAGCCCGCCCATCGACAGTCCCACCACTGAGAGCGGCCCGAGGGCCATCTTTTCCACAAATCGGCTGACAAAATGAATGTAAAACCTGGAGCTGTAATCCAGATCGAGGCGGTCGCTTCGTCCGAATCCCGGCAAGTCCAACGCAATGACACGGAACATTGGAGACAAGCTCGGGATCGTCAGACGCCAGGAGAGCGCGGCCGAGTCCACGCTCCCTCCATGCAGCAGCAGGACGGTTGACCGACTCGCCCCACTTTGCAGGTAGTGGACTCGGATGCCTTCGACCTCAACCCATCGGTCCAGGATCCTCCCCGGTTCTTGCGCCGCCCTCCTCTCGCCGTTGCCCATCCTCAAGCTCTGTCGCTATAATACCGAAATGTTGCGGGCGCGGTTCGTCTCTTTCTGGTTCTATCCAACGGTCGGCCCGCTTGTGCTCTATTCTGCCGGCCGGCTTGATTCCGCTCATCAGTGGAGAGAACTTTTCTGGTTGGTGCCGGCCGGACTCCTCTTTTGGACCGCTCTGGAGTATGGTCTTCATCGGTTCGTCTTTCACCTGCGACCGAGGAGTAAGGTGGCGGCACGGATCCTGGCATCCCTGCATCTTCGCCACCATGGAGACCCCCGCAACCGGGAGAGGATTCTGGTTCGGCTCCCCTACAGCGTGTCGATGTCGATCTTCCTGCTGGTGGTCCTCACGCCCGTACTGGGAAGCCTGTTTCGGAGCGCCGGTCTGCTGGCCGGTATCTGGGCCGGTTTTCTTTACTATGAGCTGGTGCATTACCGGGTCCATCTCAGCAAATCCAATGGTGGGTTGTTGGCCTACCAGCGCCGCAGCCACTTCCATCACCATTATGTCGACGAGGGCTACTGCTTCGGCGTCACCTCGCCGCTCTGGGACAGGGTGCTGGGAACTTACAAAAGAACGGAGTGAGAGACGGGTTGCCGAGGTCTGAGCTCAGGGTTTCGCAAGAATAGATTCGCAGAGTTGGCGCTCGGATTTGCACCAGGTTTGGCCGCGAACGATTGAGCAAAACCGCAGGCGTAGCCGGGCCTACGTCGAGGATTTCGCGATTGAGGAGCGGCCGAAGATGGTGTGAAGGTGAGATGCCAAAATGTGAAGTTATTCTTGCGTGAGCCCTCAGTACGGGGTTGGCCAACCCTGTGAGTTTTGCGGATCGGTTCTTGGGAGTACGTTTGCAAGGACCTCAGTCCGGCACCGTCGCCTTGCCTCGGTGTTCAAGCTAGAGAATCAAGGAGAGGAACATTTTAAGTGTCTTGGGTTAGACCAGCAGGCGTGGGTAATCTCTGGTTTTGAGTCCAGCTTGGGGGAGGCGCGGTGTTGTCGGTATCGGTAATCGACATCATGCGCATTGCTCCCCACCATTGCAATCAACGGCGACAGCGAAACCGATTCCGATACCAATGAAGGCTCGGCAACCACACCGCTGGTCGGTCTGAGGCGGAGCCTCGCTACCTTTGACTGATATGTGGCTCGTTTTTCTGATTCTCGGAGTTGCCGCCGCTTCAACTCTGATCGGTGTGGCGCTGGTACTTTTCTGGGCCGTTCCCAAGGTTGAAAACAGATTTGTCTTCAGACCCACGGGCGAGATTCTCAGAACACCGGCCGACTATGGGATTCCTTTTCAGCAGTGCTTTTTTGAAACTGCCGACGGTTGTCGTCTGAGTGCCTGGCATTTCTTTCCCCTCAACCCCCGGGCCAGCGTCATCTACTTTCACGGCAACAGTGGCAACCTGGGACTCTTTACCGAAGTCTTCCAACTACTGTACCGCCACGGAATTCAGGTGTTTGCAGTCGACTATCGCGGCTACGGGTGGAGCACTGGAAGCCCCAGCGAGACGGGTGTCTATCGAGACGCCCTGGAGACGATTGGCTACTTCAAGGAGAGGATGAAGACTTCGGGACGGCCGCCTCTCATCTATTGGGGCCGATCCTTGGGGGGGTGTGTGGCCGCATTTGCCGCCAGCAAAAGTCCACCCGACGGCTTGATTCTGGAGACTGCTTTCCCGAGCAAGAAATCCTTGTTGAAGAACTATCCTCGTCTGAGACTCTTCCAGCTCTTCTCACGCTCTCGGCTGGACACCGCCAAGCATCTCAAAGGGCACCGCTTTCCGGTCCTGCTCTTGCATGGAGACCAGGATCGGACGGTTCCCTTGGAGCAGGGACAATCGTTGTTTCGAAAACTGACCGGACCCAAGCAATTCCGGCAGATCAGAGGGGCGGATCACATCAACATTCATCGGCTCGACAGCGCCGCCTACATGAGATATGTCCTCGAATTCGCTAAGGAGATTGGTCCCCGGCGGGTCAATTGAACCACGCGCTAGCAGCCCGTATCAGTCACCGACTGTCTACTGCAGCGGCGAAATCATCCGAGCTGGCTGCGTTACACTCGGTCGGCCTCCTCGACGTACTGCACGAGTACGACTGCGGGGGCCTCCCTCGCAAGCCTTGCCAGCCCGGCGCCTTCACCGCTTCGTGACGAAAGCCCGTGAATAATCCGGGCTAGCAGCCCGAATTTCCCACAGGCCTGGGTCGCTGTTCCCAAAGGCCCGGAGGGCCGACATTCGAATAGCCCGGTCCGTCAGGGCCGGGGCACGCGAGGCCCCCCATGTGCCAGGCCCGGAGGGCCGACACAAGACGGTAAGCGAGGACAAGGTGCCGGCTCAAACTGGCCGCCCCCTTCGGTCGCGGACGCGCGCACGTCGTCAATGCAACGCATCTGAGAGCAAAATTCTCACCATTCGGCAGTAAGCAGCTAAATCTTGATGAAGATTCCTCGCCTGTAGAGCCAATAGCAGAAATACCATTCGAGTCCCAGGACAAGCAGAGCGTTGAAGACCTCGGCATTTTCCGGGCCGGACCATCCCAGCAGGCCGGAGGTGAAGATTTCGACGAAACCATTGAACCACTGGGGACCCACGGTTTGCCCGAACATGTAGATGAAAATCGAGTTCATTCCCATGATCACGGCAAATCTCGACCATCGGTGGATCCCTTTGACGTCAATGAGCCAGTAGAAGAACGCCAGCGTCAGCAGACACCAGCCACCGCTGACGATCACGAATGAGGACGTGCAGATTCGCTTGATGATCGGGGTAACGGGGTCCATGGCATAGCCAGCCACCAGGCCGATGAGACCGGCCACGACCAGAATTCTGATTTTGCGCGCCGCCGGGCGGCCACTCTTCAAGAGGGACCCGGCCAAAACTCCCCACATCGTATGGGCGGTGGTCGGAATGCAGTTGATCGCCACCCATCCTCCGCCGTCATTGAGTTTTCCCATCAGCACCATATCCATGTAGGACCCGAAGTTGTGGTCCTTGACGAAGGGGAGGTCGTAGCCGGGGACAGCCCAGAGGCGATAGAGAAGCTCGGTTCCCAGCAGCAAGGCAAAGGAGAATCCAATCTGAGTCCGCCAGGGCTTTCTCATCATCAGGAACGCCACCAGGTAGGTAAACGAGAGCTGAGTGAGCACATTCCACAGCTCCCAGACCAGTTTCCTGCTGTAGCCACAGTGCAGAACCACACCCAGAAGAAGGAGAACGGAAGATCGGTAGAGAACGTGCCGGAAGGTCTTCAACCAGGTGTGGCCGTGATCCCAGCGCCGGCCCAAGGCAAACGGCATCGCCACGCCCACAATGAACATGAAAAACGGCTGGACCAGATCCCAAAAGTGGAGCCCGTTCCAGGGGTGATGGGTAAACTGGGTCACTATCGTCCGGGAGAAAGCGACTCCCGGAGCCTGAAGCGCCTCATAAAGACCCGTCCCTTCCGCCACCAGTAAGAGCATGGTCAAGCCCCGAAACGCATCCAGTGAGACCAAACGGCCTTGGGGTGGCGCCAACTCTCGGACGATCATCGAATCGCCCCCTTGGGTTCCCCGAGGGCAGGACCTTTCTGTGTGGAATCAACGTTTTGCCGGGTAATCAGCTCGATCCTGACAGGAATATGGGCCGGGACTTTTTCTCCTTTGAGAACTCGAACCGCGCTTTCGATTGCGATCCTTCCCATATCAGCGGGAAACTGGGCCACTGTGGCCAGCATTGTACCCTCTCTGACGGCCTGCCTCGCCTCCTCCAGGGCATCGAATCCGACAATCCGAATCTCTCCGCTTCGCCCGGCGGCAGCCACCGCTTCCATTGCGCCCAGGGCCATCAGATCGCTGCAAGCAAAAAGAGTGTCCACCTCGGGATGGGCCTCCAGGATGTTCTGGAAGACATTGAAGCCTTGATCCCGCTCCCAGTTGGCCGGCTGGGAAGAAACGACCTCAACATTTTCGGCATCCTTTACCGCGTCCTTGAATCCCCTCAGGCGGGCGTCGCCCGTTTCATGACCCGGAATACCTTCCAGAATCGCCACCTTGGCCTTGGAGCCGAGTCGCTCCAGTATGAACTGCCCGGCCACGCGCCCGCCCTGGTAGTTGTCGGAGCCGATGAATGTCTCGAATCGGGCTCCCTCCTGAGCGGCGGATTGGTCTACCCGCGTGTCCAGGATGAGGACAGGAATGCCCGCCTGGTTGGCCTTGAGGATGGCTGGAATCACCTCCTTGGAACCGCTGGGAGTGATGCACAGGGCGTCGATCTTCGTTTGAATCAGGTTTTCGATGATCTGCATCTGTTTTTCGACATCGAGTTCCCGCTCGGCCGCCTGAACGATCAATTGGACCCCCAGGCGCTCGGCGGCCTCCTGGGCGCCCGTTTCCATGTCGATGAAGAAAGGGTTGTTGAGCGTTTTCAAGACCAGGGCGACCCGGGGCCGACCCGATTCTTCTTGCCCCCGGTTGCAAGCGAGAAGGGAGAATGACAGCCACAGGAGAGCCGCCGCGAAAATGTGCCGTTTCAAGAGTGAACATCCTCCTTGGGTTGAACCGATAGGGCGCGGCGCGCGCCTCGCTACAACCCTGGATGAGAAATGCGGCCCTAATCCCCGCGCCGCTTCAACATGGCATCCACCAGAACGGCGATAATTATCACAGATCCAATCACAATCTGCTGGAGAAAAGAGGAGACTCCGAGGAGATTGAGCCCGTTTCGCAGCACACCCATGATCAGCGCGCCAATCAGGGTTCCGGTCAAGGTTCCTCGGCCGCCCATCAGACTGCTGCCGCCAATGACGGTGGCGGCGATGGCATCCAACTCGTACATGATGCCGGCGATGGGCTGGGCCGAATTGAGTCGTGCCGTGAGAATGATGGCGGCCAGTCCACTTGCGAGGCCGGACACGGCGTAGACGGCGGTCTTGTGAAAAACGACTCTGACGCCCGAGAGCCTGGCGGCCTCTTCATTGCCCCCGATGGCATAGACGTAGCGGCCAAATTTGGTTCGGGTCAAGACGAAGTGGCCGAGTAGATAAACGATCACCATGATGACAACCGGCATGGGGATAAAGAAGAGCTTCCCGGTGGCGATGGAGCGGAACAGTGGATCGAAACCTGAGATGGGGCGTCCTCCCGTGTAGACCAGGGCGGCCCCCCGGGCCACACTCATCATTCCCAGTGTGGAGATAAACGGGGGCAGGTTGCCCAATGTGACCAACAACCCATTGACCAGTCCGCACAGCGCCCCGCTCGCCAGTCCCAGCAGGATGGCCACCACCAGGGGCATTCCAGCATGCAGAGAACTGGCCAGGATGACTCCTGAAAATGCCACGATTGAACCCACCGAGAGGTCGATTCCAGCCGACACGATGACATAGGTCATCCCGACGGCGATGATGGCGTTGACCGAGGTCTGCAGCACCACGTTGAGGAGATTGGAGACGGTCAGGAAATAAGGGCTGAGCACCCACAGCACCACACACAGGAGAAAGAGGCCAACCAGTGTTCCAAACTGTCGTCCCAGACGAATCATGCCTCATTTCCCTCTTTCTTCCGGACCTGACCCAGGGCTGCCCTCAGGACTTTCTCCTGAGTGGCCTCTTTTCGTGCCAACTCCGCCGTGATCCTCCCTTCATGCATGACGAGAATTCGATCGCTCATCCCCAGGATCTCAGGCATTTCGGAAGAGATCATGAGGATGCCGGCGCCCCGCGCCGTCAGTCGATTCATGAGCTCATAAATCTCCACTTTGGCGGCCACGTCAATTCCCCGAGTCGGCTCGTCAAAAATCAGAATGTCCGCCTCCCCAGCCAGCCATTTGCTGAGCACGATTTTCTGCTGATTTCCGCCGCTCAGCAAAGCCACCTTTTGCTCGGGACTCGGCGTCTTGATCCTCAACTCAGCAATGAACCGGCGCGCCAAAGCTTCTTCCTTGCCCCGGTCGATCACACCCGCTCGAGAGACCCGATCGCTGTTGGGAAGACTGATGTTCCTGGCCACCGACAAATCCAGACAAAGTCCTTCAGACTTGCGATCCTCACTGAGAAAGCCGATGCCGTGGCGGATGGCCTGGGATGGGGAGTGGATTCTGACAGGTTGGCCGCCAACGAAGAGCTGACCGGAGTCGAAGGGATCGACCCCGAAGATGGACCGGGCCAAGGCCGTCCGACCACTGCCCATCAAGCCGGCCAGGCCCAGGACTTCTCCCCTCTTCAAGGAGAGATTGATTCGCCTGAAGAGCTGCCCCCGAGTCAGATCCGCAAGTCGCAATAATTCTTCCCCAAGAGGCACCTGGCGTTTCGGGAAGTGCTCTTTCAGCCGGCGATTTGCAATCAGGCGAATCAGGTGTTCCGTCGTGATTTCGCTCACCCGATGGGTGGCGATGTACTTGCCGTCGCGCAGCACCGTCACCCGGTCACCGATCTGCCTCAGCTCTTCCAGGCGATGGGAGATATAGATGACGGCCACACCTTGCTCTTTCAGTTTCCCGATGCTGGAAAAGAGATTTTGGATCTCCTGGCGGGTCAAGGCGGAGGTGGGCTCATCCATGATCAGGATGCGGGCATTGAGGGAGAGGGCCTTGGCGACTTCGACGATCTGCTGCTCAGCCACACTCAACGACCCAACTTCGCTGAGCGGGTCCAGGCGGAGGCCCATGCCGCCCAGAAGCGCACGGGCATTCGCAACCTGCCTCTTCCGGTCGATGACGCCGGGCACGATCTCCGGTTCATTTGCCAGGTAGATGTTTTCGGCCACTGAGAGATGGGGGATCAGATTGAACTCCTGATAGATGATACCGATTCCAAGCTGCTGGGCGTGGCCGGGACTCTGGATGTCAACAGGCGTTCCGTCCAGAAGAATCTCTCCACCGTCTTTTCGATAAGCGCCGCTGAGGATTTTCATCAGAGTCGACTTGCCGGCGCCGTTCTCTCCCAAAAGGACATGGACTTCTCCTGCACGCACTTCGAAGTCGACCTGCTCCAGGGCCACCACGCCCCTGAAGGTCTTCGTCATCCCCCGCATCTGGAGGACCGGTGTGGAATGAGTCGAATCAGCTTTCAAGGGTCTCCAATGGCATCGAACTCCGGTGTTCGGAAAGGGCACGCGGGGCCGGAATCATTCCTCAGGCTCAGTTTTCTTCTCCAGCCTGGCCAGTCCCCCGGGGCGCAGCCTCTCCGCTGGTGGCATAGTGTCAACTCTTCCCCAGTTTGGCAAGGGAAGTGGCGCTCGCGAGTCAGGGCGGCTAGACTGGACGGATGAAGGAGGCAGCCTGTTGGCTTGCGGGGGAACAGAGCGATTCCCCGGTACGTGTTTAGCCGGCCTGGTGGGTGTCAATCCCGAAGGGATTGTGTCTTCCAGCCCAGGGTTTCCGAACCC
>JBHHYX010000203.1:0-9270 GCA_046757765.1 Acidobacteriota bacterium | reverse complement strand
CGCGATGTCCCGTACCAGTCGCTGTTGAAGATCTTCCTGGCTGAACGTATCGATCAGGAGCGCCGTTCCGCATAAGTCAGGCGATGCTGAAAACGAGCTTGCAAGCTGACGGGCGCTCTAGTGGCTCGCTGCGTAAACCCGCCCCCCCCTTGTCGTCTCTGGCGGCATTTTGCTGGCACCACTCCGAGAAGGCCGCCCATTCCTCTGTTTTGGCCGAGCCAGTTTGCTGCATGAAGGACCCAATTTCATCCAGGAGGTGACTCCCCAACGGATACCCGGCTGCGAATGGAATTCCTGCTCCAACAACATAATGGATCAAGAGGAGCCGTTCGAACATGGAGAAACTCCGGGACATCCATTTTGCTCTTCCCCGGATGCTTCTGGCCGAGTTGGACCGGGTCGCACGCGAGCGCGGGCTGCGACGGGCACACTTGCTGCGAGAGGCGGTGGTGGAGCACCTGAAGCGGACCGAAGCGGAAGGCGTTGAGCGGGAAATGCAGGACTATGCCGAAGCACTGGCCCCGAGCAGCAAGGACTTCGTCGACGAGACGGACGCACATACCGTCCAGCGTCTTCTGAGAGAGACAAGATGGTAAGGGGGGAGATTTACTTCATCGACCTCACCCCCGGATCCGGCTCCGAGCAGAGAGGGCAGAGGCCCAGCATCGTGAGCAACCACGGCATCGAGTGACTCGGTGAAGGCGAGGGCAGGCGGGGGACGCTCTTCCCCGTCGCATGGGATCGCGCTTTCGATATCTTCCTGGGCCAGCGGTCGGAATCTGACCGAAACCAGCTGTGTGGCGCCCCTGCGAGTTGGGAATCGGGAGTTCCCAGTTCACTGCATCAACGAAAGACCGGCCGAGGGGATCTGCTTCATCGTCAACAGGGCGGCGGGGGCGATTTCACGATTGGAACGGAGACGGACGGTTCCCTCAAAGTGATCCGGCAGCGGCACCACGTCGCTGAGAAAGAAAGCCCGATGGTTGACGGGCTCGAGTTCGAAGTCCGCTTGCGCCAACGCGACTCCTTCCCTGTCGACGACCTCGAAATGCACCTGGGCTGTGTCGGTCAGCGATGGGTTGACGAAAGCCAAAGCCGAATTTCGGGACGTGGAGGACTGGCGGCTGACCCAAACCACGAACTCCCTCGCGAATTCCGAGCCCTCCAGAGCCGCCTGGCTGATCACGACGCCCTCGGGAGTGCGCAGCTCGTAAAGGACCGAACTGGCCAGCCGGACATCGGAGACGATGACGCCCCAACCCGAGAAGATGGGGTCGGAGGCGCCGCCGGTGGTGAAAGAACGGCTGGAATGAGGCGGGATCAAGAGGGGGAAACTGGTTCCCGCCACACCCTCCAGACGAATCTCGCGCTGATGACCGCTGGAATCCAGAAACGCCATGTGGGCCGTCACCTCCTGGTCGCTGTTGTTACTCAAGACAATGGTGCTTCGGAGGCTTCCCGCCCCCGACCGACCGTCCCCCACCTGGGCCAGCACCTCCATCCAGGAGAATTGAAAGCGATAGATTCCGCCGATGAGAAAGCTGGCGACGTAAAGCTCTCCCGATTCATCCTCTCCGAAGGCCACGGGTTGAATCAACCTGGCCAGGTCATGCGACTTCCAGACGCCTCTGGAGGTTTCTTCCAGCGCCCAGATTCGCCCCGTCGCGAAGTCGGAAAAGATGTATCTCCCCCAGAAAGGGGTTTTCTGCCCACCCCGGTAAATGCGTCCGCCGATGACGGCCGCGAAGGGGCCGTCTTCCCGCCCGTACTCATAAATGGGAGCCATCAGCCCCCCGGTGTCACAGGATTGGATCTCGGCGGGATAGCAATGGGTCGCCTCCAACCGCCTCCAGCCGTAGTTGCCGCCTTTGACGACTTCGTCGATCTCTTCAAACCTCGTCTCTCCCACGTCACCAGCAAACATTCTGCCGGAAAGGCGATCAAAGCCAAATCGAAACGGATTCCGAAAGCCGTAGGCCCAGATTTCCTCCCGTGCGCCCTCCTGGCCGAGAAACGGATTATCGGGCGGAATGACGTAAGGCTCTCCTCCATCTACATCAATCCTCAGAATTTTTCCCAGCAGCGTGTTCAGGTCCTGGGCACGATTGTCCGGATCCCCGCCCGGCCCGCCGTCTCCAAGCGAGATGTAAAGAAAACGGTCGGGGCCGAAATGCAAATCTCCACCCTGGTGGATGTCGGTGGGCTGATCGATGGTCAAGAGAACCTTCTCTTCGCTCAAGGCCTGGTCGGGATCGTCAGCCGAGGCCTCGAACTGCGAGACAATCAGTTTGAACTGATCCTTCTGCCGGGTGGTATAGGAGACGAAAAATCTCCGATTGGCCGCATAGTCGGGATGGAAGGCAAGCCCAACCATGCCACCCTCGCCCTCGATGACAACCCTGTCGGTGATGTCCAGAAACGGATCCAGATCCAGCTTGTCGTCGCGAATGATTCGAATCCGGCCGTAGACTTCGACCACAAAGAGACGATCGGAGCCATCGCCCGCGTTCTCGATGGCCACCGGACGTTCCAGATTGTCGGCGATGGGCTCCAGGTAGGCGACCGGGCCTGAGAACAGGCTGCCACTCAGGAGCAACGTCAGGATGACTGAAAAAAGAGGCGTAAGTCGCATGGGAAGACTTCCCTTTCTGGAAAATAGAGGCCCTGGGCAAGGAATGGAGTCTAGCTTCACTCTATCCGCCGGCGCCATCTTACCAGAGGACACCCGCCCCTATGGGTGCGCGAGGAGTCGCTGCAACTCTGGGAGGCCGCGTGGACTCCCTCTCCGGGCGAGCGGTGGGCGGGAACCCCGGCCCTGGACTGGTCGTTGTCTTGCAGGGTAGGGACGGCAGAGGGGATGAGGCGGGACGTCGCCGTCGGGGGGACACCTACCTCGGCTGGTTCCGCCCCGAGGGTCTCTTTCGCAGCCCCGCTTGTTCCATCAGGGGAAGAACTCTCTCCAGAAAGAAGGGGAGTTCTTCCTTGAAGTTGACAAATGAGACTGTGGTGCCAACAAAGCCAATCCGGTGCATTCTGACCATTTGGTCCACGATGCGCTGGGGGGTCCCCACCAGGGCGTAGGTTCCCACCCCCCCGGCGAAACGCTTCCGATATTGGGTAAAGACGTGGGGATCGTGGGAGTGGGCGAAGGCCTTCTTCATCTGGATGTGGTAGTCAACGGCACCCTGGTCCGCCTTCTCTTCCGCGTAGTACTGATAATAGGCCTCCGCCTCCCGTTGAGTCTCCCTACAGACCACATGAGTGGTCGTGAACACTCCCAGGCGGCGTCCCCATTTGCGGGCACGGCGGTCGATGTCTTGAATGTGGCGGGCACCGCTTTCCATCTCGGCAAAGGTGGTAAAGAGAAAGTCGCTGGTCCTGGCTGCAAAATCCCGGCCCGAAGGTGAGAATGCGGCCGACAGGGTGATGGGTCGGGGCCGCTGCAGGCTGGGGGGGGCGCCCACGACCTGCTTCAATTGGAAATACTTGCCGTCGTAGTCGAATGGCTCCCCTCCCATCAGGACTCTTTGAAAGATCTCATACCACTCCAAACCCTGAGCGTATCGATCTTCGGCCTGGGTGACCCCGAACATGTCGAACTCGGCCTGGTTCCATCCGCAAACGATGTTCAAGCCGGCGCGGCCGTGGCTGGCGTGATCGATGGTGGCCAGAGCCTTGGCCGCAAAGACGGGGTGGACGAGAGGGACGTGGACGGTGGAAAAGATGACGATGTGGCGAGTCAGTCCCGAGAGTGCCGCGCCGTGGGTGAGCGTCTCAAAAGAGCGGCCGCGCGGATCCGTCTCTCCTCCAAAACCCTTCCAGCGGGCAATGGGGAGCACGAACTCGATTCCTGCCCGGTCGGACCTCTGGACAACCTCCACCAGATCGTCCCATTCCGCCTTCCAGCGCTCGGGCACGGTGGTCAAGGCGATGCCGCCGTCGGCATTCTCCGAGAAGATCCCCAGCTTGAACCGGTTGGACCCCGGCATCGGACCCGCCTCGAGGTTGCTCATCTTACCTCCTTTACCGCTTTCAGCCGCCACCGGACGCCTTACCCCTTTTGCTTCGATGCCGGGCCGGCAAGAAAATAGAATGACACCGGCAACGATTTCTACTTGACGCGCGGTCAAATTAAAACACAAAATGTCGACAACAGATATGTTGAGTCGCTCTGACCTGGATTTCTCACGCCCAATAGTACCGAGCGGTGGAGATGGGCGTGGATACAAGGCGTCGCGACCGAGGGCCCCCCAGTCGTACAGGACAGTGCGTCGAGGAGCCGGACAAAGCGCAACGCAGTGGATGCGGGCATATCCGCAGCCGTTGTGAATGGAAGGTGAGAAATCCGGGCCGGGCGAACACTGCTTTGGAGGAGGCTACTGATGAGAATCGCTTCAAAATCCCCGTGGGTGGGCCTCACGCTGGTTTTATCCTTGCTGCTGCTGAACGGCGAAGTGGCGGCCCAGGTGAGCGGAGGCAACATCCTGGGCCGGATCAAGGATGCCAGCGGAGGCGTTATTCCCGGCGTGGAAATTCAGGTTGAGAATAGGGCCACAGGCGCCACCCGGAGCACCGTCACCGGCGACGACGGCACTTTTCTGGTCCCCAACCTGAATCCAGGCCCCTACCGAATCACCGCCCACATCAGCGGATTCCAAACTCAGGCTCAAGAGATCGATCTCTTGATCGGCCAATCGGCGGACTTGAACTTCACGCTGCGACCGGCTGGAGTGGCCCAAACCGTCACCGTCCGGGCGTTGCCGCCGATGGTGGAAACGGACACGGCCACTCTCCACGACTCGCTGACGCCCACTCAGGTGAAGAATCTTCCCATCAACGGAAGAGATTTTACCACTCTGGCCACACTGGTCCCCGGCGTCACCACTGGCAACGTGGCGGTCAACCAGAATTACGACCCGGTCAAACGGCGGATTGCGGCCATCAGCGTCAACGGCCAAAGCGGTCGCAACCTGAATATGCTCATCGACGGCGCCGATAACACCGACATCTTCATGGGCGGGCAGAACATTCAGCTTTCCCTGGAGGCCGTGCAGGAGTTCGATGTCATCACCCATGACCCCAAAGCCCAGTACGGCCGCGGAATCGGAGGCACGGTCAATGTGGTCACGAAATCGGGCGGAAATGACTTTCATGGATCCGCTTTCGCCTTCTTCCGGGACGACAGCCTGCGCTCCAACGACGCCATTTCGGAGGGCCTGGGCAGTGAAGAGCCTCCCTTCGACAGCCAGCAATTCGGCGCCACAATAGGGGGTCCAATCAAGCGGGATCGCTGGTTTTTCTTCTACAGCTACGAGAGGCAGCAGGAGGATACTTCCCGGGTCTTCAACAGTGGAGGGGCCTTCCCTTCCCTGGACGGCACGGCGACGGGACAAAACTTTCGACAAAACCTGCATCTGGGCCGGGTTGACGGCAAGCTCAACGATGACCACTCTTTCTTTGCCCGCTTTGCCGAGCAGGACAATGACACTCCCGACATCTTTTTCAGTCCCAACGACGCCCCCGACTCCTCCGCCAATGAATCCAACAATTTCTACGACGTCACGACCGGACTGACATCGGTCTTCGGCTCCACCAAGATCAACAGTTTCCGCTTCCATTTCCAGCGCTTCGAAAACGCGCTTCGCAACAACGTCAGTTCCCTGGACGTCCCCACGCTGATCTTTCCGGCCGCCTCCTTCGGCGCCAGCCAGGCCGGAACTCAGGCGCCTTTCGAAACCACCTATCAGGTTCGCGACGACTTTTCCTGGATCAGCGGCCGGCACCAGATTCGCTTTGGCAGCAGCATCATCATTCAGCCCGACATCGGCATCCGGGGGGACTTTCGACATAACCGCTTTCTCTTCGCCAACAACGACTTTGACCCCGCCACCTTCACCATTGGTCCCACCAACGAGGTGTTGAATTTCCGCTCCTGGAGTTCCCCCACTTTCGACATCAAGAACCGGACCATGCGTCACTATGGCTTCTACATCCAGGATGACATCCGACTGGGACGGCTCACCCTGGTGGGCGGCCTGCGTTACGATGTGGTCCAAAACTTCTTTTACAATCGTGGAACCGTGGCCGAAGCGGTGGTTCGGGACAATGTGGGCAAGGTGGACATTCCGGGCTTCCCCAAGAGACGGGAGCCTGAGACGGACAAGGATAACTTCGCCCCCCGGGTGGCGGCAGCCTTCGACCTGACCGGAACGGGCAACGCCGTGGTTCGAGCCGGCTACTCCCGCATCTTCGACCCGGCTTCGATTCTGGCCAGCACTCTTTTTGCCGATCTGGAAGTCACCCAACAGAATGGAGACCCACCGCTGGACTTTATCTTTGTTCCGGGCGCCTTTTTGGGCTTTTTCGGTATTGTTCCCGGCCAGGTGATCGACCTGACGGGTCTGTCGGACACCTTTCCGCAAGGTTTTGTCAACTCACCGGATCTGGAAATGGCTCATTCCGACCAGATCAGCGCCGGAGTCAGTTACAACTTCAGAGAGGGACCGGCGGCGGGGCTGACCCTCGACTTTGATTTTGCCTATGCCCGCACTCGCCAGTTGACCCAGGGCCGTAATTTGAACTACTGCCTGGACCCCACCGATTGCAATCCCGGTACCGATCCCTCCAAGCTCAGCTTTCCCGAGGCCGGCACCATCGGATTCGGGTTTCCGCGCCAGGTCTACCTGCTGGACAGCACGGGCCGCAACGACTACAAAGCCTTCATCGTCTCGGCGAGACGCCGTTTCGCTGATCGCTGGCAACTCTTCACCAGCTACACGCTCTCCAAGGCGGAAACCGACACCAACCAGTTCACTTTCGTGGTCCTGGACCAGGCGCGGCCCAATGCGCCGGACGAATTCGGCCCCACTGAATTCGACGAGCGGCACCGTTTCGTCTTCTCCGGGATGGTCCTGCTGCCTGGCGATGTCCAGCTTTCGACTATCTTCACGGCCGCCTCGGCCCGGGCCTTCACGGCGGGAAGCAACGCCGACGTCAACGGTGACGGCGTTCCCTCCCTCTTCGGTGCCATCAACAACGGGCAAGGCGGGTCCCGGACCTTTGGGTTCGACGGGGATCGGACCGAGCCCCGCGGTTCGCGACGGGGAGATCCGACTTACAACTTCGACCTTCGCGTTTCCAAGCTGTTCCCTTTCAGCTCGGCGTCGGATGAATTTCGGTTCGAGGCCTTTATCGAGGTCTTCAACCTCTTCAACACCACCAACTTCGGAAACAATATCTTTTCCAATCTGGACGATCCGGAACGCTTTGGGACACCCATCAATATCATTACGCCGCCCCGCACGGCTCAGATCGGCCTGAGGCTCACGTTCTAGCCATGGACCAGGGGACTCGCGAGACGTTTGGGTCGAGTTGGGGCACGATTTTGAGCACGGCCGGCGTGGCCATCGGACTCGGCAACATCTGGCGATTCCCCTACATGATGGGCCGTTTCGGGGGGTCCACCTTCTTGATCCTCTACCTGCTGGTGGTGTTTTCTCTGGGAGTCCCGGCGCTGATGTGCGAGTGGGCGCTGGGACGGGAAACCCGGCGGGGCCCGATGGGTGCTTTCTCACGAGCGGGCCTGCCGGGCGGGCGCTGGTGGGGGTATCTCCTCCTCCTCACCATCGTCATGGCGTCCTCCTATTACGTCGTCATTCTGGGCTGGGTCCTCTACTATGCCCGGATCTTTGCCTTCTCCGCCAATACGCTCCCCTCGCAGGCCCTGTTCGAGGGGCTGATTCAGAGCCTCCCCACCCAGTTTCTTTACGTCCTGGCCTGCATTATCATGGGATGTGTCTCGCTCGGCTTCGGGGTCAAGAAGGGCATCGAACGCGTCAGCACACTGGTGACCCCGCTTTTCTTTCTCCTCTTTGCTTTCCTCATCCTTCGCACCCTCACGCTGGAAGGCGCCATGGAGGCTCTGGTGGCTTTCCTGAGGCCGGACTGGGGACAACTGTCCGCCCGTTCCCTCCTGGCCGCCATGGGTCAGGGGCTTTTCTCGCTCAGTGTGGGCGGCACCTTCATGCTGATTTACGGCAGTTACCTCCGCCCCCAGGAGAACATCCCCAGAGGAGCGCTCTGGACCGCCTCCCTGGACGTCAGCGCCGCCCTGGCGGCCAGCCTCATCATCGTCCCCGGAGTGTTGGTGTTCGGAATCGACATGGCCAGCGGCCCCCCTCTCATGTTCGTCGTCCTGCCCGAAGTGTTCCGGCACCTTCCCTGGGGAAACCTCTTCGGGACTTTGTTCTTCGTCTCCGTTTTCCTGGTGGCAATGCTCTCGCTCCTGGGTGCCTACGAGGTCCTTGTGGGCGGATTTCAGGATGCCTGGGGATGGTCGCGAAATCGGTCACTGGCGCTGATCCTGCTGGTGGAAACACTCATCATCCTTCCTCCCATGCTCAGCGTCGACTACATCTTCACAAGCGATTTGATCTGGGGTTCGACCATGCAACCCTTCGGCGCGGCACTCTCGGTCATCGCCCTGGCCTGGTGCATCGGCCGTGGGCGGACGCTGGAGCAACTGAAGCGCCATTCCCGGCTACCCGTCTCACCCTTCCTCTTTTACTGGATCAAGTACGTGGTCCCCATCGCCATCCTTCTGGGGTTGATTTACGGCTGGATCGGTTAGCTCGCATGAGTCATCTTGCGCACATTTCAACAAATAAGACCGTAACGCAACGATGAGCCAAAGGCTGGAGCGATGGCCCCCACTGGGCCTGTCCCGGCGGAAGCCTGGTATGCCAACCTCTGAAGGGCCGGTCTCAAACCCGGGAACCACCCCTTGACTTGACAAGACGGCTGGGCACGACATAAGAGTGATATCGCTTGCAAGAAATCGACTGTTTGCCAAGCAGTATTTCGAGCAGGCGCTCGGACTGCAGGAGAAAGTTGGCAACCGCACTCCCGTCCTGCTCTTCAACCTGGGGCACGTGTACTCCCTCCTGGGGGATCAGGAGAAGGCCCTGGAGTACTTTCGCGCAGCCCGGGAGCGGAGCCGGGAAACCGGCCAGAAACAAGCCGAAGCCTTTGCTTTTTACGGCTTCGGCATGGCCTACCGAGGTAAAGGAGACAGTGCCGGGGCTCTCGAATCCTACCGGCAAGCCCGTGCTGGAATACAGCCTGGGCGATGCCCAGAGCCACCTCTGGGTCCTCTCGCGCCAGGCGATTGAAGCCTATGCCCTGCCGCCGCGCCCCGTGATCGAACAGGCCACGCTCGGCGCCGTTATCATCCGCGCTGACTGCGTTGCCCACCCTCGGCCTCCTCGACGT
>JBHHYX010000202.1:0-9316 GCA_046757765.1 Acidobacteriota bacterium | reverse complement strand
CGCCTTGTCAGCGCGGCGCTTCCGACGCCTCGCGACGAAACCTGGCGCATAATCCCGCTTAGCCTACCTTTTGTGCGCCGGCTCATGCCAAAATGGCGCCATGGTTACACTCGACGATATCACCGCTGCTCGGGAGAGGGTCGGCAAGAAGCTCCACCGGACGCCTATGGCGCGATCCACTTCACTAGGCTCGCAAACGGGGACTCGACTTCATTTCAAGCTTGAGATGTTTCAAAAGACGGGTTCTTTCAAGGTCCGGGGCGTTCTCAACAAATTGCAGCACTTGACGGCTGACGAGAAGGCCCGGGGAGTGATCTCCATGTCCTCGGGCAACCACGCCCAGGCACTGGCTTACGGGGCCACCCTTTCCGGTATTGCTTCGACTGTGGTGATGCCGTCCTGGAGTATTGCCAGCAAGGTTGAAGCCACGCGAAGTTATGGTGCCGAAGTGGTCTTGACCGGCGGCGACCTGATGGAGGTCTGCGACACACTGCGGGAGGAGCGCAACCTGGTTCTGGTCCATCCTTTCGATGATCCGCTGATCATTGCGGGAGCTGGAACACTCGGCCTGGAGATCCTGGATGATGTGGCCTCCCCCGACGCCGTGCTGGTGAGCATCGGAGGAGGTGGTTTGATTTCCGGCATTGCCACCGCCATCAAGCTGAGGGGAGTGCCGACGCGGGTGATCGGGGTGGAACCCCGGGGCGCCTCTGCCATGAGCCAAAGCCTGGAACGGGGAAGTCCCGTCCATTTGAAGGAGGTACGGACCATTGCAGACGGGCTGGCCGCTCCCTTTGCGGGCGAGCACACCCTGTCGCACGTTCAACGCTATGTCGATGAAGTGCTCCTGGTGAGCGATGAGGAGATCACCCGGGCGCTGGAAATCATTCTGGACCGCTGCAAGGTGGTGGCTGAGCCTGCGGCGGCCGCGGCTTTTGCCCCTCTCCTGTTTGGCAGAGTCCATTTGCCCTCGGAGGCGACGGTCGTGGTTGTCCTGTGTGGTGGAAATATCGACAGCCGGCGCCTGGCCCAACTGTTGGGATGAATCGCCCTTGCAGCCAGGGAGCGGTGGGCTGGACCGGGCCTCTTTCCGGCCAGGGTCTGCCCCAAGGCTCGATACAGTCTCCAGGCCTTTTCAGGGTGGGCGAGAAAGGCTTCGAGCGTGGCATACTCGAAGGGATCGAAAACGCTCCATAAACCTCCCGGACTGCGGTAGTCGGGAATGGCGCAGTCGGCCGATATTCCGGCCCCGGTCAACGCCACGGGGTTGCTGGCTTGGCGATAAGACGCCGCCGCCTTCGACAGAAGGCTTTGATGGCGGTGTTTAGCGATTGTCTTCACCATAGAGTGCCTTCCCCGTCTCCTTCTTACGGTGGACTTCCATTCTTGACCCTGGTCCCCGATTCGGGCGGGTGGACTTGACCTCTCTTTCATGGTACATTGACTTCTCGCAGAGGCGGAATCAATGGTTTTGACGAAAGAGCAAAAAGGCGATCTCATCAGCGATTACCGGTTGCATGATACGGACACGGGGTCACCTGAAGTCCAGATTGCGATCCTGAGTGAGCGCATCAGCTACCTCACCGAGCATTTGAAGCTTCACCAACAGGATCATCATTCTCGCCGTGGTTTGCTGAAGATGGTCGGCCAGCGCCGACGCCTCTTGGACTACCTGAAAAAGACGGATTTCAACCGCTACAAAGTGGTGATCGGGCGGTTGGGAATTCGCAAGTAAGAGTGATCGAAGAAAGGGGAGACCGATCTCCTCCCTCGCGGTTTCAGACTTCTTTTGATCTCGCCGGAACCGCGTCGCCCACCTCAATGTTGGAATCAGATTGAACTCCTTACCCATAAATACTTTGCCCCCTGGTCCAATGACAATCGGCCGGGGGATTTGGAGGAATGAACCGAGATGATTGAGAAAGTTAGTCTGCCCCTAGAAGACGCCGAACTCTCTATCGAGACGGGCCGAGTGGCCAAGGAGGCCGACGGCGCGGCCTTGGTGCGCTATGCCGACACGGTTGTGTTAGTAACGGCCTGTGCCGCCAGGGAGCCGAAAGAAGACTGCAACTTCCTGCCTTTGACCTGCGACTATCGAGAATACACTTACGCCGCCGGCAAGATACCGGGTGGATTTTTCAAGCGGGAAGGCCGGCCCACCGAGAAGGAGATCCTGACCAGTCGTCTGATTGACCGACCGGTGCGTCCACTTTTCCCTGACAATTATTGCTACGAAACTCAGATCATTGCCATGGTGCTTTCGGCTGAGCCGGAAAGGAATCCCGATGTGCTGGCCCTGGTCGGCGCCTCGGCGGCACTCTGTTGCTCGGACATTGCTTTTCATCACACACTGGGTTCGGTCAGGGTGGGTCTTGTGGAAGACCGGCTCGTCCTGAATCCTACCTTTGAACAGTTGCAGCAGAGCGACCTCAACCTGGTAGTTTCGGCGACAAAAGAAGCCATCGTGATGGTAGAGGCCGGCGCCAGGGAAGTCAGCGAAGAAAAGGTGGTGGAGGGACTCGAGTTCGGGCACCAGGCCATCTGCCGCATCATCGAGAAGATCGAAGAACTGGCGGCTCGTCTCAACCGGACGAAGCGGGAGGTGGCTCCCCGGGTCTTTGACCCGGAGATCGAGCGGGCGGTGGAGGAATATGCCGCGGAACCGATCCGGGAAGCCTTGCGCCTCTCCGGGACGGCGGGGAAACTGGCCAGCGAGAGGAAGATGAAGGCGATCAAGAAGGAGACAGTCGAGCTGTTTCCCGAGGAAGATGCCGGCAAACGCTCCCAGGCAGAGACGCTCTTCAGTCGAGTCAAAGAAAAGGTATTCCGTGCCGGCCTGCTGGGTCACCAGGAGCGCCCCGACGGCCGGGCCTTCGATGAGATTCGCCCTATTTCCTCCCAGGTTGCCCTGTTGCCGCGCACGCACGGTTCGGCTCTCTTTACGCGAGGTGAGACCCAAGCGTTGGTCACCGTGACCCTGGGCACAGCGGAAGACGTTCAACGCCTGGATGACCTGAGGGGAGAGTCTTCCAAGACCTTCATGCTGCATTACAACTTTCCTCCTTTCAGCGTTGGAGAGGTCAGATTCTTGAGAGGGCCGGGTCGCCGTGAGATCGGGCACGGAGCGCTGGCCGAGAAGGCGATTCTGCCCCTGCTCCCCGCCGAACAGGATTTTCCCTATACCGTCCGGGTGGTCTCGGACATCCTGGAATCGAATGGATCTTCCTCGATGGCCACGATTTGCGGCGCCGTCCTGGCCTTGCAGGACGCCGGCGTGCCCATCGGAGCTTCTATTGCCGGCATTGCCATGGGCCTGGTCAAGGAGGGCGATCAATACGCTATCCTCTCCGACATCGCAGGCGCCGAAGACCATTACGGCGACATGGATTTCAAAGTAGCTGGAAGCCGCAAGGGAATCACCGCCTTGCAGATGGACATCAAGATAACCGGGGTGACCAGGGAAATCCTGGCTCAGGCCCTGGAACAGGCAAGAAGGGGACGTTTGGCCATTCTGGACAGGATGGCCGAAACCATCGCCGAACCTCGTAGCGCCATTTCGCTCTTTGCGCCACGCATCGTGACCATGAATATTCCGGTGGCCAAGATCGGCGGGGTGATCGGACCGGGCGGCAAGATGATTCGGAGTATCATCGAGCAGACCGGGGTCAAGATCGACATCGAGGACGACGGTGTGGTGAAGATTTTTTCGATCGACGACCAATCCGCTCAAGACGCCATCAAACTGATCGAGGAAATCACGGCCACGGCGGAAGTTGGAAAAACCTATCTGGGTAAGGTGATTCGGGTCATGGACTTTGGAGCTTTTGTCGAAATCCTGCCCGGAACCGAAGGCTTGCTGCATATTTCGGAGATCGCCAACAGGCGCATCCGTGACATTCATGACGAAGTCAAGAGTGGGGATAAGATCCTCGTCAAAGTGCTCAATATCGACGCCCAGAACAAGATCAGGCTGAGTCGCAAGGCGGTTTTGGAAGAGCAGAGGGGAGGCTCCCGATCGGGGCCACAAGGCCGCCGCCCGAGAGGCAATCGCCAACCCGTATGATATCCGACCCGTTGAAAGAGGTGCTGAGGCATTTCAAGGAAGGGAGAATCGAAGAAGACGAGGTTCTGGAACGGTTGAGGCACCTGCCCTTTGAAGATCTTCAGTTTGCCAAGGTCGACCATCATCGCAGCCTGCGCCACGGCTTTCCGGAAGTCGTTTTCGGAAGAGGGAAATCCCACCCGCAGATGCTGCGGATCGCCCGCTCCATTCTTTCCGCGAACCCCAATCTTCTCGTAACTTCCGGGGGCGAGCGCCTGTATGTCGAACTCAAGAGTGAATTTGACGAGTGTGAGTTTCACCCCTCCTGCGGCGCCGTCACGGTGATTCGCCAGCCGACTTTGAACGGACGTGGCAGGGTCGGCGTCTTCTCAGCAGGCACTGCCGATATTCCCGTGGCCGAAGAGGCTGCGGTCACGGCGCGAATCATGGGGAATGAGGTCTTCTCCTGCTACGACGTGGGGGTCGCCGGCATCCATCGTATTCTGAGCCAGCTAACGCAGCTTCGATCCTGTACCGTGGCCATTGTGGTGGCCGGAATGGAAGGCGCTCTGCCCAGCGTGGTGGGGGGGCTGGTCGATACTCCGGTGATCGCCGTCCCGACCAGCATTGGCTATGGAGCTTCTTTCGGAGGAGTGGCTGCCCTGCTGGGGATGCTCAACAGCTGCTCCCCCAATGTTGCCGTTGTCAATATCGACAATGGCTTTGGAGCGGGCTATGTGGCCAGCCTGATCAATCGAAAACGGGGGGTGGAGGCCGGGTAGAAGCGCGGGAGTGGAACCCAGGTCTCCCGCATTCGATGGGGTGCTGGCCGCCGGCCGGGAGAATCCACCCAACCGGCAGCTCGAGGGGGTGGATCGGCCCTTTCCTGAAGTCGCGAGCCTGATGACTGGCCCGAATTTCTCACACTCGATCGTAGCGAGGCGGTGGAGATGCGCGTGGATACAAGGCGTCGCGACCGAGGGCCCCGCAGTCGCACTGGACAGTACGTCGAGGAGCCCGACCGAGCGCAACGCAGTAGACGCGGGCATATCCGCCGCCGCAGTAGATTGGGTGTGAGAAATGCGGGCTAGAGAAGCGCTTGAACTGCTCGGATTTCCCGAGGTGATCCGTTTGCTTCAAGACCTGACCCAGAGTGAAATGGGCAAGGCGTTCATGGCCCGCACCCGCCCTCTTCGCCACGGGCGGGAGGTCGGTGAGAGACTGAGTCTGGTTGAGGAGAGCACCCGCTACCGGCTGGAAAGGGGATCAGTCTCACTTTCCGGCTTGAGAGATCCTCAGACGATATTGGCCAATCTGAGTGTCGAGGGGCAGTTTCTGCAGCCCGAGCAGTTTCTGATCTTGCTCGATTTGCTGCGGATCGGCTTCAGACTGGAACGCGAGTTCCAGCCGGAACAGTGGCCGCGTCTGGCTCGGCGATGGGGCTCGTGGCCCTTTCTTGGAGAGTTGGTGACGGCCATCGAGCAGGTCGTCGATGCCGAGGGTGAGATTCAAGAGGGCGCCGATCCCGAACTGAGGCGGGTTCGCCGGGAACTCTCCCGTTCCCGCCAAAGAGCACAGCACCATTTGCGAGGCTATTTCTCCGGCCAGCGGGCAAAGTCCCTGATCAGGGACCCGTTCATCACTCAGCGAAATCACCGTTACGTGATCCCGGTGCGGGTAGAGCGACAGCGTGAGTTGCCTGGCGTTGTTCATGGAATCAGCTCATCGGGAGCTACGCTGTTCGTCGAGCCGTTCAGTGCGGTTGAACTGAACAACAAATGTTTGCAGTGCCTGGAGCGGGAAGAGGAGATCATCCGTCGGATTCTCTTGGCGCTCACTGACCTGCTCCGACCCTACAGCGCGGGAATGGAAGAACTGGCCCGAAGAGTGGCCGATGTGGATGTGCTGCAGGCCTGCGCGGAGTTCACGATCAAATATCGCTGCGTGATTCCGAGTTTGAGCGAATCCCGGAAGCTTACGCTGCGTGAAGCTCGTCACCCTTTACTGATCCGGAACCTGGGGGAAAAGAACGTGGTCCCCGTTTCCGTCCAAATGGGACCGGGTGCAAACGTGCTCGTCATCAGCGGCCCCAACACCGGGGGCAAGACGGTGGCGCTGAAGACCGTCGGTCTGTTTGCACTGCTGGTCCAGTCAGGCCTTCCCGTGCCGGCGGCTGAAGCCGAGTTCCCGGTCTTCAGACAGGTTCTCGCGGATATTGGTGATCGCCAGTCGATTTCAGACAACCTCAGCACTTTTTCGGCCCATATTCTCCGGGTCAAGAGGATGATGGAATCGCTCGATCCGCCCAGCCTCATCCTTCTGGACGAAATCGGGGCCGGCACCGATCCGGTTTACGGCGCCGCCCTGGGGATCGCCATTATCGACTACTTTCACTCTCGGGAAACGCTGGTCGTCGCCACCACCCACCATCATTCCATCAAACAATTTGCCACCCACACCGCCGGTGTGGAAAATGCAAGCGTTGAGCTGGACCCGGTCTCCTTGAAGCCCACTTTTGAGCTGAAGTTTGGGATTGCGGGAGGGAGTAGCGCGCTCGAGATCGCCCAACAACTTGGGCTGGAGCGGAGCCTTGTCGACCAGGCTCGTGGCCTGTTGGAGGAGCGGCATGTCCAGGTGGAAAGGTATCTGGCCGGGCTACGGACGGAACTGCGGTCGATGGAACAGTCACGCCGGGAACTGCGGCAGCAGATCGACTCTGTGAAGCGACGGGAAGCGGTTCTTCAGGAAGGCTTCGAGAGGCGGGAGAGAAAGCGGCAAAAAGAAGCTGAGAAGGCCCTCGAAAAATGGAGCCTGGACTTCAGGCAGGAGACCGAGCGCTTCGTCAAGAGCGTAAAAGACCGTTTCGAGTCGGCCAGATTGCGTCAGCAAGCCAAACAAAAGGAGAAGGCCCTCAAAGAGGCTTTTCGCCGTAAGATGCTCTCCCGAGTCAAGGTGGAGTCGGCTGGGGAGGCGAGGCCGTCCTCTGAAGACTTGGAGGAAGGGGATTGGGTCTACTCTTCGGCATTTCGGAAGCGGGGTCGGGTGCTGGCCATTCGGCAAAAGGAAGCCCTGGTCGAGATGGACGCCAAGAAGATCACTGTCCCAGTCCGACAACTGGCCCGGATTGAGGAAACTCCTTCGCCACCACCCTCCTCACGTCATGTCATCCTGAACGTGGTCGAGAACTCGGAACCAGAGCTCAATCTAGTGGGTCACACCGTGGCGGAGGCGCTGGAGAAGACCGATAAGTTTCTGGACCGAGCCTTCTTGTCCCAGCTCCACGAAGTCCGCCTGATCCACGGTTTTGGCACAGGCCGCTTGAGAAAGGCCCTTTCCAGGTTCCTGCTCGATCACCCGCAGGTTCTCAAACATCGAGTTGAAGGTGGAGTGACCCGGGTCGATCTGAGAGTGTGAGGGCAAAGGTGGCTCCCTGAAGAGGAGGGGCAAGACGATGACAACGGTGCGGACACGGGTGGGCCCGGGCGGATAATGGAGAGTATGGCTCCGGTCGGGAGTAGAGACGGGGTCGGTCAGCGGTTGCCATGACGGCCGCATGAAGGCAGATGCATTTCGATCAAGGTTTCATCGACAAAGTCCGGACCAGCGTCAGTATTGTCGAACTGGTATCGAACTATGTGAGTTTGAAGAAAAGCGGCCAGAATTACGCCGGTTTGTGTCCTTTTCATGGAGAAAACACTCCCTCCTTCCTGGTGAGCGACAGCAAGCAAATCTTTAAATGCTTCGGCTGCGGGGCGGGAGGGGACGTCTTCAAGTTTGCGGTTCTGATCGAGAACCTGAGCTTCCCTGAAGCCATCCAGTTCTTGGCTGAACGCAGCGGCATCCCCCTGCCTCCTCGTGGGGATCGACCCGATGGGGATCAAGGCGAGCAAAGGAGACGGCTGCTGGAAATCATGAGTCTGGCCCACCGCTTCTTCCAGCACTGCCTGAGGGGTTCGACGGGGGAGCAAGCACGCCGCTACCTGGAGCGGCGGGGGCTCGATGCCGGCACGATCGACAAATTCTCGCTGGGCTTTGCTCCGGGAGGTCATCAACTTGTTGAACTGCTCGCAAAAGAGGGGCAGACGGAGGAGGACCTGTTGGCCTGTGGTCTGGTTAAGGAGGGGCAGACGGGTAGAGTTTACGAGCGGTTTCGCAACCGGATCATGTTCCCCATCCGAGATCTCTCCGGCCACACCATTGCTTTCGGTGGCCGAACGCTGGGTGACGGAGTGCCCAAGTACCTCAACTCACCTGACACGCCCCTTTATAAGAAGAGCCTCCATCTCTTTGCCCTCGATGTGAGCCGTGACGAAATCCGCCGCCGAGACTTCGCCATACTTGTCGAGGGCTATTTCGACTGTGTCGTACCCCACCAGTTCGGTTTCCGAAATGTCGCCGCCTCTCTCGGTACCAGTTTGACCCCTCACCAAGTCAAGCTTTTGGGGCGTTATACTCGTAATGTGATCGTCAACTTTGATCCTGATTCGGCCGGAGTGGCCGCCACCATGCGTTCGATCGACCTCTTCTTGGAGCAGGGCTTTCGGGTCAATATCGCCCGTTTGCCGAGCGGCGACGACCCGGACACGTTTTTGCAGCGTGAGGGCGCCCAGCCCTACCAGGCGCTGCTGAAAGCGTCGCTCCCGTTTATCGAGTTTGCTCTTGCCCGCTTTGTCTCCCAGCAGCGTGATCCCTTCAGTCCTCGAGGGAAACAGGAGATTATCGATCAGATTGTGCCCTATTTGATGAAGCTCCCCCACAAGATTGAACGCTCCGAGTACGTGTCGCGGATCGCTTCTCAACTCCGAGTGGAGGACGGGCTGATCATGTCGGAAATGAGAAAGACATCGGGCCGGGCCGGCCGAACCCGGCCGCTCAGGCCGACGGTTCGAAGCTTGGAAAAAGCAACCCAGGCCGAGATCACCTTGCTGGGTGCCGTCTTGGACCCGCGGCTTTCCGCTGCCTGGCTCCCCCTCCTGGGACCCGAGTTGTTTGAGGGTCTGTCCACCCAGTCTATCTTCCAGAAAGTCCTGGAACTCAGGGAACTTGAGCAGGAAATCAGCATCGTTAGCTTGAGGAATGAGCTGCAGGAAGAGGAAGAAGCCATCCACTTGCTTGACTCAGTAAGCCTCGGCGCCGTGGAGGTGACCCTCTCCGAGGAGAGTCTGCGAGGGAGCCTGCTGGCTCTTCGAAAGAAGCAATACGAACGCCTCAGCCGCAGGCTCCAGGAAGAGATCAAGAAGGAAGAAGCCTCCAATTCAAAGTCTTTGAAAATCA
>JBHHYX010000201.1:0-9318 GCA_046757765.1 Acidobacteriota bacterium | reverse complement strand
GAGTGGAGTTTTTGTGGGGAGTATTCAATTCAGGTTGAAATTACCCCGAGCTGATCTGGAAAAGTTCAAGAAAGAAGGCAAGCTGGGTTGAGCGCCGTGGTCGAATCGCTGCCTGCACTCGACATTCTGATTCTCATCGCGCTCCTGACGCTGGGGCTGGTGTTGCTCCTGCTGAAAAGCTTCACCGCCAATGCCCTGATCCGCAAGAAACTGCGACTGGGCGTCATACTGACTGCGATCGCGATCCTGTTGGGCCTGACCGAGTTCACACTCGAGCGTGTCTACGGTCCGCCGGAAGGCAGCCTCACCACGATACAGGGGCTGATCGCAGCTTTCGTCCTGATAACGGTCACCGTTTCACTTGTCTTCAACCGGTTCAGCGACGATAGAACCACAGGAAAATTCCCTCCCATCGTTCAGGACACCATCGTTGTCGGGTGTTTCGTGATTGCGGCTGTTTGTAGTGCGAATTGTTATGCAATGCGCAACTTGACTAGGGTTGCGCTAATCTTTAAAGTTGAGTCAAGTTGCGCACGTGGCAATAAATGACACCGTAAAGCAACGATCAGGCAACGGCTGGAGCGATGGCCCCCACCGGGCCTGCCCCTTGCGGAGTCATCGGTGCTCGGCCTGGTGTCACATCGCTGGACGATTCACACGGACCAGTTGCCCCGCCATCGGCGGCCGCGCCTCCAATGCTGTATGGATGCGCAGGGCCAGGGCCGTAAAGTCGGGATCAAATGTACAGACCACAATGCCAGCATGCGTGGGTGCGGTGTGATGCAAGCGAATAAAATGGCGCCGATTGAGGGTCACCACAATGCGTTGCTCTACGCCAGCAAACGCGAGCACGTCCGCATCCAGAATCGCTTGCCCAGCCTTGCCGCTCTCGGCTGTCGTCAGCACATCGTGACCCAAGCGCCGCAGGGCCTCCACCGTTGGGCGAGGAAAGTTCTCGTTGGCATAGCACCGCGCCATCGCTCACGCCGTTTCGTTGGCGAGGATTTGTTGCTCGATCTCTTCCTGATGCGCGCGAGCATAAGCCCACGCATCGGCAAGATCCTCGGCTCGCAACGTCGGATAGCTCCGCAAGAGGTCGGCCTCACTGGTGCCCAAGCGCCGGGCCTGGACCAAGACCCACACGGGAATGCGCGTGCGGACGATACACGGCTCCCCCCCACAGACGCCCGGGGTACTTTCAATGCCGGGAAATGCCTCTCCAAGATCACGGGCGACCCACTGCAGCACCTGCGCTTTTTCTGCGCGAGGGAGGGTGGGCAGGAGTTTCTCAATCTCTTGCAGGGCATGCATCATTCCATCTCCATCCACAGTTACAGGTCACTCTTGTGGGACGAGTGTACCACCCCTGCCGCTCTCTGGT
This sequence comes from Acidobacteriota bacterium, assembly GCA_046757765.1. Lineage (GTDB taxonomy): Bacteria > Acidobacteriota > UBA6911 > RPQK01 > JBHHYX01 > JBHHYX01. Next base: position 7,937 of record JBHHYX010000201.1, on the reverse strand, counting down.
GAAGTCCAGGGAGGTATTGAAGGGACGCACTCTTTTTCATAGCTGGAGAAACCCGCAGCCCCTTCTCTTCTTGGGGGGCACTTTCGTGTGCGGCAGTGAGACTGCTGCTTTTGGGCCGACAGCTGGATCGGACAGCCAGAACAAAAGCGGAAGTGGAACTTCCGCACTCCAAAAGGGGTTTTCACGCCTGCGCGAGAGCGCTGTGGAGAGATTCAGAACGTTCCGAAATTCTCAAGCAGCGTGCGCCGATCCGCTACTACCGAAAGACCAATCTGGCGGAAGGGCTGAGCGAATAGGAACTGCTGGAGGCCTATCCGCAACTGAAGCTGGAGGATATCCGCGCCGGGACAAGTATAACACTTATAATTATTAATTGTGCAGTTAAGTACTAGCTGCCTGTGTTGCGGAAGGGGCGGAAGTCTACTTTGCAGCCGTGATGAGACAAAAACGTCAAGAGTCTCTTGTAGTCCCGAGCGGGAAGGTGGAAGTACTCGACCAGCCGTCGATAACTTCCTCCCGAGGCAGCCAGCCCCGAGGAAACAACGGCGCGCACATCGGCTCGACAGAGTTCCCGCTCTAGAAACGGTTCTTTGACGTCATCCCAGAAGCTGGCCCGACCCAAGGCCAGGGCCTCGACCAGACCCTCGGCGCGGCGATTTGCCTGACTGCCGGCCGTCGGTTCAGCAACCAAACGGTTGGAGACCTCGCGCAGGGTGAGGGTGGACCCGGGGGAGAGGTGGTAGGCACTCTCTATCACGTTTCGAAGCTCCCGCACATTGCCGGGGAAGGGGTAATCGAGGAGATTGGAGAGCGCATCAGAGGTCATCTTCTTTTCCGTCCCTTCCTCCCGGCTGAGCTCCTCCAGGAAGTGTTGGGCAAGCAGTGGGATGTCGGAAGCGCGTTGTCTCAAAGGGGGTACGACGATCTGATAGACATTGAGGCGATGATACAAGTCGGCCCGGAAGCTGCCTTCTCTGACCAACCGCTCCAGGGGTTGGTTGGTGGCCGCCACCATGCGAACGTCGACAGGGCGCTCTCTGTGCTCCCCTATTCGACGGATCGCTTTCTCCTCCAGCACACGCAGCAGTCGGGATTGGGCTTCAATCGGCATGGAGGCGACTTCGTCCAGAAAGAGGGTTCCTCCCGAGGCCGCTTCGAACAGGCCCCGCCTGTCGCAGATTGCCCCGGTAAAGCTTCCTCTGAGATAACCGAAGAGCTCGCTTTCCACAAGATCGGCGGGGAACCCGGAGCAGTTGACCGGAACGAAAGGCCCTCGAGAACGACGGCTGTAGTGGTGCAAGGCGCGAGCAACCAGCTCTTTTCCCGTCCCGGTTTCGCCGGAGATCAGCAGGGTGGCGCCAGTTGGCGCCATTCGGCGAACCTCTCCAAAGAGCTTTCGCATGAGCGCATGATCTCCTACGATTCTCTTCCCCTTTGCCAGCTCCAATCCCCCTCCCTGGCCGGTTGCGGGCATCTCGGATGGGAGAGTGTTGGGAAGGACCAATCCGGTCACCGCAACCAGGCATTTCAGAAAATCGAACTCGACGTCGGAAACCTCTCTATTCTTGTCTTCAAGATGCAGGAGCAGTTCTGAACCACCGCTGGAACTCATTGCGACATCGATCGTGACCTCGCCGCCTTTCACGAATGGCCGGCTGTTGGGAGTCGTTTTTGGGCTGCTGTTTGGAATCGTCGCCTGCCATTGCGGCGGCACGCAGCGGCCGCGCGAGGCCACCAATTCAATTGGGCTCCGCGGAGATTGCCGGATCAGGAAACCGCCTGAGGTGTAGGGAAGCCGATCCAGGACGAGCTCGAGCAACCTTTGACCGAGAGCCGGCGATGTCTCGGTCTCCCGGAAGTCGGAGACAAACATTCCCAGTTCCTGAAAGAGTCGAGGCGGCCTCACAGTCCCGGTCTTGGTGAGACGACGGCGTTCCGCCTCGATGGGCTCAATGCATCTCCTCCGAAAGCTCTCCCGATAAGGGGCCGAGAGCTGAAGCAGCTTCGATTTCAAGATTTGCAGGGCTCCAGTGTAGTTGGCTCGAGCTTCTGAGAGCCGATTGCGGGCGGTTTCGATCTCCCCGAGCGTCCTGTAGATCTGGACTCTGAGACCGGGCTGATCCAGGCGGCCGGCCAGCTGTAGGGCGCGCAAACAATAGATGCGGCCCTTTTCCGGCTGACCCTGCTCAGACACACATTTCCCGTACAGCGCGCAGCTGCGAGCCATGAGGGGAAAGTAAAAGTGATTTCGGGCCGCCTTCAGGGCGCCGCCCACCAGGGAAGTCGCCCTTTCCGGCTCCTTCCGCGCCAGCACGATTTCCCCTTGCAGGAGCAAGCAGCGCAGCCGGTAGTAGGGTAGCTCTCTGGAAAAGGCTTTTCGCGCCTGGCAGGAGGCGTCCCATGCCGACTGCAGCTCTCCAAGAGCCAGGCGGATACGAGCCTGGAGCAAGTAGACGCGCCCCTTTTCCCTCGGGATTCGCTCCGGATCCATATTCTGGATGCTCTCTTGCGCCCTGTCAGGTCTTCCCAGCAGCAGCCAACTCCAACCTCGCGCCAGTTTGGCGTCCATGGTGGAGGAGTAATCCGGATCGTTACAACCAATTTGGTGGGCCTGATCCAGTTGCTGCAAAGCGGCTTCGGGAAGGAGCTGGTAGTTGAGATTCTTGGCCAATTCGATACGTAATTCCGTCGCCAGATGGCGGTTTCGGTTGAGTCTCTCGTTGAAGCCGAGAAGTTCCTTCAGGTTCTTGATGGCCGACTTGTGCCGCCCCTCCTTCCGTTGCGCCACACAGTCGACGGATCTGGCGAAAACCTCCAACTCCAGATTTCCCATTTTTCGCGCCATTCGGAGAGCCTGGCCAAGCACCCGGCGGGCTTTCGTCCACCTCCCCAGGTACAGCCACAGGGTGCCCAGATTGACGAGATGTCCGGGGTAGCTCGGATGTCGCTGTTCTTCTAACGAGAGACAGATCGATCGAACCAGGTGGCGGACGGAATCCTCGAAGCGACCCTCGATGAGATAGGAGAACAGGAACAAGGCATGGTTCAATTTGTAATGAGACTCCGTCCCGTGTATGAGCAATCTTTCCACCGTTACCGCCACCCCTCGGGCACTCCGTTGCCGCCCGGCCCGACTCAGCGCGGACAGGAGAATGGCCTGAAACTCGGCGTAAACCCCGGGGTCGTCTTCTTCTTTGATTCGAGCCAGAGCGCGTTGGCAGGAGGAGACGGCTCGAGCCTGTTGGCCGGTGATCACATAGATTCTGGCAAGAACGGACAAAACCCACGTTTCTTTTCGGCTGTCGGCCAGTTCGAGGAGACTGAGCACATGCCGCGCGAATGAAATGCAGCGCCCCATCTGACCGGAGCGGTAGAGCAACTCGATCGTCTTTCGGGCGGTCTTCCAGTTGCAGGGTGAGGCCATGCCCCGGGCCAGGGCAATACAGATCAGGAAGGCCGCCTTCTTGTAGAGACCCGCTTCCTCCAGGGCAGTGGTGGCCTGCCAGAAGTACCTTCTTGCGCGGGGGACGTCGGCGGCCCCCAAGAAGTGCTTGACCAGGGCCTCCGTCAGGAAAAGGTTTCGGGTTCCCTCGAGGGACTCTTCGAGCGTCAGCGCCACGCGCCGGTGCAGATCCCGTCTCGAGGAAGGGTCCAGGCGGTTCCGGATCACTTCTCCGATCCAGTCGTGGGCGAGTCCCACAAGGAGCTCATCTCCACCGGCTTGAAGAGCGGCGAAATCCTGTCTCTCCAGCACCGTGATCCTCTTCTCCACAGGGTCTAATGCAACCGCCAACAAGCGAGAGAGAAGCCCCAATTCCACCGGCCGCCGGATCAGGGACAGGAACTCCAGGATCCGGAGAGACAGATCGTCCAGCCTGGAAAGTCGAGATTCGATATTAGTGCTCACTGTGGTGGGGATGGGATCCTCTCCAAGCCTTCGCTGCCAGTGCCACTCGCCATTCCGCCTGGTCAGCCGGCCGCTTGCATTCCAGGCCCTCAAGAACTCGTAGACATAGAATGGATTGCCCAGACAATCGACCTGAATTTTGAGGAGCGTCTCTTCCGAAGGAACCTCGCCCAGCAGGTTGGCCACCAGCTCGCGCACTTCATTCTCTGTGAGGGACTCCAGTTCGCACTCGACCAGCATTTCTCGGCCCTTCAGTTCCTGCCTCAGGGGGTTCCAGTAACCCGCTCGACAATCTGTTCTGAGGGTGGCAATAACGAGTACCGACAAATCTTTGCGCCTCACCAGCGACCGGTAGGTCTGGAAGGAGGCTTCGTCCAACCATTGCAAGTCTTCAACGCGAAGAACCAACGGCTGATCTCCCAGCAGCGTCTTCAGCTCCTTCCAGAACGTGGTAGAGAAGAACTCGGGCTGAAAGACCTTGCCGGCGTCTCGCTTTTCTTTGGGTTGGATCCGGGCCAGCAGCTCACGAAAGACTTGGAAAGGCTCCTGGCCCGGCAAGTGGGCGATTGAGCATGTTGCCGCGCCGTGGATCTTGGCAGTGCTCTCAAAATGCTCCGCCAATCGAGTCTTGCCCATGCCGCTCTTGCCCGCAACGACGAGGAAGCGCGTCTCGGGGCTCTCGAGGTAGTCTCCCAGAGACAAGCGAAAGTCGGACCGCTGCTTTCCTCTTCCCACCAGTCCTGAGCGGAGCTTGACCCACTCTGCCGGGATCGTGACCGCGTGCTTTTCCAAGACCGAGCGGACGACACTGGAGGAGGAGAGTCGCAGCTTCGGTTGTTTGCGAATAAGTTGCTGGATCAGCTCCTCTATTTCCGCCGGAATGTCCGGGTGGACTCGTCTCGGCCTCAGCGGGGAAGCGACTCGTTGTTTTTGTATCAAGTCCTCTCGATTCTCGTCACCAAAAGGGTGATCTCCGCTGAAAATTCGATAGAGCAGCATTCCCAGTGAGTAAAGATCCGCCTCCCTGGTCTCGCTTCTGGAATCGAGGAATTCCGGAGCAGCGTAGCGCAGCGTGTTCAACCGGAACGGGTGCTCCATCTGACTTCGTGGCAAGAGCAGATTCAAAGTGAGCCGGGCATCGCCGCTGATGAACAATTGAGAAGGCTTCAGGGATCCGAGGAGGCAGCCTCTCCGGTGCACGTACTCGACCACCCGAACCAACTGCAGGGCAAGCTGGATGGCATCGCCCTGGTGAGGAGCTTGCGGCGGTGGTTGTGGTGGTTGCGGCCGCAGGAACTCGGAAACCAGTCCCAGCCTCCGTCCTCGAAAGGCAATGTCTGTGACTGGAACCAGGTTGGGGTGATCGAGTGAGCTCCGGAGCGCAAAGAGCTTTTCCAACTCCAGGCGCCACGAGGTCAGGTTGAGGTCCCTCTCTGGGAGCAGGGTCAGTACCCGCTGGGAGCCTCCCTGCCAGCGGTCCTCCACCAGGTAGACACGGACATCGGGCCCGGGCTCCAACGGTCTCAAGATCCCGTAGCGATCAATCATTTTGGTCTCCGCTTCCGACCCGCGAACCCCAATCGAAGGATTGCCGCCGCGGCCTCTTCGGAGGCACCCTTCCGCTGGTTGGCACGGATGTGGTGCGGGGAGGGGGTGTGGGTCGTTGATGGCGGCACGAGAGAAGAAGGTTTGTTGGCCTTGAAGTTTGGTTGCTCCGTGTCATCTTCGAGCTCCTTTTCCGGTCTCACAGGTGGCGCGCCCGTCTTGAACCTGAATTGAGCGATTTTCGACGCCGGTAGGTACCAATCGCTCAACTCAGGTTGAACTGAAACACGCTCACCTTATGCAGGTCCCGTTGCAACAATCGCTTCAGGCACCGTTTCAGAGAGCGTCACAGATCGCGTCTCTCCGGATTCTTGAACACGTGTCGCCTTGAAGCGGTCAAAATCGAAATGCTAAGATCAATCGACTCCCAGGGGTAAAGAGGGCGAAAAGTACCTTACCAGAACCTCGCTACGTTAACGTTAAACAGTTGAGCCTATGGGACTTATAACCGGACACTACTGAGGGCGAAAAGACTTCCGTTCAGACGTTCCTGTTCTCGATTGTGTGGGTGTATTGAGATGAAACCCCAGCCCAGCCTTTTGATCGTCGACGATGAGCAGTCCAACCTCCAGAAACTGAAGCGGACCTTCATCAATGACTTCCAGATCTTCAAGGCCCAATCCGGCGAGGAGGCGCTGGCTCTTCTCCAGGATCAGGTCATGGACGTCATAATCACGGATCAGAAGATGGCCGGAATGAGCGGCGTGGGACTGCTCAGCGAGTCGCTGGCGCTGAGCCCGGAGGCGATTCGAATCATCCTCACCGGCTACACCGAAGTGGACGACTTGATGGGCGCCATCAACCAGGGACAGGTGCATCGGTACATCACCAAGCCTTGGCAGCCGTTTGCCCTGAGGCAAACGGTGCTGCAGGATCTGGAACATTTCGAATTGAAGCGCCAGAATCAACTTCTGCGAGAGCAGCTGCGGATTGCCAAAAAGGTCCAGAGTCATCTCTTTCCACAAGCGCTCCCAGCGATGGAACTGCTGGATTACGGGGGAACCTGCCGGGCCGCGGGCCAGGTGGGAGGTGACTACTACGACTTTCTGCAGTTGTCCCCCACACTGCTCTGTATCGCCGTGGGCGACATCTCGGGAAAAGGCATCTCGGCCGCGCTCCTCATGGCCAGCCTGCAGGCTCTGCTGCGCAGTCACGCGCCCAACAGTCGGGGACAGCTGTCCGAGATGCTGGGCGACATCAACCGCCTGCTCTGCTCCATGACCGACGACAGCCGCTTCTCGACCTTTTTCTGTGGCGTCTTTGACAGCCAGACCAGCTGTCTGACCTACGCCAATGCAGGCCATAACCCGCCGCTGCTCCTTCGCGCCTCATCCCGCCCCGAAGCAGACTCGCCGGGAGCCGGGAACGATCACCCTGTGGAGGAGAACTTTCTTCGTCTCGAGCCGACCGGAACGCTACTGGGAATTTTTTCCGATTCTCAGTACGAGCAACGGAAGCTCAAGCTCTTTCCGGACGATCTGCTGGTCATCTACACGGACGGAATCATCGAGGCCCAGAACCCCCTGGGCGAGCATTTCGGGGAAAGACGCCTGGAGAGACTTGTGGCGACCCACAGGCACTGCTCGGCACAAGAACTTCAAGGCGTAGTCCTGGCCGAGGTGGCCCGCTTCAGCAAAGGCGCCGAGATCCTGGATGACTTGACCCTGGTGGTTGTCCGGGTGCGGTCAGGAGCGGGGACCCAGAAGACCAACTAATAGCGGTGACCCCTTCCAGGTGCGGGCCAGCCGGCCCGAATTATTCATAGGATCTCGTTAGGAAAAGGCGAAGGCGCTGAGCTGCAAGGCACCGCGACCGAGGCATCTGAGTACCGTTTGCGATAACCCGGGGGGAATGGCGCCAACAGACGTCGATTTCATCCTGGGCCCGAGCGCCATTCCCGCTCGGGTTCATCGCTTGGTTATGGCCTCCGTGTCGTTTCGGATCGGCAAAACCAGCGGACGCGGCGGGCGGCGAATGACCTCACGATCGCCAGCGGCGTCACGTTTCTGGGCATCTTTCACGATCGATCGGATGTCAAAACCGAAACGGGCGGCGCGTTTGCTCCCGCAGTCTCCGAATCTCGGTAACAATAGGATCAGATTGCGTCGTCGATCTCCAGCAACTCCTGGGGTGTGCAAATCACGGGAGGTTCGAAACCCCTTTCACGGCAGATAGGTTCAATTTGTGGCCGCATCGATGGGTTCGCAATGTGCTTGCAATTCCATGTCAACAGGTATTCTATCCCGTTAATCGCGGCAGTGGCAATGTGCAGTGCATCAACTGCAGCTTTCGCTGGCATCGGCACACCGGTGAGAATCGACTTCGCCAGATCATTGACATCGTTGGGGATCTCGAGCAGCCGAATCCCCTCTAAGGGCTCGCGCAAGAATAACTTCACATTTTGGCATCTCATCTTCACACCATC
>JBHHYX010000200.1:0-9341 GCA_046757765.1 Acidobacteriota bacterium | reverse complement strand
TCCGGCTCTTCGCTACGACCGAGTGTGAGAAATCCGGGTCAATTTGTTTCAGGCTCAACCGCCAGAACCTCAAAGTCCACCTTTCGTTGGGCAATGGTTCCGGCGACCTTATCGGCCAAGGAGACGTTCAGGTCGTAGCGGCCGGGAGTCAAGGGTTGTGTGTTCAGCATCGAACCGGCAAAGAAACGATCCGAGAAGCGATGCAACAACTGTCTCAAGTCTTTCCCTTGAAATGGCGTCGCAACCTCCTGGCCGTCCCGCAGGATCTGGATCTCCAAGGAGAGGTCGGCTTTCAAGGTCTGTTGATCCGCCGTCACATTGTAGGCCTCAAAGTAGAAGCCGAGAGGATGCCCTCGGGAGAAGCGGTTGGAAGCATTGGGATACACCTTGACCCCGGCCAGTACAAATGGATCGGTGATAAACTCTTCATTTGAAGCCGGTTGAACCCTGTCTGCCAGGATGATCGGGCTCAGTTGCAAATCCGTGCCGGTGTCCGCCGGGATCACAATCCCGTGTTCCAGAGTGCCAATCTTGCCACTTTCGACATCCTTGACGATGGCGACCAGCTTGTAGCGACCCGGTGCCAGCGGGATGCTCCGTTGGTAAATGGAGCTGCTCACTCTCTCCTCCCGGCGCGGCGAGAGCGTCAGGTAGACCGTATCGTCGAAAGAATAGACCGTGCGCTTGGCCAGGCTCTCGACACGTCCGAACACGTTGAGCGTGGCCTGCCGAGTCGAACCGGAAGACTTGTAAGTGAATTCCCGAGCGTCAAAATAGAAAGTTACGGGTGCCAGAAAATCGTTTGCGGTCACGCGGATCAGATCATGTCGCACCCTGAAGGGAAGTTTGTCGTAGTAGAGCTTGATGTCGACAAGCCCTTCCAAGTCTTTGAACTTGATGTGGGGCGCCGCCTGCAACTTGGCGTATCTCCTGAGTCGAGCGAAAAGATCGTCCTTTTGAGTGAAGTTCTTGAGAGGATTCCCGACTCGCCGACTCGCCACATTCGCCATTGTGCGGGTGCCGATGCGCTCGGATTTCGAGGCGCCGCCCAGGCGTTCCGCCTCCGTCAGCCCCAGCCCGGGAATCCAAAGCATGGCATCCTTGTCCATTTCATCACGAGCCAGAACATAATGCCCCGTCATCGACTTGTCGACAAATTCCACTTCGATCCCATCGCCGATTTCGGGAAGATAGCGATAGTACCAGAGCTCCCAGGCATAAGTGGTGGTCACACCCCCGCCTTCGCCCTGGGGGCGGTAATATTGCTCTCCCTGGTCATGATGTTCGATCGAATCGGGAGGACCGTTGACGATGTAGATCCGTCCCCGGTCGGATTTCCAACCGGGCACTCCGACCGAAAAATGATCGTTGGCGTAGGCGATCCTACGATAGAACTCTTCTTTGTATTCGTTGTATTGAGTGGTCGAATCCGGGTCCCTCCGCCTCCAGAACTGCTCGATGAAGTTCTCCTTTTCGACCGAAGTGGTAAGGGTCTCAAAAACCGCCCGTTCCTCGTCCGTAATGATGTAGACAACATCCTGGTTCAGCCACTTCTTGAAATAATCTTCCGATTCCTCCCGCTCGAGCTTCTCCCGATCTTTCTGAGACATCCCACTTGAGGCTGCGGCAAAGAGTAGCGCGAGGACGACAAGCAGAAGATTTCTTGATCTCACAGATCGATCCTCTGAAACTTGTTCTGAATTAAGGGCACGCGCAAGAATAACTTCACATTTTGGCATCTCATCTTCACACCATCTTCGGCCTCTCCTCAATCGCGAAATCCTCAACGTACGCCCGGCTACGCCTGCGGTTTCACTCAATCGCTCGCGACCAAATCTGGTGCAAACCTGAGCGCCAACTCTGCGAATCTATTCTTGCGCAAACCCTAAGGGCACGATGGTAAGATTATAGCACCAGTTTGCTGGCTTGCGGGGTCGGCAAAAGGACCGCTCCCCTATTGAGGTCCCGCAGCCCGGGGAGAAACGACGGAGCCAAAATGAGAAGAACGAAGATTCTATGTCTTCTGGCGGCGCTCGCCTGGGGGATGGCAGGCGGGCAGGGGAAGAAACGAGCGCCTCCCGTCTTTCGAGGCGGAGGCCTGACGGTCGTCGTGGACACAGTAGTCACCGACAAAAAGAACCGGGTGGTCACGGATCTGAAAGCCGAGGACTTTGTCGTCTACGAAGACGGCGTGGAGCAAAGAATCGACCGGTTTATCCTCTATCTACAACCGAAGGTGGGGGAGAGCGCTCGTGCTCAGCCGGTCCCCAAGCCGACGCCACGGCGCCCGCGGTCCGTGGAGACGAAAGCAGTCCTGGACTATTCCTCTGAGAGCCCTGCCGGGCCGAACCTGATTATCTTCCTCCTCGATTACGCGACTACCGAGTTTTCCAACCAAAAGCTGGTTCAGAATGCGGCCACACGCTACGTCAAGAACGATCTGCGGGACAATGACTTGGTCGCCGTCTTCGAGTTGGGCTCGGGCTTTCACCTGAGACAGGAATTTACGAACGACAAGAATAAACTGATCCAGGCACTTCGCTTCCGCAACATCTCGGGACAGTCGCTGTCCAGCTTGAATCGTTCCGGCCCCAGTGCCCCTTCGACCGGAAGCGACCTGGTCTCTTCCGGTTCCGTCACCGTCACGGCTTCCAACCCTCAAGGCATGAGTGCCGCCGGTTTGGTGGCCTCGACGCAGGGATCTGAACTGGGAGACCTCAACTTCGCACTCCGCATCCAGCGCATGTTTTACAACATGCAATCGCATGTTCAATCCAGAGAAGCCCGCGGCGTGTTGACCGCCATCCAGGCCATCTCCAAAGGTGTGGCGTCGATTGAAGGACGTAAGAATCTGGTGCTTTTTTCTTCCGGTTTCGTAGTGGGCCCATTAGCAGAGGAGACACTGTCCAAAACAGTGAGTATCGCGAATGCCGCCAATCTTGCCATTTACGGGATGGACTCACACGGTCTGACAACCGGGGGGCTGAGCAAGTCGCTGGTTCCCGGGGACGAACTGAGCAGCATCAGCGCTTCTCGTGGAGCAGGCAACGCCATTTCCGGAAGGAGGATCGACGCCACAGGAGGGGAGTCTTTGTTCGACCGGGCGAAGCAGGTGGGTTCCGACGTCAGGGATAGCGCTCTGCGCTACGTTTCAGCCGCAACCGGTGGATTCGCCGTTCGCAACATGAATGATCTTTACCTTGGACTGAAACGTTTTGACTCTGAAGTCCACACGTACTACCTGTTGACGTATCACCCTCTCAACCAGGAGTTCGAGGGCGGCTTTCGGAGCATTCGGGTTGAGGTCAAGAAACCGGGCTATACGGTCCGGCACCGGTCCGGCTACCTGGCCGTACCTCGCGGACTGGAAATCCTGACCGGATCCGATTACAAACTTCTTCGGGCTGCTCAAGAAGGGGAACTGCCTCTCGACCTGCCCGCCTATCTCCGTTTGGAAACGTTTTCGTCTGACCCGGCCAAGCAGCAGGTTCTGATCAGCCTGGAGATACCGGCCGCGGGTTTGGCATTTCGAGAGGAAGAAAGTGAGAATGGCGCCGTCTATCGGTCAAGGATTCGGGTGCTGGGTCTCTTACGGGATTCCAACGGCGTGGGCCTGCTTCGCTTTGGGACTCCTATGAACCTGACTTTTACTCCTGAAGAGTACCGTGCGGTCCGGAAGGGGGGATTGAGCCTCAATGATCGGCTCGAGCTTTCCCCCGGGATTTACTCGATTCAGATGTTGGTTCAGGATGCTCAGACTCAGAGGGCGGTTCTGCTGGAACGGAGCCTGCGGATTCAGCCTTCCGGCAAGAAACTGCGTATGAGCACCATTGTCCTGGGCAAGGATGTCCAGCGCTCTCCCCCGGGCGCCAAGCTCTTGACCTTTGAGCACTCGACCCTTCTGCCCTCTGCGAGCCGTCGTTTCCATAACGGTGAGAATCTGGTTTTCTATTTCGAGGTTTACGACTGCCAGTTGAATCAAGAAAGGGCGGACTTGCTAGCCGAGGTTTCGCTTATCAGAAGCGGCTCTTCGCGGGGCGTCAACCTTCCGGAGTTCCAGATCCGCCAGCCGTTTGAAGCTCAAAAAGTGGCCTTCTCCCGCTATGTCGAGCTGAAAGGTCTTCAAGCAGGGACTTATTTCCTGGTCGTGAAACTGACGGACCGATTGGGGTCAAAGACGATTTCACGCCGGACGCCCTTTTTCATCGTTGGGGGTTAGCCGCTTGCTGCCAAATTCTGAGAATCGCCTTTGCCCCGTTGTCAACGCCTGGCAACTGGCGGTTAGCCGAAGGACAAAGTTTCAGGCTGCACCGTAAACTGAACCGAAGCGTCAGCGCCCGGCCCAATCCGGATGGCCACTCACTTACGTTCGTGGTTCAGTGATTTGGGGCGAAAACCAGCATGGCGGTCGGCCCCTCAACAATCAGTTTCGGGGCAGGATCTCGAAAGCGGCGCGGTTTCGAGTCACCAGGGTCTGGGTCATACCGGATCGCCTGCACGTCAGGCTTAATTGGCAGGCGGCGATCTTGCTATTGAAACAGCCTCTCTGCCGCCCCGGAGGGTCGGAGTATTTCAGATGCACGAACGCTTCTTCAGGAGCTTCCACCCTGCCGCGGATCAGAACCCTCTCCGTCTCAGACCGAAAGTTCCAGTGGAAACAGCGGAACTCCGCCCTGGCCCGCAGACTCTGGCGAAGCGAGGTCAGGAGGTGTTCCCGACCCTGGTGCCGCAGGACCAGCGGCGTCAAGGGGGGCGTCCAGAGGGGGCCGAGCCTGAGTCGCACCGTCGCCACCTCCAGGAACGTGCCGGGTGCATTGTCAAAGCCGGCCACCTGGCCCCAGGCGTAATGGTCGGTGTGGCGCCTTCCCCAGTTGTGATTCTGGCTTCCCACCCAATGATCGACAATGATCTTCCGGTCGTCCACGGCGAGCGAGCCGCTGTACACGGCCAACGGCAGGCTCACGAGGCTCTTGGCTCGGGGAAAGCCCCATTCGTAGAGGCGCACGGGGAGGAGAAAAACAGGAGGCGACTCTCCCTGGCAGGAGAGATCCCAGGTGATCCCATGGGAACCGTCAGACGCTCGTCCGAAGAGTGACCCCGGGCGCAGTTCGGCAGCGCCGATCCGTACTCCCAACGCCTTCCCCTCAAAATGACAATCCGCCAGGGGCATTTGTTCTCTGACGGCGACGTGGCGGCCCCTCTCTCCATCGAAAAAGATGGCCCACAGCTCTCCGCTGGCTTGGCCGGGATGTCCCCGTGGACTGAAAAGGGTATATCGAATCCAGAAAGCCAACGGGCGTCGGGGATGGTTGGCCCGCTGGAAAAAGCTCTCATAGTGGCCGCGCGTCTGGCCCGGCACGTAACGGGTCCAATTGACCCAGTCGGAATGGGCGGCCACTTTGCACCTCGGACTCACGCCCCCACCAGCACATCCGTCATCTTCTCGGCGACTGCCGAAATCGTATGAGACGGGCTCACCCCCACGGCCCCCGGCATGGCGCTGCCATCGACCACATACAAGCCCGGATAGTTGTAAACCTGGCCGTTGCCGTCCACCACTCCTCCCCGCTCTCCGGTGGGGCCATGATCGCTCATTCGGCATCCGCCCACGACATGCACGGTGGTGTAACGGCGCAGATCGTCCCAGCCTTGGGAATGCAGGCGTTCAGCGCCGTACGGACTGGCGGCACTCACGTCATCGACTACCTTTCGAACAGAATCGATCAACTCGAAGGTTCGGTTGCCAGGCTCCAGTCGAGTGTTCCACCGAACTTGAGCCTGGCCGCGGCTGTCCACCTGCACCTGCCCGTCCGGGGAATCCAGTCCCACCGATGCCAGGGCCAGAACGTTACGGCTGTAGTTCTCCTTGATGAAGGCCTTCCAGTAACGGCCCCAGTACAGAGCCGCGCCTCGGTTTGGATCCGTATTACAGGGATCCTCCGCCCTCGGTTCGAGGTCTCCGTTCTGGCGACGGAGGGGAAATTTGCTGATGCCCACGGGCAGCGTACTCACGTCGTGCAGGACGAAGCGAATTCCCTCAGGAGGACTCAGCCAGGAATGATAGGAGACCAGGTTCATGATGGAGCCTTTATAGATCTCCGCCTTGAAGTCCTCCGGCAATCCATTGAAAAGAATGCCAAAGACGGAGTCTCCGTTGCCGGACAGATGGTAGCCGGCATGAGGACTCAAGTCGGGAAGGAAGCCGGCCATGCGGCTGCGCAACAGCAGTTCCGGGCTACCAATGGCGCCGCCGCAAGAAACCACGATCGTCGACTGGTCGGAGCGTACCTGCCCCGTACGGCGGTCCTTCCAGTGCAGCCGGTAGGCGCCTCCGACGGGCTCGATGCTCCAGGCCTGGGCATCGGTGCGGACGCTCAGGTTGCCTGTCTGTTCGGCCACAGCCAGGTAGTTGGTGGGCAGCGAGGCTTTTGACTCAAAAATACATCCAAAAGTGCAGAAACCGCATCCCGTACAGCGACGCACAGGCACACGGAATGGATTTATGAAAGAGGATTCCCGGCTTTGGGCGAAACGATCCCCCCAGAGTCCGAGTCGAAGCGGCTCGCAGCTCATGCCGGCACGGGCAAAGGCATCCGCCAATACAGCAGAGCGCTTGGAGATTTGCCTTGCATCTCCCGCGTCATAGGAAAGCTGCCACACCGGAACGGTTGACTCAACCCGATTGTAGAATGGGTCCAGACCCGCGCGGGTGTAGCCGTCCGGCCACTCAACCCCTCCGTTCTGGTCAAACTGAAACGTTTCGGTCGGCGCCCGAAGATGAATCATGCTGTAGATGAGGGAACCCCCTCCATAACCGCGGCCCACCGTTGTGAGAAAGGGATTGGCGGAGCCGGAACGGTTGAATCGGCTGTCATAGTCCTCAAACAGCCCCCCGCTGTAATGGCCCGTCCCCGGAAAGCGATAGAAAATGTATTTCAGGTCGGTACTCTGCTGGAGCACATAATTGGGATTTCCCCAAGCATCAGTGTCCCCCGGTGACTTTGGAAATCCCGTTTCCTCATCGTTGACATTCCATTTGTTGACGATTCTGTCTCCGCTCCGGAGAATGACTTCCCGCGGGCTCAGGGGTGTGCGCCACCGATGTCCCTGCTCCAGCATCAAGACAGTCGCCCCTGTCTGGGCGAGCTTGGCAGCGGTGATTGCCCCTCCGAACCCGGAACCAATGACGATTGCATCGTAGCTCGACATGATGGACGTATCCGCTTCAGGGCAGGTTTCCGTCTTGGGTCACCCGCGTCGGGCGCAGCCAGGCACCCAGGTGGCTGCCTTCATCGGTGCCGTGGAAATAGTGGCGGGAGGGCCCGGGCCAGCCGATATCGTTGGTCACTTTGTAGTTGCGGGCGGCTCCGAGAGCCATGGCCAGAGTGAGAAGCCAGGCCGCCTCCCATACTTGGGGCGTCAGTCCGCCCTGAAACTGTGAAACCTTGTGGTTGACGGCGATCTGTTGTGCCCAGCCGGCACGGTGGAAATAAAAGGTGGGTTCACATTTCAAGGACCGAGCAGACTGATCCAGTTGCCCAACCAGGATCAAGCCCCCTCCAAAAGTGTCGAACGCGTAGTAAGGATCAAAGAGGGCGTCAATCGCGCAACTGGAATAGGCGCCGGGGCTGGGATCGGCTGGATCACTCCCCGGCAGGAGCTGGGGAAGGCGGCCGTCGAAGGGACTGACGTCTGTCCTGAACGCCACGTCGCTCTCGTCTCCGGGCCAGAACCCGTCGATCAGATGAGCCAGACCATGACGTTTCCAGTTCTCCCGGTCCAGCAAGAAGGATCCATTGCCGGTTGGGCCTTCCTCGCATCGCAGGACTGCAGCCGGCGTCACGGTCTCCGTCCGGGCCGCCAGGATCACGGGCAACCCAGTCGACGTCGCAAGTATCCCAACGGACCTGATGAATTGCCGTCGTGTGCTCTTTTCCATAGATGAACCGGCGTTGCTTTCCCTTCCCTCCTCTCCAGACCGGAGCAGGACGACTTGAAAGTGGCTGCCCGTCAGCCGTCCATTTCCCTTGCGGCACGGGTCGGCGGCACTCACGACAGTTCCTGACCGCCTCTTCCATTCAGAGCTGAATCTATCCCCGTCGTCCCCGTGAAGTCAACCCTCTCTGTCCTGAATCCGGGTAAGAACCCCCGTTCACAAGTTGTGCTAGACTTTCGGCCATGCCGACCTTGAAGATCTGTTTTGTCGCTTCCGAGTTGGCCCCGTTCGCCAAAGTGGGGGGGTTGGCGGACGTCTCGGCGGCTCTGGGAAGGTACTTGTTCGAAAAGGGTCACGACCTTCGACTCTTCATTCCCCTGTACGCGAGCATCGATGTCCAGAGATTCGGGCTCATGCCCGTGGACTTTATCCAGAACATCCCCCTGCCGCTGGGGCCGCGACCCTACTCGTTTTCTCTCTACACGGCCCTCTTACCAAGGACCGGACTCTGGGTCTATTTCGTCCATTGTCCAGCGCTTTACGACCGACCCGATCTCTACACCGTGGATTCGGACGAGCATCTCCGCTTTGCCCTGCTCTCGCGAGCCGTCTTTGAATGCTGCCAGCGGATGGGCTGGGAGCCCCATGTGCTGCACTGCAATGACTGGCAGACCGCCCTGATGCCCCTCTTCAAGAGAACTTTCTACGCCTGGGACCGCGTCTTTGATCACACCAGGACTGTGCTCACCATCCACAACCTCGGGTATCAGGGGATTTTCGGGGCGGACGCGGCGGGCGACCTGGGGCTCGGCTTTCACAGTCACTTGCTTGACCAGGATGATTTAAGGTCGGGGGTCGTCAATTTCTTGAAGACCGGACTCCTCTATGCGGATGCCCTCACCACGGTCAGTCCGACCTACGCCCGGGAGATTCAGAGAGATGGTCTTGGCATGGGCCTTCAGCACCTCCTGCGCGCCCGCGCCGACCGGCTCTTCGGCATTTTGAACGGGGTGGACTACGGTGAGTGGTCGCCCGAAGTGGATCCGCTCATCCCCAGCAATTACTCCAGGCGGGCCTGGGCAGCCAAGGAGAAAAACAAGAAAGCGCTGCTGGAATCGGCGGGTTTGCCCTACAATCAGCGGGTCCCTGTGATGGGGCTGATTTCACGTCTGGTGGCGCAGAAGGGCATCGATCTGCTCTTCGACCCGCTGCCCGAAGCGCTGCAAGAGCGCGATCTGCAACTCGTGGTTCTGGGCAGCGGCGAATGGAGGTTCGAGAGCTTCTTTAAGGCCCTGCGGGAGCGCTTTCCCAAACAGGTCGCCTTTCTGCCAGGCTTCAACGAACCGCTGTCCCACCTGGTGGAAGCCGGTTCGGACCTCTACCTCATGCCTTCCCTCTACGAACC
>JBHHYX010000199.1:0-9445 GCA_046757765.1 Acidobacteriota bacterium | reverse complement strand
AAATCCTCAACGTAGGCCCGGCCACGCCTGCGGTTTCGCTCAATCGTTCGCGGCCAAATCTGGTGCAAATCTGAGCGCCAACTCTGCGAATCTATTCTTGCGCAAACCCTAAGGGGAGAAGTGGGTCACGGGTCCGGCAAGCCTTCCAGAATCAATGCCGAGGCCAGCGACCTCAAATCCCGAGCTGGCGGGGCGGAATTCCGTGGGAGGGAATCAGCTTTTCTCAAGCTGGGCGTAAAACCCCAAATCGATGTCCTTCAGCATTTTGGTGATGAAGACGATCTGGCCGGTATGGTACGAGAAGTGTTCCACCACATGAAAAATGGACTGCAGGGAGGTCACGTCGTAGACTTGAATGTGGTGCTCGGACAGAAGATCCGGCTCGCCCAAGGAGCAGATCACGGCCGCGGCTTGTTCAACCGTTGCTTCCAGTTCATTCAAAAGTTCCGGGCCGGAGCGCCTCCGGCAACCCGCAAACTCCAAGTCGCGTTTTCGCACGTCGACTTCTCCCCCCACGCCTGCCACAATCCACTGGCGCACGTTCCCGCACAAATGGAGAAGCAAGTTGCCGATGCTGTTGGACTTCTGATTGGGGCGCCACCAGATTTCGTCCTGGGAAAGAAGCTCGAGACAGCGGCGAATCTTGGGGACGAAATCCTCTCTCAGATGCTTCAGAGCTTGGGAAATAAACGCTTGAGCCACTTCAGATGTCATCCTGGGCCGTCGCCTCCCGGTACACTAAAACTAACCAAAAATGTTTGAAATTTTGATTTCCACCGGTTGAGCGATTCTGCCGTCACTGAACCACGAACGTGAGTGAGTGGCCATCCGGATTGGCCGGGCGCTGACGCTTCGGTTCAGTTTACAGAGCAACGGCACCGGCGCGCACATCGTCCCTGGAACGCATCTGAGAGCAAAATTCTCAGAATTCGGCGGTAAGCAGCTACGAGTAGCGAGCAACCTCATAGCGCCGACAAGGAGGCACACCCAGAGACAAGGAAAACGGAACCGAGAGCGTCAGCGACCGGAAGACAACGACGAGTTTGAGCCCTGATACTCCTCCCTCACCGGTCGGGGAGTGTACATGGTTGCCAGGCGCACAAGTTGATCGTCTTCGCGGCCTCGCCGCACCTAGAATCAAAGTTGGGGTTTTTCCGAACCCTTTTTCTCCACTTTCGGCATCACAAACTGGGCGTCGTCGACATCCGGGTTGATTTCAATCTTGTCGATGGTAATGGTCTGGCCGGGGCCGGCCCCCAACGTCTTGCTCTGAAGCAGGTGAGGTAGCATCAGCCCCCGCACCGCCCTGTAGTCTGCCAGTGTGGTCTCAAAGCCCAACTCCTGACCCAGGATTTCCCGGCTTCCTGACACTTTGACGAGCAGATAGGTCCCGCTGTTGAGATGGTAGTACTGCGTGCTGCCCCCCGGAAATGTCACCTTGAGCTTGTAGGTGTCGCTGTCCCCGACCTTTGCCTTCCCGATCAGCTCCACCTGATTGCCTTTGGCCTTCCAGTTCACCAATGGACCGTCCATATCGGCTTGCTCTTTCAAACCCTCTGTCTCTTCTGGTGGGACTTTTTCCGGTTCGGTCTTGCCCATAAAAGGCATCACCATCCAGGCAGACGAGCCATCGAACGCCCGGACTCCAGTCAATCCATGAAGAGTGAACTCAATTCGGACTTTGTGGGGCCGCTTGGCCAACAGGGTTATGGCCGTCTCCATGCCTTGGGCCATGACCATCTTTCCGGTCATCTTTCT
Source organism: Acidobacteriota bacterium (assembly GCA_046757765.1). GTDB lineage: Bacteria > Acidobacteriota > UBA6911 > RPQK01 > JBHHYX01 > JBHHYX01. The sequence goes on along the minus strand of JBHHYX010000199.1, from coordinate 7,687 downwards.
GGAGTGCACCGAAGTGATTCTCTCCAAACCGCCGATGGCCTCGTAATGGCGGTCGAGAATCTCTCGCAGGCCCGGTTCTTCGGCCTGGACCGAAGGCGCTAGGACTATCCCCAACAGAGCCGGCAGAATTCCTTTCTGCAACATCCTCTCTCTCTCTTGGCCTCTGCTTCCACCGGGGCGGCCACGGTTCTCGTACCCTTCCGGAATCAATCGTCAGCGGTGCCCAACCAGGAGCGATAATACTCCTGATCTTCGATCTCCAGCGCCTGACGGGCCACTCGCAGGGGGCGAAAGGTGTCGAACATCACCGCCAGCTCATCGGTTCGAGCCGCGCCAATCGAAGCTTCCGCCCGCCCCGGATGAGGTCCATGGGGAATGCCGTCCGGATGGAGCGTGATGGAACCGTACCCGATACCCTTGCGACTCATGAACTCGGAGCTGGCGTAGTAGATGACTTCATCCGACATGACATTGGAATGGTTGTAGGGCGCTGGAATGGAATTGGCGTCGAAATCGTAGGGGCGTGGGCAGAAGGAACAGACGACGAACCCTTGACATTCAAAGGTCTGGTGGACGGGCGGGGGCAGGTGGAAACGGCCCACTTTGGGTTCGAAATCCGCGATGTTCAGTGCCCACGGGTAGTAGTAGCCATCCCAGCCCACCACGTCGAAGGGGTGGCGTTGCACAACGATTTCGGTGAGGCTGTTGTACTGCTTTACGAGCAGACGAAACTCACCCTCTTCATCAAAGGTCTTCAATTCATTCGGAGCGCGGATATCCCGTTCGCAGTAAGGACTCCCTTCCAGCAACTGGCCGAATTCGTTTCGGTATCGCCTGGGCGCGCTCAGGTAACCGCCACTCTCCAGGATGAGAAAGCGGACCGGCTGCCTGGTGTAGCGGAGACGGTGGAGTATCCCCCGGTGAATCACCAGATAATCCCCCTGCCGGAAGGGTAGTTCGCCGAAGACGGATTCCAGGACACCCTCACCGTCGCTGACGTAAATCAGTTCGTCGCCTTGAGCATTGCGGTAGAAAAACTGGTCTTCTTCCCGGGGCTGGGCGAAGGAAGCCACAATATCCTGGTTGAAGAGAAGCGAAATCCGGTCCAGGACCGCGCTGCCCCCGGCTGCCAGCCGGGCCGTCTCAAAATGTCGGTGACGCAAAGCCTGGTGGGGGTCGGGCTCCAATTCGAGGAGCTTCAGTTGCCGGACGCCCAGCACTTTGGTGGGCGGGCGAAGATGGTACAAGAGTGACGAGGGGCCGACAAACCCCTTGTTCCCCATGAGCTCTTCGGGGAAAAGCGAACCGTCCGCCTGTCGGTATATGGCATGCCGTTTCCTGGGAATCTCCCCCCGTTTTTGATAGATGGGCATGATCTGTTCTCCCGCGGCAAGCAGCTAGAGCGTTCCTCTCAACCTTTGCTCTCGCTCGATGGATTCGAACAGAGCCTTGAAGTTGCCTTTTCCAAAACCCCTGCTCCCCTTGCGCTGGATGATCTCGAAGAAGAGGGTGGGCCGATCTTCCACCGGCTTGGTGAACAACTGCAGAAGGTAACCTTCGTCGTCCCGGTCGACCAGGATGCCAAGAGAGCGGAGACTTTCGACCGTCTCGTCGATCTGGCCGACCCGGCCGGGTAGCTGGTCGTAATAAGTCCCGGGAACTTCCAGAAACTCCACCCCGCTGACCTTGAGGCGGCCCACCGTCTTGAGGATGTCATCGCTGCAAAAGGCGATGTGCTGGACGCCCGGCCCGCCGTAAAACTCCAGATATTCCTCGATTTGGCTTTTCTTTCGCCCCCGAGCCGGTTCGTTGATCGGAAACTTGATGGAATAGGAGTTGTCTGACATGACGACACTCATCAAGGCGGTGTACTCGGTGGAGATGTCCTTGTCGTCAAAGCTGATAAAGCGTTTGAAGCCGAGGACGTTGGAGTACCAGTCGGCCCACTCATTCATCTTGCCGAGCTCGACGTTGCCGACAATGTGATCGATGAGTTGAATCCCCGTGCCGCTGGCGGCAGTCTCCTTGCGCTCAAATCCAGGCAGGAAGGGGCCAGTGTAGTTTCTGTTGGCAAGAAATGAGTGGATCGTATCGCCGTAGGTCCGAATCGCCGCATGGCGGACCGTGCCTCGATCGTCAGTCAGATCGTGCGGCTCCGCCTGCGGCTCGGCACCGCGAGAAGTGGCCAGTTCGAAGGCTTCATCGACGTCTTCAACTTCGAAGGCGATATCCCGAACGCCGTCTCCGTGTTTTCGGATGTGTGTGCTGGCGGGGCTCTCCGGATCGAGCGGAGTGGTGAGCAGGAGTCGAGCGTCCTTTTGACACAACACATACGAAGCCTGTTGGGGCTGGCCCGTCTCCAGTCCGGCATAGGCCAACTGAGAGAAACCGAATGCGTTGCGGTAGAAGAAAGCAGCCTGCTTGGCGTTGCCCACCCAGAATTCAACGTGATGAATTCTCTTCAGCTCAAGACATTTTGCAGTCATGAAGGTGCTCCCAGCTTTTCTACGATCCAATGGCGTGGCCAACTAGGAACTCAATATAGCACAGTTGCGGAGGTTGAGAGGGTGGTGGCCGGACAGATCCGATCACAGGATTTCCTGGGGCGATCGCCAGTCCACTCAGGGTTCCCTCAGGTCCGGTACAAATTCCTCGCCCATTTTCTCTCGAGACTCCAGTTGACCAATCTCAGTCCGCCGGCGAGGCCGAGAAGTGAAGCGTCCCTGACCCGGCGGCAGAGTCGAACTGGATGTCTGGCAGGAGCCCCGGCCATTGGGAACACGCAGCCCGTTAGGGCAGGCCCCTTTTTCAGTTTGTCTGGACCCACTGCCGTCATGGTGATCTCCAAGTTGGCGTGGAATTGCAAAACAGAATCAATTTTCTATAATACAAGTTCATGATACCCCGCCAGATCGAGGGACTGCTCCGGCGCCGGCTGGGTGAGTACCCGGCGGTCCTGCTGGTGGGCCCGAGGAAAGACGACGCTGGCCCAGGCTCTGGGCGGTCTCTATTTCGACCTGGAACAGGAGTCCGAGCGTCTCCAAGACCAACCGGACGAGTGGCGACGAGAAGCGCGCCTCCGGCAACCTGGCCTGGCTGGTCGAGCGGCTGAAGGGCTTGAAAGGGAACCGATAGCCACGAAGCTGCGTCACAACGTCAGCATACCGCCTATCGCCTTCAGGGCCATGCGCAGGCAATAGAAGTAGTTGTGCAATACGCGTACGTGGGGGACGATTTCGCAGGTCTTCGCATCATCGACATCTCCGACCCGACAAATCCCGTGGAAGCAGGCTTTTACAACACTCCCGGCATTGTCTCTGATGTTGCGGTCAGCGGCGGCGTTGCCTATGTCTGCGACGGGTTCTTTGGACTCCGGGTCATCGATGTTTCCAATCCTGCGAGCCCCAGCGAAATCGGTTTGCTGCCGACCTCAGAACAGGCTCTAACGGTGACGATCTCAGAGGATACTGCCTACGTCGGCCGGGAGAAGCGCAACGCTCATCAACTAACCATCTCGGAATCTGACCTGCTCATGCCTTCCTGTGTTGCCCCCCATTTTGCTTCTTTTCAATCACGGTGAGCAAAAAGTGTTCATGAACTCGATATCCTGGCACTTGGTGGCCGAATTGCTCCCGCATTCCCTCAGTAAGTCAAGCAAACAAATGAGTTGCTGATATTCCGACTGGGTTGGGGGATTGAGCCTGCACATCTGATACGGATAGGGGGAGCCGCCGCATCCGGACTTATGATTGTAAAACTCATTGGTTTGGGCTGGACTCGGGTACCTCACAAAGAGGGAAAGAGAAGAGAAAGGGACACGTCATTTCTTCTCGTCGTTTTTTCGAAGTATCGGGGCGGGGTCCGGAGTGGAGGTGTACATCAAGAAACGGAAAGGTTTCCCCGTTGAGATGGTCGCGTCCCTCAATCGTTTTCTGATGGTTGCAAAGAGAGACCTGGTCTTCTGGTGAGATGTGCCATCTCCGTCTGGTGATCTCGGTATGCTTGCCCATCGATAGTCCTGTGGTGTATTTGTTCAACACCACCGACCCCTTACGATGCTCTTTCTTGATATCGTTACTTTGACGATTTCGGATCTTCTTTCAAAGGCCACATTCTTCCTCTAAGATGAGAGGCGGTCTGTAGTCTGTACGAGACCCGGTCTCTACTCGATGCGGGCTAGCCTGGTCAACTGGCCAATCATGGACACTGAGAAACTAGGCAGTCCCCAAGACAGCAAGCAGCAGGACGAGCTCTGGAAGGAGTATGTTCGGCGGCTTCCGCTCGGACCCGAGCCCCCTTTCGAGGAGCAATGGAGCTCTTTCGAAAGGATTTATGCCAACCGGAGAATGGAAGACGGCCCGCCTTTGATCTGGCAGCCGGCCCAAGAGCAGGTGGTCACTTCAAATCTGGGAAGATCGATGTCCGGACTGGGGTTCGGCGACTATGCCTCGTTTTACCAGTGGTCGATTACTGAACGGGCCCAGTTTTGGGAAAGTGTCATCAAACGCCTGGGCATTGTCTTGCGGACAGAACCTGTGGAGATGATCGACCTCCAGCGTGGTGCTGAGCATCCGCATTGGCTGCCCGGGTCTGAGATGAATTGCGTGGATAGCTGTCTCCTGGCTGCCTCCGACAAACCTGCTGTTATCTCGATGAGGGAAGGGTCGGCCGAAATTGACGTCACGACATACGGTGAATTGGAGAGTCTGGCCAACAGAGTCGCCAATGGGCTGATTGAACAAGGAATGAAAGCAGGCGATGGGATTGTCCTTTACATGCCTATGACTGTCCAGTGTGTGGCGGCTTACCTGGGCATCGTGCGAGCCGGTTGCCGAGTCGTATCGATAGCTGACAGCTTTGCCGCCGCCGAACTGAGGCGTCGTCTCGACATCGGCTCTGCCAAAATGATTTTGACCGTCGAAAAGTTTGTCAGGGCCGGAAAGACCATCGATCTTTACAGCAAGGTCAAGGAGGCCAATGCAGCTGGTGCAATCGTTATCCCGACTGAGGGAAACCACAGTATCGCGCCACGCAAGGGTGACCTCCTGTGGGAAGATTTCCTGAGCCCTGACGGGAACTTCGAGCCAGTCGTTGTCGACCCCTACCAGGTGATCAACGTGCTCTTTTCGTCCGGAACTACAGGGACCCCAAAGGCGATCGGTTGGACTCACCTCACCCCTATCAAGTGCGCGATGGACGGTCACTTTCATCAGGACATACACGAAAGCGACGTTGTCGCCTGGCCCACGAATGTCGGATGGATGATGGGGCCCTGGCTGATCTTTGCCACCTTGATCAATCGAGCGACCATGGCTCTTTACGAGGGTGCTCCGACGGGAAAAGGCTTTGCCCGCTTCGTCCGGGAGGCCAAGGTTAGCGTGCTGGGCGTGGTCCCGTCGCTTGTGCGGGTGTGGCGATCCACTCATGCGCTTGAAGGGGTCGACTGGGGTTCGGTACGGCTCTTCAGCTCGACTGGCGAGCCCTCCAATCGGAAAGATTACCTGTGGCTGATGAGTCGGGCACACTATCGGGCCCCGGTCATTGAGTACTGCGGAGGTACGGAAATCGGTGGTGCCTACGTCACGGGCACTGTTGTCCAACCCGCTTCCCCCGCCACGTTTACCAGTCCGGCTCTTGGAATGGACTTGGTGATCCTCGACCAGCGAGGTGATCCCGTGGGAGAGGGAGAAACGGGTGAGGTTTACCTCATCCCACCGTCGATTGGACTCTCCCAAGAGCTCATGAATAGAGATCACCATAAAGAGTATTACGCCGGTTGCCCGCTGGGGCCGCATGGCGAGATCCTGCGCCGTCACGGGGACGAAATGACCCGCCTTCACGGTGGTTGGTACAAGGCTCAGGGCCGGGCCGACGACACCATGAATCTGGGCGGCGTCAAGGTGAGCTCTCTCGAACTGGAACGGGTCATGGATGCTCACGAAGCGGTCTTCGAGAGCGCCGCTGTTGCTGTGCAGCCGGGGGGCGAGGGAGCAGACAAGCTGGTTGTTTACGTGGTTCCTCGGGAAGGCGCCGATCGCACTCAGCTAGTCAAGGAACTGGGATCAAGGATTGCCAGGGAGATCAACCCCCTGTTCAAGATACACGATCTGGTTGTCACCACTGAGCTCCCGCGCACCCCTTCCAACAAACTGATGCGACGTCAGCTCCGTCACCTCCACGCTGAAGGAGACTTCGAATAGGCCCGCGACGTAGACGCCGAAGGGGTCGCGAGACAGGGGCTGAGATGGGCAAATTGGGTCATGAAACTTGAGCGGACCCAGTCCAATGACTGGGGGAGTAAGAGGATGACAGACAAATGTGACGGGTCTCCGGATGTTCACCTCAACATGAATGTCCGAGGCCTTCGTGTCTCGGCTACGATTGGCATCAACGAGCGTTGTGACCAGCTTGCAAAGGAGGACCGGCCGGTCTATCGACTTGGATTAGGGCAGTCCCCATTTCCGGTACCTGAGTCGGTGGTTCTTGAACTCCAACGAAATGCCTTTCAAAAGAGCTATCTCCCGGTCAAGGGACTGCCCGCTCTACGTGAGGCTATCGCGGAGCATCACCAAAGGACGTTCGGTATCAAGTGCTCGCCAGACAACGTGCTGGTCGGTCCGGGTTCCAAGGAATTGATGTTCCTGCTGCAGATGGTCTACGACGGCGAGGTCGTGATTCCTACCCCTGCCTGGGTGTCCTACGCGCCTCAGGCGAAGATTATTGGCCGACAGGTCAAGCTGGTGCCCACCCAGCCTGAAACCGGTTGGCGTTTGACTCCCGACCAGCTCGAAGAAGTCTGTCGAGAGGATCCCGGGCGGCCTCGCATTCTTATACTGAACTATCCGTCCAACCCAACGGGCGGCACCTATTCGAGTGATGAGCTTCGCGATCTGGCAAAGGTGGCTAGTCGTTGCCGTGTGGTGCTGCTCTCCGACGAGATCTACGCCAAGCTCCACCATGACGGTGACCACTGCTCGGTGGTGCCCTTCTATCCAGAAGGAACGATCTTCAGTGGCGGCTTAAGCAAATGGTGTGGGGCTGGAGGCTGGCGCCTGGGTCTCTTCGTGATCCCCGAGTGTATGCGTTGGCTGCTCAATGCCATGGCCGCGGTGGCCAGCGAGACCTTTACCTCGACCAGCGCACCCATCCAGTATGCCGCCATTCAGGCTTTTGCCGGCGGGAACGACATTGAGCGCTACATTCGGAGTTGCCGCCGCGTGCTCAAACCGCTTGGACTCAGGCTTGTGGCGCTTCTGGAGGAGTCCGGGATCCGGGTTCTGCATCCGGCGGGCGGATTCTACCTGTTTCCAGACTTTTCGCCTCTTGTGGAAGGGCTAAGGAGAATTGGCATTGACACGAGTGAAGCACTCTGTGAGCGGCTTCTCGAGGAGACGGGCGTCGCCATACTCCCGGGAAGCGATTTCGGGCGTCCGCCTCATGAGCTCACTGCCCGATTGGCTTACGTGGACTTCGACGGCGCCGAAGCCCTGAAGGCGGTAGACAATTTGCCTGAAGATCAGCCTGCTGGAGACGCTTTTGTGGATCGCTACTGCCGGCGCACAGTTCAGGCCATCCGAGACCTCTGCGCCTGGGTGGTTGACAATACACAGGGATGAAATGCTCTTACCGGGATGGTGTGTGCCGTTGCACGGAGAGTAGGCTGTAATGTTCCAGACCGATAGCTCCA
>JBHHYX010000198.1:0-9498 GCA_046757765.1 Acidobacteriota bacterium | reverse complement strand
ATTACGTGGCCGCGTAGAAACTCCATCAGGTCGGAAGCCTCGCGCTCGGCGAAGGCCACGTACTCACGCCTTTGTACGCCTGCGACGACGACCATGATGAAGCCTGCCAAAAGAATGAAGGTCACATTCAGGCGGATAAAGAACTTCACGAACAAATCCTGGGTGTCTCGCTCCACGAAGTGAGCCAGGGCAACAAGCGAGGCCAGAATCGTCACATGCTGGAGGATCCAGAACAACGTTTGTTCGGGACCGCCGCTCAGTTGCTGCTGGAGAAACAGAGAGAGAAAACTGGTCGAGAACGCCAGCAGCGTCAATGACGGAAGCCAGCGCGTTTCCCAGCCTTGCGCACCTTTTCGCCGGGCCACGGCGAAAAGGAGAAGAAAGGCTGAAATTCCGAGAAAGTGAATGGAGGAGTGACTGCGCCCGGGGGTCATCAGGGTAAGCGTGAGGTGGCCGATGCCCAGAATTCCGGCCCCCGCAAAGATCAGAGCCCATCGATTCTTCAGTGAGGGGTGGGCGTTGAAGGTCGCGCCCAGCAGTAGCGCTGCCAGAAAAAAGAAACCACAAGCGACATTTTCCGGGTCTTGGCTCAGCAGTCGCCTCTGGTTGTAGAACTCATAAAAATGGAGAAAAGAACTGAGGAAAAAGGCCCAGGACAGAACCAGAAGCGCTGCCAGGAGGACGATCAGGCGCGTCTTCTTGCGAAGTGCTCGGTTTTTGAAAAAAAACCAGATCAATGCGAAAGCCAGAAGGCCGCTGAGAATCCACTCGAAGGCGTAGAAGACGAAAACGTTTTCCGGAGTAATCTGCAGCATAGCCAAGGCCGTTCTTTGTCGTGTTCTGTGGCTCCTGAATGCCCCGGACATTATCCCCGGTAGGAGTGAAACCGTCCAGTTGACAGTCGGGTATGCCCCCTCAACAGTGCGGGTGAGCAGTTCTCGACGGCTCCGGTGCGCCTGCGACTTGTGGGACTGTCGGCGAAAGACCGGCCGGTTTCTTGAGGTCCGTTGGATTTTCTGAAGGCTGGCGGCATACTCCCAGTCCAGATCGTGGGTTCGCTTCAACTTTGGCTTTACTGCCTTGTATAATCTTGTCGGCTTTTCTATGACCGTTTTGGGACTCTTGCCCTGGCCGCTGCCGCCCCATCCTTTCCGACCTGGGCATTGTGGCGGACTCATCGGGCTTGCCGCGTCAAGAAAGGAGGAACGTCATGTACGGCTTCAGCATTCAAGTCGAAGGAGACTTCGAGAAAGTCATCACTGAGGTCACGCAGGCTCTCAAAGAAGAAGGGTTTGGAGTGTTGACCACCATCGATGTCCAGGCCACGCTCAAGGCCAAGCTGGGCGTGGAGAGCCGCCCCTACCGTATTCTTGGCGCCTGCAACCCACCCTTGGCCCACCGGGCTCTGGAGGCGGATCCCGACATCGGGTTGCTGCTTCCCTGCAACGTGGTGGTGAGGGCGGAGAACGGCGGCCCAGTCACGGTTGCATTCATGGATCCGACGGCTGTCCTCTCTCTCGTGGACCGTGAGGACGTCGCCGAAGTCGCCAGGGAGGTGCGGGGACGTCTGGAGCGAGTGCGCGATGCTCTCATGAGAACGTAAGCGCCCTAACGATGCCTGGGCGGGCCAGCTGTCTGCCGCCCTGTTATGACTAACGAGGCTCACGCCTCAGACCGACGAGGCATTAGCCCCGAAGGGGAGGATTTCAATAGCCAGGAGTGACAACCCCTGGTTGTCCGCCCCCCCATGCCCTGGCCCTGTAGGGGCGCGCTGCCTCGCCCGGGGCTCTTGCCTTCTCTTCTCGAGCGCCCCTTCAGGGCTCACCCCAACGACCAAGTGTGAGAAATTCGGGTTAGGAAACACCCTGCACTTCAAATCCAAGCGCCCGAGCCCCAATGGCCTGCCGCTCGTCGTGGGCAAGATGTGTGGTCCAAAGGGTTGCGGTGTGTGAGAGATTTGGGCCACCAGTTCTGTTGAGGATCGATGACTCCCGCGCCCGACTGTCCGTTGAGAGTGTGAAATCCAACACTTGATGATGGATATCCATCAATTGTTGCCTTTGGTGCTGCGGGCTGTCCTTCTCCTTGGCACGGAGCTCGAGGGCAGACCTCGGCTTGGTGGGTTCCCGGCCGGACTTCTGCCAGGGTTCTGTCACCAGAATCGAGCGATTCTCCGGGTTGGCCGGATAGACTCGGGGCCTCCGCAGCGGGTGGGAAGAGCACATCTTAGCGCTTCTCATCCCAGGCGTGGATCCGCTCAGGTTGCGGCCAGAACTGCCTGCCCTGGAGTTGGCCTGGGAATTGCTATGGCATATGGACATGCAACGAGCAGGTCTGCCGGAAAGGTTCTGTAAACAGTTGCTGGGGACGGGAGTCGTATTGTTGCTGGCGGTGTCAACTCCCGCGGTGGCCTCACAATCCTCTCCCCGCAAGGAGGGGGAATTCTATGGGACGGATCCGCAGTTGAGGGAGTATGTCGGGCAGGCACTGCAGAGAAATCCTTCTCTGCAGGAGGCTCTAGCCCGTTATCGGGCGGCGCTGCAGAAGGTTCCCCAGGTCACTTCCTTGCCCGACCCGATGCTTCGTTTCACCCAGTTTGCGCGCAGCCTGGAAACGCGTGTGGGTCCGCAGCTCAATTCCTACCAGGTGAGCCAGAAGCTCCCCTGGTTCGGGAAACTCGACCTGAGGGGTAAGGTGGCTTTCAAAGAGGCGGCCGCCCTCCAGCAGAGCTACCGGGCCCGGGAAAGAGAGATCATTGCCGAGGTGAAACGGGCTTTCTACGAACTCTTCTATACAGATCGGGCCTTGCAGATCAGCCGCGAAGAGCAGTCTCTGCTGGAGCACTACGAAGACCTCTCCCAGATCCGCTACGCCACCGGCCAGGGCCTGCAGCAGGCAGTCATCAAGATCCAGGCGGAGATCACACAGGTCATCAATCGGTTGAAGATCCTCAATCAGCAGCGAATCTCGGTGTCGGCCCAGCTCAACACCCTGATGGATCGCCCCCCCGAGGCTCCACTCGGCGCCATTCAGCCGCAGCCGCTACCCCAGGTGAGCCTGAATCTGAAGGAGCTCTACGGGATCGGTGAGCGTCACCGGCAAGAACTGAAAGCCGCCATGGCGCGGGTGGAAAAGAGCGAACAGTCCGTCGAGCTGGCCAAGAAGAACTTCTGGCCCGACCTCACCCTGAGCGCTGGTCTCGTCAACGTGGGAGCGCGCAGCGATCTGGCGGCTCTCCTCATGCCCCCGCTGGACGATGGAAAGAATGCCTACAACTTTTCCGTCGGAATCAATATTCCGATCCGGAGAAAGAAGTACCGTGCCGGTGTGGCTGAAGCTACCGAGACGCTCATTGCCGGACGAAGGGAATACCTCAACGTTCGAAACGAGATGGAGTTTTCCATCCGGGATCAGGTGATCCGGCTGGAGACGCTTCGGGAGCAAATCGACCTCTTTGACCAGGCTCTCATTCCCCAGGCCGAGGAGACCTTACGCTCCACCGAGTCCGCTTATCAGACTGGAGAACTGGGAGCTCTGGACCTGCTGGACAGCGAGCGGGTCCTCTTGCAGGTCCGTCTGGTTCGGGCCCGCTATCGCTCGGATTACCTGAGGGCTCTTGCCGACCTGGAGAGGGCTCTTGGAACTCGATTTCCATGAGACGTAGTGAGGCAAATCATGAAAAGGGGCTTTGTTGTCGCCACCCTCTTCTTTCTGGCGGGAGTTGCCATCACCTTCCTTCTTCTGATCAACCCCATGGGCTGGCCCTGGCTGCGGGGTTGGCAGCAGAGGGCGGTGACGGCTCTGAAGCTGCCTGAGTCAAGTGTCTCCGGCCACCAGGGCGACGGGGCAGGGCAAGGAGACAGCCCGTCCGACCCGGGGGGGCGCAAGATCAAGTACTGGCAGGCTCCGATGAATCCCAGCTTTGTTTCCGACAAGCCGGGCAAGTCCCCCATGGGGATGGATTTGATCCCTGTCTATGAAGATGAAGGCGAGGCCCCTCCTCCGGGAACGGTCAAAATCGATCCCGTCTTTGTTCAGAATATCGGCGTACAGTCTACCGAAGTGAGGCGCACCGATATCCCCATCACGATTCGAACCGTGGGGTCACTGACCTACAACGATCGCCAGATCTCCTGGATTAACACCAAGTACGAAGGCTGGATCGAAAAAGCCTACGTCAACTATGTGGGTGAGCCGGTCCGAAAGGGCCAGAAACTCTTTGAGATCTACAGCCCCCAGCTGGTCACCACCCAAAAAGAGTACCTGCAGGCGGTCAGTTACGCGGAACGGCTGGGCCACAGCAACTTTCCGGATATCGCCGACCGGGCCCGCTCGCTGCTCGATTCGTCCCGCCAGCGTCTCGGCTACTGGGACATCTCCGATGAGCAGATCACCGAGTTGGAGAAGTCGGGCCAGGTGCGGCGGACGCTGACCGTAGTGTCGCCGGTGAGTGGGCTGGTGGTGGAGAAGATGGACCAGGCCCTGGAAGGCATGCACGTCAAGGCGGGCATGAACCTTTACAAGATCGTCGATCTGTCGACGATCTGGGTGGAAGCGGAGGTTTTCGAGAACCAGGTGCCGTGGCTGAAAGTGGGAAGAAGCGCCTGGATCGAAATTCCTTACCAGCCCGGGAAACGCTACCGGGGAGCCATCCGCTACCTCTATCCCTTCTTTAACAAGAAGACCCGGACCCTGAAAGTGTCGATTGAGCTGGCCAATCCGGGACAAAAGCTGCGAGCCCACATGTATGCCAACGTGACCTTCGAGGTCCCGGTGGCTCGAGGAATCCTGGCAGTCCCCGAGGAGGCCGTGATTCACAGCGGTACCCGCAACCTCCTGGTTCTGGACCAGGGCAATGGAACCTTCCAGGTCAGGGAAGTCATCCTGGGGGCCAATAGTAGGGGTCTCTGGGAGGTTCGAGAGGGTGTTTCGGAAGGGGACCGGGTGGTGGTTTCCTCCCAATTCCTGATCGATTCGGAAAGCAGTCTGAAAGAGGCCATTCGAAAGATGATTTCCAGGAAGCAGGAGAAAGAGGATTCGGAGGCGATGCCGGAGATGCAGCATCAGCACTAGGGGGCATTTTTGTCCCTCGGGTTGTGGCGGCTCCGCGCCGAGCGGCGAGTGAGAATTCGAGCTGAGCAGCGGAAGGATTCACCATGTTAGAGAAGATCATCGGCTGGTCCTTAGAAAATCGGTTCATGGTCATTCTGGCCACCATCTTCGCAGTCTTGTGGGGGCTGTATGCCTTGCGGAACACCCCCCTTGACGCCATACCCGACCTTTCGGACGTCCAGGTCATCATTTTCACCGAGTTTCCGGGTCAGGCGCCCCAGGTGGTGGAGGATCAGGTCACCTACCCCATCACCACCCAGATGCTGGCCGTTCCTTTTGCCAAAGTGGTGCGGGGCTATTCCTTCTTTGGCTTCTCTTTTGTCTACATCATCTTTGAAGACGGCACCGACATGTACTGGGCGCGCAGCCGGGTGCTGGAATATATGAATTATGTCTCGGGACAACTCCCCCGGGGCGTCAATCCCGCTCTGGGCCCCGACGCGACGGGCGTGGGCTGGGCCTTCATGTATGTCTTGAAATCGCAGAAACGCAACCTGCAGCAGCTGCGCAGCATTCAGGACTGGTTTCTTCGATACCAGTTGACGGCCGTCCAGGGGGTCTCGGAGATTGCCAGCATCGGCGGTTTTGTGAAGCAGTACCAGATCAAGGTGGACCCCAATAAGCTGCGGTCCTACCACATTCCCATCTCCAAAATCCGGGCGGCCGTGCAGCGCAGCAACAACGATGTGGGCGGACGGTTGCTGGAGATGTCCGAGACGGAGTTCATGGTGCGGGGTCTCGGCTACATCCAGAACGTGGAGGCCCTCAAGGAGGTCGCTCTCGGAGTGGACGGGGCGGGAACGCCCATTCTTCTCCGCGACGTGGGAACCGTGCAGCTGGGACCGGACATCCGCCGGGGATTGGCCGAGCTCAATGGCCAGGGCGAGGTGGTGGGCGGAATCGTGATTGTCCGCTACGGGGCCAATGCCTATGGGGTGATTGAGGCCGTCAAGGAGAAGCTGGCCCAGCTCAAGCAGGGACTTCCCGAGGACGTCGAGATCATGACCGTCTACGACCGCTCCGGATTGATCGAGCGGTCGGTGGAGACTCTAACCGGCAAGCTGTTGGAAGAAGGCTTGACGGTGGCCCTGGTGTGCATCCTGTTCCTGATGCACTTTCGCTCCTCGCTGGTGGCCATCTTCACCCTTCCCGTGGCCGTGCTGATGGCCCTTGTCATCATGTACTACCAGGGGATCAACGCCAACATCATGTCTCTGGGCGGCATTGCCATCGCCATCGGCGCCATGGTGGACGCCGCCATCATCATGATTGAAAACGCCCACAAGCATCTGGAGCGTGACAGGGGAAAGAAGGAGCACTGGCAGATCATCGCCGACGCCTCCAAAGAAGTCGGGCCCACCCTCTTTTACGCCTTGCTGGTGATCACGGTCTCCTTCGTACCCGTCTTCACGCTTCAGGCCCAGGAAGGGCGGCTTTTCAAACCGCTCGCCTTCACCAAGACCTATTCCATGGCGGCCGCCTCGCTGCTGGCGGTGACGATTGTGCCGGTCCTGATGGGCTACTGGATCAGGGGCCGGATTCGATCGGAAAAAGAAAACCCACTGAGTCGTTTGTTGATCTGGATTTATGACCCGATTCTGCACCTCCTCCTCAAGTGGAAGTGGTTCGTGCTTCTCCTCGGCCTGGTGATCCTGGGAAGTGCCTGGCTCCCCTACTCCCGGCTGGGATCGGAATTCATGCCTCCCCTGTGGGAAGGAGACTTGCTCTACATGCCCACGACCTTTCCGGGAGTTTCCGTGACCAAGGCCAGGGAAATCTTGCAGCAGACCGACAAGATCATTGCCACTTTTCCCGAAGTGCATCATGTCTTCGGGAAGATCGGGCGGGCGGAGACCGCCACCGATCCGGCCCCTCTGAGCATGGTGGAGACCACGATCACCCTCAAGCCGGAGTCGGAGTGGCGGCCTGGAATGACCCCCAAGAAGCTGATAGACGAGATGAACCTGGCCATTCAGTTCCCCGGTGTGACCAATGCCTGGACCATGCCCATCAAGACCCGCATCGACATGCTTTCCACCGGAATCAAGACCCCGGTGGGCATCAAGCTTTCCGGTCCCGATCTAACCGTTTTGCAGGATTTGGGCGAGGAGGTGGAGTCGGTTATTCGAAACGTCCCGGGCACGCTCTCCGTCTACTCGGAACGGGTGATGGGGGGCAACTACCTGGATTTCGACATCAAGCGGAAGGCCATCGCCCGTTACGGACTGACGGTGGGCGACGTGCAGGATGTCATCCAGACGGCGATCGGAGGCATGAATCTCACCACCACGGTGGAAGGGCTGGAACGCTACCCCGTCAACCTGCGTTACAATCGGGAGTTGAGGGACTCTCCTCAAGCTTTGGGGCAGATCCTGGTGGGCACCCCGGCAGGTCAGCAGATCCCGCTGGAATACCTGGCCGATATCCAGATCAGGAAGGGTCCCCCCTCCATCAAGACGGAAGATACGCGTCCCAACGCCTGGATCTACGTCGATCTCGCCAACATCGACGTGGGCACCTACGTCCAGATGGCTCAGAAGGCGGTAGCTGAAGGGATCCAGATCCCGCCCGGATACAACATTGCCTGGAGCGGGCAGTACGAGTACATGATCCGGGCCCAGCAGCGCCTGCTTTACGTGGTGCCCATGACGCTGATGATCATCTTCGTCATCATCTACGTGAACACTGGATCGGTGATCGAGACTCTGATCGTCTTCCTCTCCGTTCCCTTCTCCCTGGTGGGGGCCTTGTGGCTCCTCTACCTGCTCGGATTCAACCTTAGCATCGCGGTGTGGGTGGGGATGATCGCACTGGCTGGAATCGCCGCCGAAACCGGTGTGGTGATGCTCCTCTACCTGGACGTCGCTTATAAAGACGCCGTCCGGCAGGGACGGATGAAGACGCCCAGGGACCTGATCGACGCGATTTACCATGGGGCGGTGACCCGCGTGCGTCCCAAGATCATGACCGCCAGCGTGATCATGGCGGGTCTCATCCCCATCATGTGGAGCCACGGTACCGGCGCCGATGTCATGAAGCGAATCGCCGCCCCCATGGTGGGGGGAATGGTCACGTCGGTGATCCTGGTGCTGGGTGTCTACCCGGTCATCTACTATATCTGGAAAGGATGGAAGCTCAAAAATGTCTAAGTGGACAACTTCCCTTGCCTTTTTTTTGTTGCTTGGCGGTGCGGTTCGGAGTGAAACTTTGAGGGTGCGGCACGATCATAATCCCTGGGGGAAATGCATCGGGGAGTTGGTCGTCACCGAAGAGGGAATCGAGTATCGGACCGAGAAGAAAAAGCACCAACGGGAGTGGAGCTGGGTGGACATCGAAAGCTTCGACCGGAGATCTTCCTCCCGTTTCAGCATCCTAACCTACGAGGATCAACGTCACTCTGGTGCCGGGACAGCCTCCCCTTAGCGAGAAGACTTTCCGGTCGATTGTCCGCCACCTGGGCCGGCCGGTGACGGATCGTATCGCCAGGACCTTCCGGGCGGAGTATCAGGTTGCTGTCAAGCACCTGCACACCTTTGGCGGCTGTGAGGGGACGCTCTATTTTGGGCCGGACTGGATCGTCTACGAGACGGCTCACAAGGAAGATGCCCGGACCTGGCGACGGGAGCTCGAGGTGGAGAGTGTCTGGTCCATGAACCGATATCAGTTGGAGCTTCACATTTTTGAGGGGAATGAACGGGGGTTTGACAAAACCCGCCGCTTCCGCTTTCAGCTCAAAGAGCCCCTGGACGAAGCTTACTACCAGCAACTCCGTCGTGAGTTTTTGCCGGGAGGAGAACCATGAAGGGTGTTCCCTATTTTGCCGCCGGGCTGATTCTGGCCGCGGTGGTTGCCGCCGGCTATCTGATCTACCAAAATCAACCGGCGGTTTGCGATGTCTGCCTGCGGCCGCTGCATGAGCAGACTTTTTATCAGATCCATCTCAAGGGGGGAGGCGTCCGCAAAGTCTGTTGCCCCCGCTGCGGCCTCCATTTCCAGAAGGGCAGAGACGATGTGAGCTCTACCGAAGCGACCGATTTCGACACGGGAGAGCGGCTCAAGGGTCAGGAAGCCTACTACGTTGAGAACAGCTCGGTGAACCTCTGCCGATCCACCGGCCTGGTGCGGGAGGACCGCTCGGGCAGGCAGTACACCGCCGACTGGGACCGCTGTCTCCCGAGTCTCATCGCTTTCAAGACCCTGCGGGAAGCGGAACAGTTCCGGAGCCAAAAAGGGGGCGCCATCAAGGATTACGCCCAATTACTTAAAGAGAGTTTCTAACCCGTGCGCGCCCTTGTCCTTGCTCTGTAAACTGAACCGAAGCGTCAGCGCCTGGCCAATCCGGATGGCCACTCACTCACGTTCGTGGTTCAGTGACGGCAGAATCGC
>JBHHYX010000197.1:0-9623 GCA_046757765.1 Acidobacteriota bacterium | reverse complement strand
GCCCGGAGGGCCGACATTCGAGTAGCCCGGTCCGTCAGGGCCGGGTGGCCCGGATCTCTCCCACCGAAAGGCCCGGAGGGCCGACACAAAGGCGGTCATGGCCACCAGGTCATCACCTCACTGGCCGCTCGGCGGTATGAGGTCGCTCGCTACACCACTAGAGTTTCGCTAATCTTTAAAGTTGAGTCAAGTTGCGCACATGGCGACAGATAACATCGTTAGACAACGATGGCCGAGGGTTGGAACGGAGGCCCCCACCGGGCCTGCCCCGGTGGCAGGCTAGGATTTCTTTCGAAGGCGTTGGATCATTCGGATCGGAGTGGCATAGAAATCGTACCGGTCTCGGAGCTGATTGAGAAAAAAGCGCTCCAGTGAGAAATGGAGTTTGCGCCGAGTTCGGGTGAACAACACGAACGTGGGCGGAGCCACACCGGTTTGTGAGGCGTACATGACAGGGAATCTACTCCGGGTGGGGCTGGACTGCACCCGAGGACGGATTTCGGTTTCCACGAACTTGTTGAGTTCGCTTGTGGGGACTCTCCGGCGGCGGGCCTGATAACCCTGCTGTACGAAGTCAAGCAGCTTGAAGACTCTTTGGCCGGTCTTTGCAGAAACGAACACCATGGGGGCATAGTCAAGAAACCGCATCCGCCTGCGAAAGTTGTCTTCCAGGCGGGCGGCGGTAAAGGTGTTCCGCTCGACCAGATCCCATTTGTTGACCACGATAATGAGAGATTTTCCCGCTTCGTGGGCATAGCCTCCGATGGTGGCATCCAACTTGGTGGCGCCCTCCACCGCGTCGATGATCAGGAGCACGACGTCGACTTGCTCGATGCTCTTTCGGGCCATCACCACACTGAGTTTGTCGACCATCAGGCTGGTCCTGCCTTTGCGGCGAATTCCGGCGGTGTCGAGCAGCCGGTATTTGCGTCCCCTGAAGCGCAGGATCGTGTCGACGCTGTCACGAGTGGTGCCGGGAATCTCCGTCACGATCACCCGCTCTTGTCCCACCAGCCGGTTCAACAAGGAGGACTTTCCCATGTTGGGGCGGCCAATGATGGCCACTCGGATCTCCTCTTCCCGGGGCTCCTCCGGTGTCGTGGGAACGCGTTCCAGAATCTTGTCGACGACCTCTTCGACCCCCATCTTGTGCTCGGCTGAGACGGGATAGGCAGCCTCCACCCCAAATGCGTAGAAGGGGAGCAGATTGCCCTCCAGACGGGGAGTGTCGATCTTATTCACGACCAGCCAGAACTCTCTTCCTCCTTTTCGAAGCAGGGCGTTCAAGTCCTGGTCCAAAGGCATCACGCCCTGCCGGCCATCGACGACCAGCAGAATCAAATCCGCCTCGTGCATGGCCGTTTCGGCCTGACGAAAAACCTGTTCGGGAATTTCCTCTTTCTCGCCGGGTAGGATTCCTCCCGTGTCGACCACTTCGAACTGCTTATCCTCCCAGCGGGCGATTCCGGACAGTCGGTCCCTCGTCATCCCCGGTTGGTTGCCGACAAGCGCCCTGCGGTTGCGCGTGAGACAATTGAAGAGCGTCGATTTGCCGACGTTGGGGCGTCCTACGATGGCGACTCGAAACATACCCTTCACCCGCACTTCTCACACACGATCTCTTGCGGAGCCAAATGCATCCACCCTGACTGCGTTGCGCTCGGTCGGCCTGCTCGACGTGCAGTACACCTGCCTGGACCTCGCCCCCTTGTCAGGGCCCCGCGCCCTCGACTCCTCATGACTGATAAAGCCTGTGGGAAATGTGGGTTAACACTTCCTCCCCCACCCTCGCTCTCACAGATTGCTTGTCACTTCAGGGCGTTCTTCCGCAACCAACAGAGTCCGCGCCATGATGGAGAGGCCAGTGACGAAAGATCTGGATGCCGTGAAAACGTCCATTCTCGATGAAGATCCGGTTCGTCATCCTGCCTGAGACAATGGCTCCGGCCACGTAAATGCCCTTGACATTGGTTTCCAGAGTCTCGGGATTATGGCTTGGAATCAGCGTGTCCGGTTCCAATTCGATCCCCATCTGGCTTAGAAAAGGAACGTCTGGATGGTAACCGATGAGGGCGAGAACGAAATCATTCTCCAAAAGCTGCGTTCCTCTTGGGGTGGCCACAGCGATTTCTCTCTCCTTTATTTCCTCCACATGGCTGGAAAGAAAAGTCGTGATCTCGCCACGCCGGATTCGGTTGTTGATGTCGGGGAGAAGCCAGTACTTGACATCGTCTCCGATGGCCGCCCGTCGGTGGATCAGCGTCACCTCGGCGCCGTTGCGGTAAAGCTCCAAAGCCGCCTCCACGGCCGAATTTTTTCCTCCAATCACGGCCACCTTTTTCCTGAAGTACGGATGGGGCTCGGCGTAGTAATGGCTCACCTTGTCCAGATCTTCACCGGGAATACGGAGCCGGTTGGGGTTGTCGTAATAACCGGTGGCAATGATGATCTTTCGACAGTGGTAGCCCTGCTCGACATCGAAGCGGTCGAGGGTTTGAACCCGAAAATCCTCATCTTGTCCGGTCACGGCCAGCACGCGTTCGTAGTCTTTGATGGGGAGCTGATAGTGCTCGGCAACCCTCCGGTAGTACTTCAAGCCCTCCAGGCGCTTGGGCTTGTCAGCCGGCGTCACCAAGGGGATGTCCCCGATTTCTAGAAGTCGTCCGCTGGTAAAGAAGGTCATATTGACGGGGAAGTGATAGATGGAATTAACGATACTGCCTTTTTCAATCACCTGGAAGGCGAGATGTCGCTTCTGGGCTTCAATGGCACAGGCGAGCCCCGCGGCCCCGGCCCCGACGATAATCAAGTCCAGTTTCTCAGTCATTTGACAGCTGCTCCGAGGGTTATCTAGAATAACGGGTCCTTGAGATGATTCTTGAACAGGGCGATTAGCTCAGCTGGTTAGAGCGCCGTCTTCACACGGCGGAGGTCACTGGTTCGAGTCCAGTATCGCCCACCATCCTTTTTCGAGGGGTCCGCCACAACTCTTGAAAACGGGTGATCGCCACAGAGGCGGGAACCCCAGCAAACCGACAACACCCTTCCTTAACTAGGACGCTGTTTCCTACTGGCGGGTTTCGCGGATAAATGCGGAAGGTCCTCCTCGACCTTGCCTCGCAGCCGATTCGCGGCATGAGGTTGCTGGCTACGTTTTAGAAGAATTGCAGGCCATGGACGACGGAGGCGAAGATGGAAAGAACAGTCAGGACGATGCAAGCCAGAGCGGCCACAAAATGATCCAGGCGTTCGGGTCTCAGCGGGTCCAGCCATCGAGAAGTGAGATACCCTCCCAGAAAACCTCCCAGGTGAGCCCAGTTGTCGATTCCCGGAAAGAAGAGACCAAACAGTCCCAGAGCTACGGCGTACATCTTGGCCTGACTCCCGATGTGGCTGCTCCCACCCCGCCGTCCAAAATAGACCAAGGCGCCCAGCAGACCGAAAATGGGAGCGGAGGCGCCGATGGTCATCCGTGCCCCTCTCAAGGGGCCGGGCAAGAACCAGAAGTACTGCCCTACGGCGCTGCTCAAGAAGAAGCCCAGGACGGAAGAAACGGTGTAGATGAGGACGGTTCTTGCAGCGCCGTACAACTCGGCCGTGGCGGGGGCCAGTTGGCGCACCCACAGCAGGTTGAAAGCAATGTGCAAGAGCCCGCCGTGGAGCCAGGCCGCGCTCAGGACCGTCCACCAGCGGCCAGCTCCAAAAAACGGAGCCGCCCCGCTGGCCCCGAATAAGAAGAGAGCTCCCCCACTGGGCGCGAGGAGCGAGAAAAGTCCCTCCATCCGAATACCGGACGGATCG
Source organism: Acidobacteriota bacterium (assembly GCA_046757765.1). GTDB lineage: Bacteria > Acidobacteriota > UBA6911 > RPQK01 > JBHHYX01 > JBHHYX01. The sequence continues at coordinate 5,822 of JBHHYX010000197.1, read as the reverse complement.
ACCGCCAAGGTGGCCAGGTACAAGAGAACACAGCCCCCAGTGACGATGTTGACAAAACCCAAATCCTTCCCGAGTTGCCTGAGGACGGGAGCAAAGCCCCATAAGCCCGGATTCTTGCAGCCGCAGTTGTAGCACTCCGCATCGTTGACTCCAACCAACAGGCCGCAGGAGCGGCAAACAACGGAACCAACCCTCTGTCGTCTGAATATTCCCATAACTCGCTCAGCCCCACAGGCCGCCCGGCCAGCTTTCAATATAGTGCACGGAGGAAGGCCTGATGTCCACTGCACCCTCAGGCCAGCGTGACTTGGAACGGCATTTCGGCGCGGGCCGGCGCCTCTCTGAAAGCTCACCACGGGCCCGGCCGAATTCCGCTATCCTATCTCGGGAGCCAAGATGAAAGCGAAGAAAGGGAACGACCCGAAAGAATGAGGTGGGTCTGGTGTCTTCTCATCAGTTCGATACTGATTACACCTCTCCTGGCACTCGAGGGACAGGTGCTGTTCGAAGACGGGAGCCCTGTCGCCCACGCCACGGTTTCCATTCCAGGACATAGCGGTTCCGTGCTGACGGACCGGCAGGGTCGGTTTACCTGGCAGCCGGATCCCTCTGTGCCATTCGAGTTGCTGGTCGTTTTGTCTTACGGTTCGTATCTAGCACCCGTATTGATCGAAGAGATCCCACCAGGGAAGCCGCTGGTGGTTCGAGTTTCCGCAGTCGCCTCTTCCACCGTTACCGTCACTTCGGGAGTCAGCCCAAACATCGACAGCCCACCGGCCAGCGGAACGACCTCGGTGGGTCGGCGAGATTTGGAGATACGCTCACCCGCCCGTCTTGTCCATGCCGTGGAGGATGTTCCCGGCGTGAGCTTCCTGTCGGAAGGGCATGCGGCAGTGCCGTCGATTCGGGGACTGGCCCGGGGGCGGACGCTGCTTTTGATCGACTCCGCTCGAGTCACTACGGAACGGAGGGCCGGGCCCAGCGCTACCTATCTGGATCCCTTCTTTCTGGAAGCCATTGAAGTGGCCCGCGGACCGGGTTCCGTTGCTTACGGCTCCGACGCGTTCGGAGGCGTCATCCATGCCCGCAGGCGGCGGCCAGAACCGGAATCTCCCTTGCGAGTGCGTTTTGCGGGGAACCTGGCCGGGGGCGAGCCCTACCAGGGTGCGGCTCTCCAGATCTCAAAAGGGTTTACCGGGGGAGGCTTCCTCCTGCAAAGCAGTTTCCGCCAGTTTGACGATTACGACAGCCCCCTCGGCGTAGTCCCCAACTCAGGCGCCAAGAACGGCAGTTGGCTGGTTGGAGGCGACTTTGAGTGGGGGCCCGGGACCTTGTCATTGGGCTTGCAGAGGGACACCGGACGGGACATCGGACGGCCCCGCAACAACTCGGATACTGTTAGGTTTTTCTACCCCCGCGAGGACTCGACGCGCCTGACTCTCTCCTATGACCTGGGCCCTGTGGGCGGCTTCAACCGGATGACCGTCAACGGATTCATAGGCAGCTATCGCCTGATCACCGATCGCGACCGACGGCCCGCGGCCGGGCAAAGCCGCACACTGTCCGAATCGGATGTCAAGGCCAGGGACTTTGGCGTTCGCGCCGTGGCCGTTCGACCCCTGAAGCGGGCTCGGCTGGAGGTGGGGTTCGACTGCAATGGCAGGTTCGATCTGAGGGCAACAGAGCGGACAACCCTCTTCCATAGGGCCGACCTTCCGGTCTCGACCAGAGAGGCCCTCTCGATAAGAGACGCCAACCGGACCGACAGTGCCGTCTTTGCAAGCGCGGAGGTCCTGCTCAATCGCCACTTGAGCGCCTCGGGGGGAGTCCGGCTGGACCACGTCGCCACACGGAATTCCGGAGGCGCCTTGGGTTTTCAATCGACCGGCAACTCCGCCACATCCGGTTTTGGCGCTCTCAACGCCTCTGTCGCTGGCCTGATGGTGACGGCACAGGTTTCGCGAGGATTCCGCGATCCCACACTTTCAGACCGCTATTTCCAGGGGTTGACTGGCCGCGGAGTCGTGACCGGAAATCCAGACCTCAAACCCGAATCCAGTCTCCAAGTCGACCTGGCGGTTCGATACTTCTCCGGCAACACTCGCTGGGCTTTCTACGCCTATCGGTACCGCATCGATGACCTGGTGGAGCGCTTCGAGTCAGGAACAGATCTCTTCTTTTTCAGGAACCGAGGGCAGGCTCGTCTCTATGGGTTCGAGCTGGAAGCGCAGTGGGATCCACGACCCGGTCTGAAGTTGGACTTCGGCGCCCAGAGGGCCCGTGGGACTTCCCTCGACGACAGCCAGGCCCTGGACGACGTGCCGGTCCACAACCTGAGCCTGCGGGTGCGTCAACAGCTGGGCGAAGGGGCTTATCTACACATGCGGGGCGCCCTTTATGGGCGGGATGCCCGTCCGGGACCCACCGAGCGCGTCACAACGGGTTACGGCCTCGTTGATTTGGGGGGCGGATGGCGGTTGGACTCCAAGGTGGAACTGCGCTTTCAGCTCAAGAATCTTTTCGACAAAGACTACTTCATCAGTCCCGACAGGCGAACCGTTCTAGCTCCCGGTCGAAGCGGAGGAGTCACCCTGACCCTCGACTTTTGAGGCCAGGGACCGGAAGCGTCGAAGTCTTGGCCCGGATTATTCATAGGACGTCGGTTGCGAAGCGGGCTCTAGATTTACAAAGATATTTGAAATTTCGATTCCCCAGGGTTGAGCGATTCCGCCGCCAAGCCACTGAACCACGAACGTGAGTGAGTGGCCATCCGGATTGGGCCGGGCGCTCACGCTTCGGTTCAGTTTACAGGGCAGGTGCGCACGTCGTCAGTGCAACACATCTGAGAGCGCGTTACATCCACCACTCTTGCCCGACACAGTCAACACGGATGAGCGGGCGAAGCCAACCTCCCATCTACTGGCGTCGAACCCTCGATGGAAGGAAAGTCGCTACCTCCCGGGGCGGGAGAATAACGAGGATGCGGAACCTCTATTGGCTGGCTTCGTACCAATTGTAGTTGACATCAACGTAGTTCTGCCACTGCTCTGGAACCTCATCTTCAGGGAAGATCGCTTCTACCGGACACTCCGGGACGCAGGCGCCACAATCGATGCATTCCTCTGGATCGATATAGAGTTGGGTTTCTTTTTCAAACGCCTCTTCATCGCTTCGGGGATGAATGCAATCTACCGGGCAAGCGTCCACACAAGCAGTGTCTTTGGTTCCGATGCAAGGTTCACAAATGATGAAAGCCATCTCGTCGACTCCTTTCCGAACACTACCCATTAAACCATTGGGGGAGTGCCGTCAAGAACAATTTGGTGAATTATATGCTTTTTATTCTTTAATGTATTGAAAATCATGCGTCTCCACGATCCCCGGCAGAACGCCCCCGGGACGGGCTGCCCTCCACAATCCGCTTGAACACAAGATCTTGAGCTTGCTCGCGCCCAAAAATCGCTCATCCCTTGTGAAGAGATCGTTCCGGCGGAGACTCCAGGTGGCCAGTTGACCCTTTTCGTCTCCTTCCCATACACTACCCCCGGTGAACCGGACAGAGCGTCTCTTGGATCTGATCACCTATTTGCTCAATGCACAGAAGCCCGTTTCTTGGCAGGAGATTAAGAACCATTTTCCCGAGGACTATGCTAGAGGAGTAGAGGAATCCAACCAGCGGAAGTTCGAGAGGGACAAGGCCGAGCTGATATCGCTTGGAATCCCCATCGACTATCGAGGGGGCTTGAGCGTCAAGAGAGAGGGTTACATCATCGAGAAGGAGAAGCTGTTCCTGCCGGAAATTGAGTTCACGGCCGAAGAAGCTTCTTTGCTTATGTTGTCGGCGGGGGCGGTTCTGGAGAACCGCAGCTTCCCCTATCGCGATCAGCTGGAGTCATCGCTGCATAAGATCATCAGCGTCCATCACGTGATTCCGCCTCCTCCTCCGGGACTGACCATTACTTATTCGCCTCAGGGCAGGAAACCTCAACGATCTCCATGGATTCGCCATATCCAGGAGGCACTGGAGCGCAGGAAATGGATTGAGATTCTTTATCATGCCTTCACGACGGGAGAAACGACCCGGCGTAAAGTGGATCCCTACGGACTGATCTTCAGGCAGAAGAACTGGAGTCTGATCGGTTGGGATCACCTGCGCCGGGACCTGCGTTGTTTCGTCTTGACCAGGATCTTGAAGTTGAGAGTGAACTCTCGGCGTCCCGGCACTCCTGATTATGAGATTTCCCATGATTTCTCGCTGAAATCCTACCAGAACCAACAGCCCTGGGAGTTTCAATTCCATCAACCCATTCAAGTGACTCTCGAAGTCTCGGGGCACCGACTGCCGGAGTTACTGTCCCAGTTGACCACTGCCGAACCCGTCGGCGACAACATCTTTCGTCTGGGCGTTACGAACCGGGACGGCCTGCTGTCCTGGGTCCTTTCCCAGCGAACCGATGTTCGCGTCCTCGATCCCGAGGAGATTCAACAACAGATTCGGCGACTGCTGAAGGGGCTGTTATGAATGTCACCGAGCGGATCAACCGGGTTCTTTTCATCATGAGCTATGTCTCTCAGAACCAGGGAGTTCAGGTGAAAGAACTGGCCGGTAAGGTGGGCATGCATCCCGACCAGTTGATGAAGGAATTGGACTTCATTCTCCTCATCGGGAAGCCTCCTTTTCAGCCCGACGATTACGTGGATATTTACGTGGAAGAGGATCGGGTCTACATCGAATTCGATCAGATGCTCAATCGCCCCCTCAGATTCACACACCCCGAGGCCATGGCGCTCTTCATGTCGCTCCAGTTGTTGGACCCGGAGGTGGATCCGGAAACGGTCTCTTCCCTGCAGCGGAAGATCGAAAAAGCCATTTCCGAGTCCGTCGACCCGCCCTCCTATCTGGAGGATCGCATCATCTTCGAAAGGGCTTCCAGTCCGGTTTCCCGCCACTTCACGCTGCTGCGGCGAGCCATTGAGGACAATCAGAAGGTCAACCTAGATTACTATTCGCTGACCCGAAATGAGACCGGCAGGCGAACCGTAAGGCCTTACTTTCTAACCAAGAGCCTGGGCTACTGGTACCTGACCGGATACTGTGAGCTTCGCCAGGACTTGAGAACGTTCAAGTTTGAAAGGATCCTCTCCGTCAGGGTGTTGGACGAGGCGTTCGCGGCTCCTCAGGATCTGGACGTGGCTCGCTACAAGAAGAATTTTCTCCGTTTGATGGGAAAGCATCGCGTGGCAATCCTTTTCGATTCCACGGTTGCCCCCTGGATTCGAGAGAAGTGGGGCACTTCTGTGACGGATGCCCCGGAGGGCGCGGTCATCCTGAAACTTTCCAGCGAAACACTGGAGTTTCCTTCCAGGCTGGTGCTCAGTTACGCTCCCCACGCCCGTCCGATCAAACCTCTCGCGTTGATCCAAAAAGTTCGCCGGGATGCCCGCGAAGCCCTCCAGATGTACGAACCCAAGCCGGTCTCCTAGCTTCGCAATTCCCAAGTCGCAACCACCAATTCCCAAAGTAGATTGCAAACATGGAATCTCAAATGCAAGAGCTGCTGAGGTTTAGCTGCTTACGACGGAATTCTGAGAATCTGGTTCTCAGATGCGCCGCATTGACGATGTGCGCGCCGTTGCCGTGAAAACTGAACCGAAGCGTCCGCGCCCGGCCCAATCCGGATGGCCAAATCACACTCACGTTCGTGGTTCAGTGACCTGGCGGCACAATCGCTCAACCTGGGGGATCAACTATTTTGGGCTATAGATAGGTAGCGAGCGACCTCATACCGCCGAGCGGCCATTGAGGTGATGATTTGGTTGCC